>NZ_JAYDZX010000010.1:0-164065 GCF_035607535.1 Salinimicrobium aquimaris
TTTTTTATTTCCTTATCCCCCGGTTCCCGGGATACATCTCTCACTAATTAGCAAAGTAACTTCAGAAGGGCGCGGGAAAATCAGCTTTTAGAGCTGCATCTTTTTCTGTTTTTTTATGCTGAATTAGCAATGAAAATATCTCTTTATGATATCTATTTATCGAAAGTGTAACATTTCCACTCTTTTAGGCTCTTTTGAATACATCAATCATCAAAATGTTTTTCAAAATGAGACTTATTTTATTTTTTCCATTCTTTATCCTATTCCTGAATACCGGTGCCTTTGCAGCCGAGGACCTGAAACCTTATGATGTCGAAGTGAACGGCGTCAACTATACAATAGATCCCAGGATCGAACTGTTCAATATCATTGCCATGCAGTTCGGACATTCCGGAATGACTTTGTCAAACATACCCTACAAAAAAGACATTTTAGACAGGTTTTCTCCATGGAAGGATCATGCGGCGCCGACTGTGCTTCGGGAAACCTGGCAAAAAGGCTGGGGTGTAGATGATCCCATGTTCTTTTTACTACACCTGGATGAGGATCTCAGGATCAAAGAGAACATGCCCGCCGCAATAATCGAAAGGGGAGGAGGTATGGAACAGCTGGAGAAGCTGGCTTCCGCTTTTCAAGATTATGCTGAGGTATCCGGTTTCCGGCAATTCTTTTATAAAGAGCAGAAAGATTTTTACCAGCAGGTGCTTTCCCAGACCAGATATACCTTTAGAGATTTTGAAGCTGTGGATCTTCTCGAGGATTTCTTCGGAAAAGAAGGAGATAAATATACTGTGATCCTGAACCTGATTAGTAACTACGGGAATTTCGGGAAGATCATTGAAAGTACTGGTAGATCTGAATTTTATGCAATAGTCGAGACCAACAAAAAATCAGGAGGAATTCCGGTTTTTGAACCTACTCTGTCTCTACAGGAGCTCATTCTTCACGAATTTTCACATGGTTTTGTCAATCCTGAAATGGATGAGCATTCCGAAGCATTAAAGGGGTATGAGCCGCTATACTCTCACGTTGAAAATGCCATGAAACAGCAGGGTTATCACAACTGGATGCCTGTTGTTAATGAACATGTGGTAAGAGCTGCTGTTCTTGAAATGATGGCTCAGCACCTTGAACCTCAACTGGTGGAACAGACCATCTACAAAAAGGAAATGGGCAGGCAATTTCTATACCTTGACAAGTTGCGGGAAAAGCTCAGGATCTACCAACAGAACCGCACAGAATTTCCCACCTTTAAAACCTATGTTCCTGAATTGATCACCGCCTTTTCAGAAATTACACCGGATTACCTGTCTCAAAAAACGGAAAATCTGAAGAGATTTTTGCAGCCGGAGATACAAAAAATTCCGAAGCCATACGAGTTTGCGAGAGACAGTACTACCTTATTTGTTGTTGGTACTCATGAAACTGACAAGGCTGCGCAAAAGAAGATGCATGCTTTTGCAGAGGAATACAAGAACATGTTCAGTGAAAAAATTCAGTTGGTGACAGACGAGCAGGCTTTTTTGATGGACCTTGAAAATTATGATCTGGTCCTTTTTGGGACAGTAGAGGGCAATTTGCTGCTAAAAGATAACTTCCATGAATTGCCGATCAGCATAAGCGAGAAAGGAATCTATACTAACAAGTTCATAGAAGGGGAGAATCTTCAGCTGGTCAGTTCGTGGGTCAGCCCGTACAATGCAGATCGGGTATTTGTAGTGTACACTGCACAGAATGCTGCAGATATTAACAACTTTTACCGCTCGATGCATAAGGACCAGTTCCACTACTGGGTTGCGCAGGATCTAATCACGCTTGAAAAAGGTGATTACAAAAAGTACTGGAACGTATGGATACCGGATATCTTAAAATATTAAATCTTTTCAACTAAATTATTAGGTGAAACTAAGTATTTAGTTATATTTGAAAAAAATTTATTTATGAGGTTTTTATTTTTCATTTCGTTCACGCTTATCCAATCCGCTCTATTTGCTCAAAGTTCATCAGGAATTCAGGATGACTATGACGAGATTTTCCATATCAAAAAAGAAAATTATGAGGGTAGAGAATATTTAAGAAGTTGGGTAAAAGAACTCGATAGGGAACATCCGCTTTCCGGACTTGTTAATAACAACAAAGTCTTCCTGGAATATTGGCTTACCAATTTTACAGATCGTGAAGCCTACCAACAGTTGATGGAAATCGAAAAAGAGGAGGAGCTTCAGGAGGAGTTTACCGGATTTTTAAAAAGGGATCCCCAATTTGATCATTTAATGACTGCACTTTCAAAAAAGGTAGAAAACAGGTCGGTTGTTGCAGATACCGTTTCAGTGGACCAGCTGCTTAACGTTGCTGTCAAATATTTCAATATTCTTGGAATAACTGCAGAAGGCTCCTATAAAGGGAAAGTCTGTGCAGGTTTGAATGGCATCACCGAAACTCTTTCAGAAAGAAAGCCTGAACTGGAAGCTTTTTGTTTTTCAGCTATTCTTAAGAATCTTCAGGGAGAAGAGTTCAACATGTACAATGAATTTGTAGCAGCAATTAAAGAACTGTACAAGCAGGAGCTTGGAGTCGACAGAGAAGCAAGACTACTTAGGGCGCAGGGAGCCATGTTCTCTCTTATGAGAAATAATGAGCAGCTTAGGGAAATGCTAATTTCTGAATATGAAAAAAGAAAGCATTATCTACCTTTTGTTTTAGATCACTCCGCCCAACCTAAAAAAATCTGATTTTTCTCCGGAATAAAAGATATATATCTAAAGTCTGAACATCCCGAATGCCAGGAAGTTCTAAATGGAATTCAGGGGTCAGATTTTTTGAAATACTCAAAATCCAAAGCTTTTCTTCTCCCGAAGGAAGGCTTTTTCTTTTTTATAGTCTCTCCAAAAGTGTCACATTATTCAGAAATCTTCCGGCAGTCGCTTATAGCAGCGGTCAAAAATGCAAAAAGATATATTGTATTTTAATTACCCCATAAATTTAGGGGGTACTTTTTATAAAAACACAAATATGTACTTTTTACCCCTATTTTTAATAGGGGTTAAATTGTTTTTACATACTTTTATCTCATATAATTCTTCAAAAATGAAAAAAATCGAAGCTATCATTCGTAGTGAAAAGTTCCAGGAAGTAAAACAGGCGCTTCAGGAGATTGGGGTAGTGTTCTTTACTTATTGGGATGCTACCGGAGTTGGAAATGAAACCCATGGTCACGTCTATCGTGGGGTGGCCTATAGTACATCAGATATTCCCAGGAGAATGTTGTCAATAGTAGTATCTCCTGAAAAAGCTGACGAAACAGTACAGGTTCTCCTAAAGACCGCACACACAGGAAAAGAGGGAGATGGCAAAATTTTCGTCTCCAATATTGAAGAAGCCTATAGAATAAGAACGCAAGAATCCGGAACTAAATCTCTCAGTTAATTATGGAAAATGTAAACTTCGCAGTCAACAACGTATGGATGATGCTATGTATAGCACTGGTCTTTATTATGCATCTGGGATTTTCTCTGCTGGAAATTGGCCTTACCCGTGCAAAGAACACCATCAACATTCTATTTAAAAATGTCATGGTCATTATCATTGGTCTCCTTACCTATACCCTGGTCGGTTTTAGTCTTATGTATCCGGGAGAGATCTTTGCGGGTGGATTTCTGGGTTTTGCCGGATTTGGAATACCACTTCCGGAGAATGGTCTATCTGCAGAATACGTAGGTGGCAATTATACTTTCTATACCGATTTCCTTTTTCAGGCCATGTTTGCAGCTACAGCCGCAACTATAGTTTCAGGCGCTGTAGCCGAAAGGATCAAGCTTAGCGGCTTCATTTCATTTGCCATTATTTACGTGGGCCTGGTCTACCCAATCATCGGAATGTGGAAATGGGGTGGCGGATTTTTAGATGAGCTTGGATTCTATGACTTTGCCGGTTCCAGCCTTGTTCATTCTGTGGGAGGTTGGGCTGCCCTTGTCGGGATCTATCATCTGGGGCCGCGAATAGGAAAATTTTCTGAAGGGGAGATCAAAGTTATCCCCGGCCATAGTATTCCGCTTTCAACAGTGGGAGCATTTTTGTTGTGGTTTGGCTGGTTTGGCTTCAATGGAGGTTCGGTACTATCTGCCGATCCGGGGAAGACTTCCCTGGTGCTTGTTACCACCTGTATTGCGGCTTCGGCAGGAGGGCTTAGTACTTTCCTCTTTACAAGGCTTCGATACAAGGCCAACGATCTGTCGATGGTACTTAACGGAATTCTGGGAGGACTTGTAGGGATCACTGCTTCGGCAGATGTTATGGGAATCTTTGATGCATTTATCATTGGAGCAGTTTCGGGCATACTTATAGTTCTTTCCGTTTCGTTTCTGGAGAAAAGAAAGCTGGACGATCCAGTGGGTGCGGTTTCGGTGCATCTTACCTGCGGAGTATGGGGCACTCTGGCAGTTGGGATCTTCGGAAGCATGGCCGGCCTGGGACAGCTGTTTTCCCAGATCGTAGGAATTACTGCAATAGCAGCCTTTGCAGCGCTTTCTTCCTATGTCATTTTCTTAATCCTGAAACATACAAACGAGTTGCGGGTGAGTGAGCAGGAAGAGATAGAAGGGCTTGATGCACATGAGCATGGAACTGCTGCTTATGCAGAACTAAAGTATGAATAGACGTTTTGGACCTGAAGAAATGTTAAAGAGGATCCAAAAATGACATTTTAGAGAGGTAATAATTTGCCTGTGGAAGCTTAAATTTTAGCAGTTTGAAAATTTCACGCTGCTGAAAAAATGAAAATGATTTTTCACTCCTATATTTTTTTCAATTACATTATTTATTGACTTTTAACTATTTAAGTGTTTTATTCTGATGTTAATCAACTGATTTGGTGGTTTCAGTAAATAATAAGGATTGAAAAGTAAAATTAATTATTAAATCTAGAAAAATTAGTTATGGCAGTTTTTGTTACCCGCAGTGAAATGAAATCTCTCTGGAAGCCTTCTCTTGGAAGTATGATCAGGGAGTGTAAAAGGAATCGGAAAGCTCCTCATGGACTGGTTGAACTAATCAGGCACAATCTGTACGCCGAGTACGTTAGCTATGATGCGGGTACAGAAGTGTATGAGATTGGTGTGAATGAGTCCATAAACAGGGCTAAGACTTATCCTACGATTAAGGTTTACACGTTTTCCCTACACGAACTGGAACAGAAGCTCAAGACTTCATATAAGTCTACAAGGTATGATCTGGAGTTCTATGCCAAAATATTAACAGGTAAGGATCTAAGCGACCAGGTTCTGGTACTCTAAACTTTAATTATTAAAGTTCCAAGTCCTGTCATATTTTTTAATCATTAGAAAAATCAGCTATGAAAAAAGGATTTTTAATAGATATGGATGAAGCATCGTCGTAGACTCAGTCATGGATATCGATCTTGAAGAAGTATTTGACTGGCACAATAAGGCTTTTGCTTAAAAATCAATAGATCACTTCGGAAGCAGTGCTATGATTCTTAAAGGTCCGCCGCTTCCGCCTTTGATCTTCATGGGTAATGCGATAACATCAAAATCTTTGGCAGGTAATTTCTCCAGGGCGGTGAGGTTTTCAAAAACAGGAATGTTTTCTGAAAGCAGCACCACGTGACTTTCGAACAACTCCGACTGTCCGTAGTCAATACTTGGAGTGTCAATGCCAATAGATTTAATCTTCCGGTTGTTTACCAGCCACTTTGCAGCGCCCGGGGAGAGACCGGGGAAATGGAGTAACTTCACAGCTTCTTCCCCGCGTTCCCTGGTGCCGAGGTATTTTTCCTTATCGGGATAGAATTGGGAGTAGCCGGTTTGCAGCAGTACAATACTGCCATCGGGAATCTTCCCATGCTGTTTTTCCCAGGCCACGAGATCATTAACAGAGACCTGGTAATCCTTATCCTTTAATGCTTTTTCGGAAACATCGATCTTTATGGCCGAACCAAGTAGATTCTCCAGCGGGATTTGTTCCACAGAATGCATGCCTTTGGCAAAATGAATAGGAGCATCAAGATGAGTTCCCCCATGCTCGGCTGTAGCAAAATCATATGCCGAATAATAATACCCTTTTTCAGTATCTCCCATAAAAACCGTATCCAGGTCGAATTCTTTCGCCGTGACCCAGTAAATAGTCTCTTCTGAAAATTCATGAGAAAGATCTACGATCTCATAATTGGAAAGCTGAGCAAACCCTGATGTTCCCGTCAGGGTACAGAGCAGAAAACCAAAGCCAATAAATTTGAACACACTTTTCATATTGATCTTCTTGTAAAAACTGTTAAGTAGCGGGGGAGTGACTTAAATGAGCAGTATTTAAATTTAGAAAAAAAATACAAGTCAGGGAAGTAAACCTGATAATTGTCATTTTTCAGGTCCGGGTAATTTCAGAATTTTGTTGGTCCCTTGGGCCTGTACCTATTTTTTTATGGAATACAAGATCTACATAGCAGGTGGGATTTTGACCATCGCGATCGTCGCTTTATACCTGATCATCCTAAACAGGAAAAGTAAGTGATGCTGCTTTTAAAAAATGTCTTGCTGAAGTAACTTCTTTACCAGGATCCTTTTCTTCGCGCTTATTTATTTCGGGACTATAGTACCCAGACCTCATCCCCTTTTTAAGAGTGTTCTTTAATTGGAGTTTTTGTATTTTGAGACCTTATTTATTAACAGATAAGAATCTGCTTTATGAAAAAACTGCTACTCCTGCTCCTGTTCGTTGCTTCAGGAAACCTTGTTTGGGCTCAGAAAACTCCTATCGAACTAACCGATTTTTTTGACCTGGAATATGTTTCCGACCCACAGATCTCTCCTGATGGAGACAAGATTATCTACGTGAGGAACTTCAAAGACATCATGACCGACGGAAATTATTCAAATCTCTGGATAGTCAATTCCGATGGAACTCAGAATCGGCCGCTCACCTCGGGCAATCAAAGGGATCTTTCCCCGCGCTGGTCGCCAGACGGGAAAAAGATCGTTTTCCTTTCTGACAGGCAGGATGAAAAAATGAAGCTCTTTCTCATGTGGATGGATACCAGGGAAAGCTTCGCTCTCACCAATAGCGCCCAATCCCCGGGAAATGTCGCGTGGAATCATGCGGGAGATCAACTTGCATTTACCATGTTTGTTCCTGAAAAAGGCCAATCTCTCATTCAGCTTCCTGCCAAACCCGAAGGAGCAAAATGGAATGAACCACCAGTTTATATTGATGAGCTTAATTATCGCGGCGACGGCCAGGGCTACTTAAAATCCGGGAATGACCAGATCTTCGTGCTCTCTACAGACGGAGGCACTCCCAGACAGCTGACCTTTGAAGATGAAGATCTGGGAGCACCAGCCTGGTCTGCCGATGATAAGAAGCTGTATTTTTCAGCGAATCTGCATGAAGGGGCAGACCTGGAACCCAATAATTCAGAGATCTATGAACTGCAAATAGCTTCAGGAGAAATTAAGGCGATTACAGATAGACTTGGCCCCGACAGCGGTCCTGCAGTTTCGCCCAAAGGAGATCTTTTAGCTTTTACAGGCTATGATGACCAATACCTGGGTTACCAGATCAATGAGTTATACGTGATGAAACCTGATGGCACCAACGTCAGGGAACTTTCCGGAGAATTTGACAGGGATATTGAGAATATTAAGTGGGATGGAAAAGGAAAAGGACTTTACTTTAATTTCAACGACCACGGAAAGACAAAGATAGGCTACATAGATCTACAAGGAAACACAAAGGTTGTCGCCGATGACCTTGGCGGACTTTCCCTGGGGAGGCCGTATAATGCAGCTGCTTTTTCAGTTTCAAATTCCGGGAAGCTGGCCTACACCCTTGGAACGCCCCTTCATCCGGCCGATCTTGCCGTAAAAGATGGAAAGCATGTGAAACGGCTTACAAGTCTGAACGAAGATCTCTTTTCCTATCGCGAATTGGGAAATGTTGAAGAGATTACCTGGAAATCTTCTTATGATGGCAGGGAAATTCAGGGGTGGATGGTAATCCCGCCTAATTTTGATCCAAATAAAAAATATCCTTTTATTCTCGAAATTCACGGCGGGCCCTTTGCTAGTTATGGATCGGTTTTTTCAGCAGAGATCCAGGCTTTTGCGGCTGCGGGTTACGTTGTTCTTTACTCCAATCCGCGGGGGAGCAGTGGCTATGGAGCAGAATTTGGAAATCTTATTCACCATGACTATCCAAACCACGATTACGAAGACTTAATGAGTGGAGTAGATGCCGTGATTGAAAAAGGCTTTATTGATGAGAAAAATCTGTTTGTTACCGGTGGCAGTGGCGGCGGAGTTCTTACCGCATGGATCATTGGAAAGAACAACAGGTTCAGTGCTGCCGTAGTGGCCAAACCGGTGATCAACTGGTATAGTTTTGTACTTTATGCAGATAATCCTGCTTTCTTCAGCAAATACTGGTTCCCAAATAAACCCTGGGAAGACCCTTCTACCTATATCGAGCGTTCGCCAATTACTTATGTTGGCAATGTGACCACTCCAACCATGCTTTTGACCGGAGAGGAAGATTACCGAACTCCCATAGCCGAATCTGAACAATTCTATACTGCACTAAAACTCGAGGGAGTGGATGCAGCAATGGTTCGAATTCCCGGAGCTTCTCACGGAATAGCAAACCGGCCGAGTAACTTAATAGCCAAGGTTGCAGCTATCCTCGCGTGGTTTGAAAAATACAGGGAATAAATGGTATTTTGGAGAGGTAAGAAAATGTTGCCTTCGGAATAAATATAAAGATCCCGCTCAAGGCGGGATCTTTTATTAACCAGCTGCAACTTCATCCTAACGGCGGCTAATTCAAATAAATATCTCCTGTTACTGAATTTAGCGTAAGCTGACTTTGTGAATTATGCAACTCTTTGAAGACTTCCTGGCCTACA
Source organism: Salinimicrobium aquimaris (assembly GCF_035607535.1). Classification (NCBI taxonomy): domain Bacteria; kingdom Pseudomonadati; phylum Bacteroidota; class Flavobacteriia; order Flavobacteriales; family Flavobacteriaceae; genus Salinimicrobium; species Salinimicrobium aquimaris. Next base: position 8,912 of record NZ_JAYDZX010000010.1, read on the forward strand.
AAGCCTTTCTCCTTTGTGGCACCGGAGTCGTTGTTATAAATATTTCCCATCACGGTCTTGACCTTATAGGAGCTGTTCTTTACAGGAAGAGAGATCTTTCCGGTGACCGAGTTAAGTTCGAGGTTCCCTTTAAATCTTTCGATTTGTACGTTTCCAATTACCAGGTCCAGCTTAAAATCGCCCTGCAAAAATTCAGAAGTCATACTACCCGTAACACTGGATAATTCGAGCTTTACACCTTTGGGGACATAAAGCGTATAATAGATCTCTTGCTTTAGTTCGTTTCTCTCACCAAATTCAACATGGTAGCCTTCTAGAAGATCCTTCATGTTTGAACTGATCTCGATCTTTGAGTCGCTGCTGTTCACTTGCAGCTCATATTGTTCGGTGTATTTTTTGTCTTCGGTATCTACCAAAGCTTCGATCTTTATAGAAGATCTGTTCCAGGTCTTCATTTCAATATCTGAAGCAAAAGCAAATTCCACAGTTACGGGCTGCCCTTGATAAGCAACTTCTTTTTCTACATTTCTTTGTGCCTGTGCGTTAAGTGTGATCAATACGATTAAGGTTAGTGCAAGTTTTTTCATTGTTCAGTTTTTTGATTGATTGATGATTTCTTTCTTTAAAGACGAGAGGAAATTACCGGTGTTACAAAATTTCTTTTTTAGGGATGGTGGTTTGGTTTCAGATCATTATCAATAATCGGAAAACATTATTCTCGCCTTCTAACCTCGTCCTTTTAAATACGTCCTTCCAAAGCCGTACTTTTGCACGGCTATGAAAAGATCCCTTAGTTACCTTTGGCCCCTGACCAAAAACTACGAATCCCACTTTAGTGGAATGCTGGAAGTGACCTGGATCAATGGCCGAAAGGTGCTGGATAGCGCAAATGCCAATTACTCCTATGGCGCACTACAAGAGGTAATGGACCGCGGACTCGCACAAACCAGTGCAGATCGTGCTGCTCCGGTGTTAGTTCTGGGTCTTGGCGGCGGAAGCGTAATTCCTCTGCTGCGGAAGAAATACAACTATTACGGAAAGATCACTGCGGTAGAAATAGATCCTGCGATTATAGAAATTGCGATCAATGAATTTGGGATCGAGGCGCATCAGCCCCTTGAATTGATTTGCGCCGATGCTGAAATATATGTTTCTTCCACACCTGAGAAATTCGGATTAATTATAATCGACCTCTTTCTTGACCTGGAGGTGCCGGATCAGTTCTTTTCTGAAAATTTCTGGAAAGATCTTGCGGGTTTACTGCAACCTTCCGGAAAGATACTTTTTAACGCCGGAGTAAATTCTGCTCATGAAGTACAGATCTCGAACCTGCTCAAAAATGACAAATTAAAAATAGATTTCCGGAAGAAGGAAGAGGTGTATGGAAGTAATACGCTGCTGTTGGGAACAAAGCTTTAACGGGAAATTCAGTTGTCGTTGGAAACAGTCCTATTTCTTTTTCTCAATTGTCCCCAAAGACTACCTATTCCTACACCTACATAGGTCCTGTCTTTATTGATTTGCAGCATAGGAGAAAGATATAAGCCAAAAAGGCGGGTTAGCGGGAATTCCAATCTTGGACTAAGAATTAGGCTTACGGTGTTATACTTTTTATAGTTCCAGGTATAGTTTTCCACCAGGAATGAATTCTCAATTCTTTGCCAGTTCCCCGGTTCTCTAATGGTGGTGTAGCCCAGGCCAAATGAAAGATTCATCCGGATGGTTCCTTTTTGGTTCAGTTTGTAAATTTTACCTGCCGTGATCATAAAATTTTCCATCTGGTCGTCGGGTTGACCCAAACCGAACAGCATGGAGTTTACTAGTCCGGCAGAGTAGTCATAGGGTAAGGAGGTTGCTTTGCGTACATGTCCGCTATATCCCACTCTCAAAGAATATTTTTCGGAATAGATATAATTTACGTCCAGGTCAAGACCAACATAATTCCCCAGGCTCACATCACTTCCCAAATAATAGGCATGTCTTAATTCGGTTTGTGCATGTAGTGAATTAATAATTACAAGAAAAAGCAAAAGGCTTAAGATCCGACTCATAGATTGGTCCTATATGGTGAATATACGGGAGAATGGAAGGTAACAGGCATGAACAGGGCTTTTATTTTATTCAATTTCATCATCTATGAGGACCAATATGGTGTTCAGGTTTTTCAACAGGGGTTTATAATGGGCCTCTTCGGTGGCATGAGAAGAAAGAATGAACATTAGTACATTATTCTCAAATGCGGTGGAGTTCAGCAATTCCAGATTGCTTTTAGTACTTGCGGCCTGCGGAAGGTCAAGTTCACGGCTCACCCCGGTATCTTCAAGGATTGCTCTCAAGCTGTAATCATTCCTTCTAAGAAAATCGAGAACAAGTTCCCGCTGCAGACCCAGGTCGTTTTCCTGTTTTGAAATATCTTCTATGGTTGAGATCCAGTTAGTGAGTCTTGCTCTTAAGGTTGTATTGGAAATATCCTTTAAACTTCCGGAATTGATCATTTCGATCAAAAGAGAATTATTGGGATTAAAAGAAATATCTGAGGAAAAAGTATGGTACAGCAATTCAGACAACTCTTTTTCCGAAGGCCTGGTGTCGGTACTAATGTAACTCACTACCTGTTTTGCACCTATGAAATTGCGGCGGTTTACTTCCATTAGCTCCTCAAGTTTTCTTTTACTGGTCTGGAACTCCTCTTTTAACCCCATGAGGTAGACTTGCTCCTTTTCCCTGATGATACGATTTTGATTCCTGTTGTTGATCGCCAGAGCGATTAGGATCCCTATGACCACCAGCACGATCTCCCCAACTGCGTACAGGAAGTATTTGCTGAATTTATTTTCGGTCAGTAGATTTTGCCTGATCCTCCTAAAGAACTTGATCATGATCTTATGTGTTGGTAACCCGGAACAACTTTAGAATTGAGATGGAACAGATTTACACCGTGTGATTTACGCGCTCATCCTCCCGGGCATAGGTAAATTTATGGAATTCCTACAAGAACATACTCTTCCAAGTAAAACGATAGCCGGAAGAGACTCTAAAAATGTCATTTTTGAGAGGTATAGTCATTTTGATTTCAACGTTTGGCTGTAACTCTAACATGACAAAATTCAGGCTGTACAGCTGATGTCTTACAAGAAAGTCTGAGCTTAAGATTCTACAGCTTTTAAGTTTCTTCTTCAGGTTAAATACAGGTTTAGGATTGACTTTCCGGATGTAGGGAACCCGGAAAGAGAGAAAATGTTAACTAATTCTGCTAAATATAGGAAAAAAGCCGGTAAGCTGCTGCCCAATCTATTTTTTGGAAGGAAATTACAAGCTCATCTCTTTACCGCTTCGGCTTTGGAACCGCCGACATTGTAGTTTATATCTACGATCTCCAGTTTTAACCACGTCCAATCCTGATGTTCCAGCTTCCAGGTCGCAGACATTTTCGAAGGTACTCTTATGCCCTCAAAGCTCTTATGCTCCTGCACGTTCAACACCCATGGATACCGTTGGGCGGTGGATTCATTGCCTTTATAGCGCAGTGCCGAAAACCTTATGAAGTCTCCGTCACTATTGAAACTAAATGTACCGCTGCCTCTGCTGTCTTTATATATCAAAGTGGCAACGGCAGTAGTGTCGTCTACAGCTTCCCAGCTCACATAAGGACTTAGGGCCAGGGTAGGCAGCCACACCATTTCCCCCAGGTAGCGCTGCAGACTTCCCTCATCCAGTTTCTCTCCTTTTTCATCCACAACATTCACCAGTCCTTCAAGTTTGATCAACATTTCACCTTTTCCGCCTTCGAACTTATCCCGGCCTAAAAAGCCTATGAAACTGTTCATTCTGGCATCAACGCTCCAAATAAAGGCCGGAACATCTACAGTGGAATACTGCAGTGCATTTGCCTGTAGCCATTTCTCCTGCTCGGGTTTCATCTTCATCTCCAGTTTTTGGAGAACACTTCCATTACTTATAAAGGGCTTGCCAATGATCCCTGACCGGCGGAGCCATTCTTGAACAGGTTGAGGCAGTCCCTGAAGGTCTTCTTCAGAAACTGCTTTTTCCGGTGTCAATTGGGTTCGGTTTAAAATGCGGTTTGTATCTGCCTGTACCAGCCTGTTGAAATTATAGGAGCCAAAGGAAACGATCGCCACAATTAGAACAATGAGATTGGGCAATGTCGCTGCCTTGGCCTCTTCCCAATAGATGATGATAAGGATCTGAGAAATCACTACTGCAATAATTCCTATGACCCAGCTGAATTTGTAACCGGTCCACCAGGAAATACCATAGACCAGAAAGAGAAGTCCGGTCGCCAGCCAAACCAATCCCACAGGCCGGGAAATCGAAAGACTTAGCTCTTTTACTTCGGCAATACCAAAGCCTTTTAAGAATCCGAGGAAATGAATGAGTCCGTGTAGAATAATGAGGATTAGAAATGCTATTCTCATCTTTAATTTTTTTCAGAAAAGAGGGCCAAATTCAACTGAGTTGACCGGAGAATAAATTTACGGATTTACTACCAAAGAAGCTGTTCCATGACGGGTTTAATCTCTGTAGTATATAAAAAAGCCCCTCCAAAAATGTCTTTTTGGAAGGACTTTGATCTTAATCTTTTTTTTATTTCTAGCGCCTGTTTGGAAGCTCGATCTTCCAAATCCCGCGCACCTCGTTTTCTGAATAGCCTACTGCTTTGTCCTGCGGATAGAGCTTTAGGATCTTTTCCCTTACCTGCGGCTCGATGTCGCCCGGTTTACCATGGCACTGCAGGCACATGCTGTTGGTCACTATAGGATAATAGAAGCGGGTGGTTCCTTTCTCGGGTATTAGTACCGGCTGCGGATCTTTACCTGCACTCACCTGATGCGTGAAAAGGTCGATCAAGGCAGCCTCTTCGGGAGTGGCTTCGTTCTGCGGGTTCCTGCTCTTATTAGAAACCCGCTGTATTGGGACATTAAATTTTTCTGCCTTGGAAGCGGTAAGGGGAATGGCTTCAACATTGCAGAATTCCAAAGCGTGAAGTGTTCCTTCTTTTTGAATTGCTCCCATTAGATTCTGACCCAGAAGTTGCTTTGTCTCCAGTGCGATCTCCAATCCTCTGTCGGCAGCATTTTGTCCTTGCATGCCCATATTATTTTGACCTTTGCCCTGTCTCATTCCCTGTCCCTGTCTTCCTTTACCCATCTGCTGTCCCTGCTGCCGGTACACGCCTTTTCCGGGCCCCTGTTTCCAGTGTTCGGCGAACCATTCAGGTTCCTCAACCTGGTAATCATAAAGATATTCGGCTATTTTTTCTACTGTACCTTCGGGAAATTCCTGGTAAGGCATCAATCCGAATTTTTTGATCGCTCCGGGCATTTCGGATCTTTCGGCTGAAGGTTCCTCCACAAAAGACACCACCCTGTCTATAAATCCTTCCTTTGTCGAATTGTTCATCAAGTAATGGGCTTTTACAGCTGCCATTGGCGGACCTATTCTGCCCTCATTCATAGGAGCAGAGGGACTGTGGCAGGTATAGCAATAAGTTTCCATCAGCTTTTTACCGGGATGCTCCTGCTTTACTGCTGCAATCCGCAGATTAGTCGTTTCGGGAGCACTGTATTCAGCTTTTGAGTCCTGGCACCCGGCGAGGAGCAAAAGTGCAACAACGGGAAGAAGGAATTTTTTCATAACAGTTGGTTTAACAGATAAATGTAGACATTGAACTTCAGGCGGAACATGCCATTTGTCATGTTCCGGAATTTTCAGCTTCAACCCTTCAAAAAAACTTATGCTTTGGAGCCGGATTTCTTTAGTTGCCGCTTTTCATCCTTAATTCCAAATTTCTTCAGGATATCTTCCATTAAACACCAGCGGGTAATGGAGGATTGCAGCAGATTCACTCCTACAAAGGCGGTGAACCACAGCCAGTTGATATTTAAATAAACTGCGAGCAGTAAGCTGATTAGGATAAATGTTCCGGCGATACCGCGTATTACTCTGTTTAGCATAATCTTGAATTTTAATTGTTAACTGATAATTGATAATTGTTCATTGTTAAATTGATTGTTCTATGGGTAAAACAACTGCGCGAACAGGGTTGTTGGTCTCCAGGTGCTCATTGAACTCCTTCAGGTATTTGAAAAGATCACTGATCTTTTCCTCTTCGGTGAAGGAGAACAGCATAACAGATTCATTGCCGCCTTTTTCACCCGGAAACCAGCTCTGGGTGGCGACCAGGGAATTTCCATTCTTGTAGCCGTCTATTTCCGAAGAACTAAAGGCTTCAATATTTGCTTTTTTGAACAGCTTTAGTACGTCCTTCTGGAAGGCAACTACGCTGGTAACTATTAGTAATTTCATCTCTGAAAGGTTTAAGGATTAAGGTTTAATGATTAGTGTTGTCGGTTATCGGTTGTCGGTTATCGGTTGTCGGTTATCGGTTGTCGGTTATCAGTTGTCGGTTATCGGTTATCCGTTGGTGTTGATTTAACTGACAACTCACAACTGATAACTCACAACCGACAACTAAAGAACTTCCTCAGTTTCTCTTTTCTCAACAACCTCCTTATTCTCCCTATCCACATACTTCTTCTTTTCTATCATGTAATACACCAATGGCACTACTAAGAGGGTAAGGAAGGTGGAGACAATAGTTCCTCCCATTAGCGAGATAGCAAGTCCCTGGAAGATTGGATCGAAGAGGATCACAAAGGCTCCGATCACTACCGTACCGGCAGTTAAGAGGATAGGGGTTGTTCTCACAGCACCGGCTTCGATCACTGCCTGTTTCAACGGAATTCCGTCTTCCAGTCGCAGGTTCACAAAGTCGATGAGCAGCACCGAGTTCCGCACCATGATCCCGGCCAGCGCGATCATTCCGATAAAGGAGGTAGCGGTAAAGAAGGCACCCATGATCCAGTGCCCCAGCACAATTCCTACGAGGGATAGCGGAATGGCCACCATCATCACAATAGGCGCTTTAAAGTTCTGGAACCAGCCTACGATGAGGATGTAAATGATCACGATCACTCCCAAAAATGCGATTCCAAGGTCACGGAACACCTCCAGGGTGATCTGCCACTCCCCGTCCCATTTCACGGTGTAGTCATCTTCATATTCCGGCTGACCCATATACAGGTCACTGATCTCATGTCCGGCAGGCATGTCGATCTCCTTCAGCTTTTCTTCCATTCCCAGGATGGCGTAGACCGGACTCTCAAGTTCGCCCGCCATATCGGCCAGCACATATACCACTCGCTTTTGATTTTTGCGGTAAATGCTCTTGTCCCTGGTCACCTCTTTTGGCTCAACCAGATCTGCAATTGGGATCATTTGCCCCTGTTGGGAAGCAATGTTGATCTGCATAATGTCCTGTACAGAAGATTTTTCCTCCTCATCCAGTGCCAGTACAATGCCTACCCGCTGGGTAGCTTCCTCATCATAAAGCTGCGTGATCGCTCTTTCTCCCAAAGCTGAATTCAGGGTGTACACGATCTGCTGAGGTGCGATCCCATAAAGCATCGCCTTTTCCTTGTCGATCTCAAACTCGTATTCTTTTTGGTCGGCTTCTACCATCCAGTCAATATCCACAACGTCTTCGGTATTGTGAAGAATGGTTTGGATACTGTCTGCCAGTGCGATCTGGGTCTCATAATCGGGTCCATAAACTTCTGCGACTATTGTGGACAAAACCGGAGGGCCCGGCGGAACTTCCACCAGCTTAATATTGGCTCCGTATTTATCTCCTATGGCCTGTATATCCGGGCGCAGCAGTTTTGCAATGTCATGACTCTGCAAACTTCTGTCTCCTTTTGGAAGCAGGTTCACCTGTATATCGGCAGTATTGCTCGCCCCCCGCAGGTCGTAGTGACGTACGAGTCCGTTGAAGGTGATTGGCGCAGAAGTACCAATGTATGTCTGGTAATTCACCACCTGCGGACTCTGGTTAAGGTACTGGCCGATCTCCTTTGTAACTACGGCGGTTCTTTCCAGCGTAGTTCCTTCGGGCATGTCGATCACCACCTGGAATTCGTTCTTATTGTCAAAAGGCAGCATTTTCACAGCCACATCTTTAGTAAAGAATAAGGCTACAGAACCCAGCAGGAGTAAGGCGGTTAGGCCCAGGAATCCCCAACGGATCTTTTTATTATCGATAAGCGGCTCTTCAAAGCGCCTGTAGATGCGGTAGATCATAGAATCTTCGATCCTCTTCTCAGCTTCTTCCACCCGTTTACCTTTTTTCTCCTTTTCACGCAGGAAAATGAATCCCAGGTATGGAGTTATAGTAAGTGCCACGAACAGCGACAGGATCATGGCAATGGAAGCACCGATAGGCATCGGGCTCATATATGGTCCCATCAATCCGCTTACGAATGCCATTGGCAATACAGACGCAATTACTGTAAAAGTCGCCAGGATAGTAGGGTTTCCTACCTCGTTAATGGCATAAAGTGCAGCCTGTTTGAATGGCAGGCGCTTCATCTTGAAGTGCCGGTGCATGTTCTCTGCAATAATGATCGAGTCATCCACCACAATACCGGTAACGAATACCAGGGCGAACAAGGTGATCCTGTTCAGGGTGTAATCCAGCATGTAATAGCTGAGCAGCGTAAGGGCAAAGGTGATGGGCACCGAAAGGAATACCACGAGTCCGCCACGCCAGCCCATGGCCAGCATTACAACAAGGGTTACTGCTATGATCGCACCAATGAGGTGCAGTAAAAGTTCTCCCACTTTGTGCGATGCAGTTTCCCCGTAGTTGCGAGTCACTTCCACGTGCACATCTTCAGGGATAAGATTGGTTTGCAGGTAGTCTACTTTCTCCAGGATCACATCGGCGATCTTCATCGCATCGGCTCCCTTGCGTTTGGCTACAGATAAAGTCACAGCAGGATATTCTGCGGGATAAGCTTCCGAAGCATCCACCGCCTGTCCGTATCCAAAAGTGACGTAAGATTTCGGAATTTCGGGTCCGTCTTTTACAGTTGCGATTTGCTTCAGGTAAACCGGTTGCCCGTTGTTCACTCCCACGATGAGGTTCTCCACATCCTGAGGGGATTCTAAAAAGCTTCCGGTACTTACCAAAACTTCGCTGTCGTTGCGGTCAAAACTTCCGGAGGAAAGCTGCTGATTTGATGCCTGGATCTTTTCCGAAACCCCCAGCATATCCACTCCGCTGGCAGCCATCCTGTCCTTGTCGAGCACCACGCGCAGCTGTCTGTTGCGGCCACCAATGGTGTTCACGATAGAGACATCTTCGACCTTTTCGATCTCATGCCGCAGCTCGTTGGCCATTTGGCGCAGCTGGTAATCATCATAATTTTCGCTCCACAAGGTGAGACCAAGTACGGGAACGTCATCAATAGCCCGGGTCTTCACCAGCGGCTGCGTGACATTTGGCGGGAACTGGTCCATGTTCTTCATGAGCTCGTTGTAGAGCTTTACATAGGAACGTTCAATATCCTCGCCCACGTAGAACTGCACGATCAACATCCCCTGTTCTTCCATGGAGGTCGAGTAAACGTACTCCACACCCGGAATGTTGGAAACCATCTTTTCCAGGGGTTTGATAATGCGCTGTTCCACCTCGGTAGGGCTCGCACCCGGGTAGCCTACAAATATGTCGGCCATGGGCACGTCGATCTGCGGCTCTTCCTCGCGCGGAATCAAGAACGATGCGTAGACACCCACGATCATAAACACGATCATGAGCAACACCGTCAGTTTTGAATTTATAAAGCCTTTGGCAATCTTGCCTGCTAATCCTTCTTTCATATTGTTTATGGTTCTTTGGGCGTTTCCCCACCTTCGCTCAAGCTTCGGTGGGGCCAAGCTTTCGGCGCTATCTCCCTTCCTGCGGTCGGGAGGATAACTGCCTCAATCTTTAACGCATCTTTACTCCTTTACATTCACTTTTGCTCCGTTGAACAATTTCCCGTCTGCCGAAACTATGTAGGCCTCATCAGGATTCAATCCGCTAAGGACTTCTACCCGGTCTCCGTAAGTTCTTCCCAGTCTTAGCCATCTTAACATGGCAGTGTTCTGCTGACTCACGGTATAAACTCCTTTCAGGTCACCACGGGTAACGGTAGCTTCTGTAGGGATCATCACCGCTTCTGCGGTGCTTTCCTGCTTCTCTACCGGAAACCTCACAGTAGCATACATGCCCGATTTCAGGTCTGCTTTGGTATCTTCAAGGGCTACCTTTACAAGGTATTGTCCCCCGGTGTTGCTGGCCGAAGTGCTTACTTCGGCCACTGTTCCGGAAACATTCTGGTCAACAGACCTTACAATGACATCTACCTTAGTTCCTGTTTCTATTTCAGAAATACTTGATTCCGGAACTCTCGCGGTCACCTCAAAATTCCCCGGAGCCTCTATAGCTAGGAGCGGCTGACCCGGATTGGCCATAGTACCTTCTTCGGCAAATTTATTGGTAACTACCCCGCTAAAAGGAGCGCGTATATTGACGTAGGCAAACTGTGAATTGATCTCATTCTTCATTTGCTTTGCTGCTTCCAGTCTCGCCTGCGCCATTTCAAAACGGGCCGTCTGGTCGTCCATTTCTTTTTGGGAAGCCGACTGCTCTTCGTAAAGAGCCTTGAAACGCTCGTAATCTTTTTGGGCGTTGTTAAAGGCGGCCTCAGCTTCAGTGATTCCTGCATTTACCTGGGCACGCTTTGCCTGCAGGTCTGTGTTGTTGATGGAAACCAGCAGCTGGCCTTTGTTCACCTTATCACCCACATTCACGTGAATGTCATCTATAAAGCCCATCATGCGGGTGCTGAGGTTGGCGCTGTTTACCGCTTCGATCTTTCCGCTGGCAGTGAGAAAGCGGTCTCCCGCCCCCGATGGTGTTTCCACCACCACAGGCACAACGGGACCTTCATTCACCGCCTGTTTTTTATCATCGCTCCCACAGCCGGTCGCGAATAATACCAGGGAAACAAGTATTGTTGTGTAAATCAATTTTTTCATATCTCTATTGGTTCAATGTTCAAAGTTTAATGTTCAAGGTTTTTCTCGGTTGTCGGTTATCGGTTGTCGGTTGTCTGTTCTCGGTTTTCGGTTGGCGGTTCTCGGTTTTCGGTTGGCGGTTCTCGGTTTTCGGTTGACGGTTGTCGGTCCTCAGTTGTCGGTTTTTTAATGAACCCGTAACCCGGAACAACTCATAACCCACAACTGACAACTCACAACTGACAACTGCTAATTCTCAATACTACTGGTTAAAAATTCCAAATACGCCACCGCAGAATTGTACTCATACACCGTTTGATAATACTCCAGTTGCTTTTCGGAGTACTGGGTTTCGGCTCCTAAGAGATCTGTGGTTTTTTCCAGGCCTTGTTCGTATCGGTTGTTTCGGATCCGAAGGGCTTCTTTGGATTGTTCCAGTGCCAGTTGGGTAAGTTCCAGTTTGTTCTCTGCATCCTGTAAAGCGCGGATGGCGCGGTTCAATTCCAGCTGACTCTGTTGTATGTGTTGTTCAAGTTCGTATTGTGCCTGTTTGAATTCAGCTTTGGATTGCTGGGTCTTTCCGAAGCGTTTGCTGCCGTCGAACAGGTCCCAGGTCAAGGCGACCCCGGCTATATATCCGTTGGCGTCACCCTGAAAGATCTCATCGTCATAGAGTTCATAGCTTCCAAAGGCATTAAGGCGTGGCAAAAATGACATTTTTGAAGCCGTATACATTTTCTTCCTTGCCTCGGTTGCCAGTTCCATGGCTTTAATATCGGCACGGTCGCCGGGAAGGGCAGGAGCGTTCACTGCATACATCTCCACATTCAAAGAATCCTTTGGCAGCAACACCACGTCCATAGATTCGCCCATGAGGAACATGAGGTAATCGCTTGCATTCTGCACGTTGCTCCTGGCATATTGTAACTGGTTGTTCACCTCGGTCACGCGGACTTCCACTGCCAGCACATCAGATCGCTGCAGGTAGCCCTGCTTAAAGTTGTTCTCGGCCAGTCTCAAATTTGCCTGCGCAGTTTCCAGTGCCTGTTCCAGTACAGTTACCGCTTTATAGGCGAGCTGTAGCTGCATATAGGCTTTTTCGGTTTCGAGTTTCATGTGGTCCCCGGTGCGTAAACTTTGCAGCTCAGTGGCCTGCATCTTCTTCTTTGCAGCACCGCGCTGCCAGAAACCATCAAGGTTCACGAGCGGTTGCTGCACTTCCACTTTAGTAGCGAAATTGTCAATACGGTCGGGATCATTGAGCCTCGCCGGATTGAAATCATCCTGGGTGACGCTCTCCTGGTTCAGTTTGGAACCAAAGGCCATGAGGGGATTATTGGTGGTCATCCCGGTGTGGGAGACGCTTATATTGGGTAAAAAGACCGCATTGGTTTGCCGGTATTGTGCCCGGGCTGCCAGGAACTCCTGTTGGGAGAGCTTTAGCTGACGGTTGTTATCCTGTACTCTTTCCAGCACTTCCTCTTTTCCAATGGATACTGTCTCCTGAGCTTGTAAAAGCATTCCGAAAAACAGTAGCGGAATTAAGTATAAGGTTCTTGTTCTCTTCATCTATTTAATTTTTGATGAAGCAAAAGTACCCTTAGAGAAGGCGGTGGTCAGTAACTTTTGTTACCTACAAGTGTAGCATTTGTTACAGAAGGGTGGCGGAAATGGGATTTTTGGGAGGGATTTTGAAAAGATGCTTGGCTTAGTTTCTCAAAAGAGTTTTATTTTTTTTACTCTATATAAACTCGAATCATTGTGATAATTCTAATTCTTGCAAATTATTTTCCTTTAGCTCCTTCGATAATTCAGTAAGATTCAATCTTGGTGAAGCTCTAATTTTATCTTTTCTTGCTTTATCGTCAGACGCTCCTGGTTCAATCTGATTAAAATTTCTAGGTTTAGAGTTAGTATACAAACCAATATCAATCATATATGCAGAATATTTTTTTCCATCGCTTGGGGCCGCGCTCGTAATTGGTTCAACTAAATGAATCATTCTTAAGTCCATTAACTCCTTTATAGCTTGGGAAATCTGGGGAAATTCCTCCAAATCTGGATTACAAACTAAAAACATATTAGTTCTTTTTTTATTGAATAGGAAATCTTTTAAATGAGCTAAATAATACTCCAGAACTTCTTTTTCTTCTGCACTATCTTTTGCGAAAGCATCTGTTTTATTTCTAAAATTGCTAATTGCTACTTCAGTAACATCAATTTTATTAATTTTCTGAGATTCAGAAATGCCATTAAGTAGCTTTAGAAGTAATGAAAGAAAATCTCTAGGAACCCCTCCGGAAGCCATGCAGAGTTGTTTGAAACCATTTTCTGAAAATAAATCTTTACTATTCAACTGGGAATTACTTTGCTTGATTGCTTCATCCAAAAGTTCTTTCAAAAATGTTTGAAGCAAGTCAAATCTGTCTAATGTGTAATCTAAATCAATTTCCTGGATATCGTGACCTAGCTCAGTACCCACATAAGATTCTTCAGTAGTGGTATAAAGCTTCGATCTATACCGAATAGTCCCAACTTTGATATAAAGATTAGTGTCCTTTGTTAATCTATGAAAGAAATCAATGAAAAATGGCTGTTCTAGTTTACGGATAAAATAGAAATCGTCTAAACCTAGAAATAATGGGATCCATTTGTTAGCTGTAGATATTTCTTTTATTAGTTCTTTTAAAGCAGGGATTTCGTTTTTAATTGTACTTAATTTATCTCTTAAGTATGTTTTTTGACTTTCATTTTCACCAGTATAGGATGCTTTTCCAGAACTTTTTACTGGCCCTTTGTCTACTCCTCCATTTATTTCCGCGGCTCTAGTAGTTTTAGATTTTAAACTTTCGTCATATTTATCGGGAATTGTTAATTGATTATCATAATGGTTAATCTTTGTGGAAATCCTTTTCTTGAGTTTTTGTAGCTTATATAATTTTCCAAACTCGTACCACTTTATATTCTTTCCTATTTTACCTTTTACACCTTTTAAAAATTGATTCAGTACGTGCAAAATAGAATTTGGGAAGCTTGTGTCTTTATAATCCTCAAGGTTAGTTTTAATATAAAGATGATTTTTTTCTCCATTCAACGTTTTCATTAGAAGGGATTTTCCTGACCCTCTTCTTCCAAAAATAACTTGGTTCTGTTTATTTGTTAATCGTGGTTTATAATTTCTAGCATCTAAGAATTCAACTTCGGTTTCATCTGAAGTCCTTAAATTTTCTTCGATGTAATTGATGAGCTTTTGTATTTCTTTTTGATTCACAACTCTTAATTTAAATGCTAAACGTGCAGGCGAATACTTCTCTTTGAAAGTACACAGCAACTCAAAAATCTGCGAAGATTTTTAGAAGAATGTGAGATGAAGCAATTACTTTTAGCATGGTTTCGGAAGCTATTTATTCTTCAATTTCTATTGGTGTTCGTTAGTAGTCAACCCACTTAAAATTTGAATTTAAAGGGCCGAAATCAGTACAGTGTTTTAAGGGTGAAATGATTGACTTTTTGGCATTTTTTTCCACTCTGTACATTGCTGCTATTTCTAAATCTAAATATCTATCGACCACAAATGGCGTTAAAACCACATTGTGTCCTTGATAATCTGTCTTCACACTGGGATATGTTATTCCTTTATGTCCTCTCCAGTTAATTGCCATATCTGTATAAGCAGCAGAAATCATATAGTCGTAATGAAAATTTATTTCTTTTTTGGCAAATTGATTTGAAAAGAATTGTAGAATAAGTTCAAATTGGTCTTGGTGTTGAGGATGTTCTTTTGTTAATTTTTCTAAATGAAATTCGTATGAACGTCTGATGTCAGCCGAGTTTTTAATAGAATTCTCATCAAAGACCATTTCTACAACCTCAATATCTTCTTTGATTATCCATTTGCCAACAGTCATAATGAAATCAGCATTTTCCACTTCATTCTTTTCAAGATTTCTGAATATTTCACTAGTCTCCAATAGATTTACTAACCTCGGGTGTCTAATTACATCCGATTGGAATGCACCATAGAATAATGAGAAATGAGGAACATTCGCCCTTCCATATGACATTATGTTAGAATAATCAGTTCGATAAGATATTTGACTTTCTGTTGTGAATATTTCTTGAGGTTTATTAATTCGTGCTCTTTCAATGGAATGACCTTTTCTTAATTTTGCAGTTACAAAAGGAACAAATTGAAGAGAGGTTAATGCACTGACTAATTTGTTATAAGAAACCTTAGATAAATCAGCCTCTTTAATAGAAGAGATTATTTCTTTCAGTTCGTGAAGTGAAGGTAGTTTGTCAAAGGCTTGCTTGTTTTCCATAATTGCTTACAACATTTCATTTCACCCAAACCTTCATGTTTCCTCCAATTCAGTGCTGGATGGCAATCAGATCTGTGACGCTACCGTAAATCTATTAAAATTTTGTTAAGGAGCAGTTACGGGAAACCGTATTCCGTGATTGGTTAATTAGGGAATGGTTAATTGGTATATTCTCAATTGACAATTATCAATAAACAATGAACAGGATTCTTTGCGGTCTTTGCGGATTTTCTTTGCGGCCTTTGCGAGAAAATAGTCAATAGATTTTAGAGGGTAGGCAGTAGATGGTAGTTGAGATTTCTAGTCGCAAAAAAGCTCCTTCGAAGTTACATTTTTGACACCTTTTCTTTGTGCCCTTTTTTTTGACTTTGTGGGCTTTGTGAGAACTTCCATTACAGATCATGAGATTTCTCGTCGCCTCTTCTTTTTCTCAAAAGAAAAGACTCTGTCGAAATGACAAGTTATTTGCGCCCTTTGCGGTTGACCTTCGCGGCCTTTGCGCGAGAATAGTCGATAGCTCTTAGACGGTAGACGGTAGTGGGGAAATGTATATCATCTATTGTATATTGGAATTTGCTTCGTGCTCTTCCTTTTTGACTTGGTGGTCCTTTATGTGAAAATAGTCGGTAGGCTTTAGACGGTAGATTTTCAATTAACAATTAACAATGAACAGAACTTCTTTGCGGCCTTTGCGAGAAATCTTGATTGTATAATGTATATCGTCTATTGTATATCGTAATTTCTTTGCGCTCTTATTTTTTTTTGACTTTGTGTTCTTCGTGTGAAATTAGTCTGTAGACTGTAGACGGGAGACGGTAGATTTTCAGTGAGAGAGGCGGGAGCATGAGTAAATAAACAACATCTGTGCATCCGTGGCTTTTTCAATTAACAATGAACAGAAAACTAGACTGTAGAGAGTAGACTGTAATTTACATTAGTCTAAACTGCTGCAATTAACAGGTTAGGTGAAGAACCAATAATCAGAGACGGGTTTTTTGTGCCAGGAAATGAGCTTGTGCTCTATTTCTTTTTTGCCTTCCGGAGAGGCTACCACGATCATGATCTGAGGATCTTCAATGCTCATGACCTCCTTATAATGTTCCAGCCGAACGCCATAAATATCCTTGCCTATCTTTCTTCGGTTATCACATACCCAGTGGAAATCATCATCATAAGCCTGTAGCAGTTTGGCCATGTCTTTCCCATTCTTTCCCGCTCCCCATAACACCAAAGGCCTAGAGCGATCTCTGTCCAGCTCATAGAAAAACCGCAGCTTAAGATCAAAATAGCGATTATCCTCGTATTCCTCCCAGGTACGCGATATCCTGTTGGATCGATCCCTCCAGTAATGCAGGGTCCTGTCTATTCCTACAACATTTAGCCCCGCTTTATAGAACCGGAAACAAAGATCATAGTCCTCGGGATAAACTACAGGATCAAAAGCCCCGACTGCATCCAGATCCTCCTTGTGGAGGAGCCAGCAATGCGATGGGATGACGCATTCTCTGTAGATCTCCTGATAATGATTCCCTGTCCGGGCGACCTCGTTGAGCCAGTTTTCATATTTAATAAATCCCTCACCCACACTTCCTTCATCCACAAAATGCTTCGTTCCACCGGCAATTACACTTCCTTTTCCGTGTTTAAGCCATTCTTCCACGAGTACCTGTAACTTATAGTCGGGCATTTTGTCATCAGAATCCATCCTGTTGATAAGGCTGCCTTTCGCTTCCCGATACCCGGTTTGCAGCGTGGGGATCAGTCTTGGCCTGTCACTATTGAATACCCGGATCCTGGGATCTTTTGCAGCATAATCTTTTAAGATCTCCGGACTTTCATCTTCGGAATGATCATTAACCGCAATCAGTTCCCAGTTATCATAGGTTTGTGCCAGTACAGAATTTAAACAGGCGCGCAAATAAGGAGCAGTATCTTTTACTGCCATGATAATACTCACGAGGGGTTTTTGTGTCATTAAATTCAGAGTTTCTCCGGAAGCAGATAGATTCTTATTACTGCAAACAACTGTTCCCGGCAAGCAGTTGTTGCTAATGTCAACAAATATGGAGAATTCCTCTCAAAAAAGCCATTTTTGAAACAGTAGTTTAGTTGGGAGACTGTAGATTTTCAGTGTACAATTACGAATTAACAATGAGCAGGTTTTTCAATTGTATATTGTATATCGTCTAATGTATATTGTTATTTCTTTGTGCTCTTATTTTTTGACTTAGTGGGCTTTGTGTGGAAATAGTCGGTAGGCTTTAGACGGTAGACTGTAGATTTTCAATGTACAATTGACAATTAACAATGAACAGAAATTCTTTGCGGGCTTTGTGTGAAGTCTTTCAATTGTATATTGTATATCGTCTATTATAAATTGAAATTTCTTTGTGCCCTTATTTTTTGACTTCGTGGGCTTTGTGTGAAATCAGTCGATAGCCCTTAGACGGTAGACGGTAGATTTTCAGTTAGAGAAATGGGAGCATGAGTAAATAAAGAACATCTGTGCATCCGTGGTTTTTCCAATTAACAGTGATCAATTAACACTTATCAGGGGAGTTGGTTCTGCGAATATTTGCGGGATCTGAGGGGAACTTTTGAGCCTACTCGCGTTTAAAATCTTTTTCAAGCAACGAATAGATCTCGCTGTCCAGGAACTGGCCGTTGTAGTAATAATTCTCCCTGAAATAAGCCTCCTTTACAAATCCTGTTTTTAGCAAAAGGGCGCGGGAGGTGTCATTGGCGGGATTGATATTGGCCTCGATGCTGTGAAGCCCTAGATCGTAAAATCCGAAATTGATCACCGCCCGCAGGGCTTCAGTCATGTAGCCGTGGCCCCAGTAATCGGGATGAAGAGTGTAACCTATTTCGGCCCGGGCGTTGGTCCTGTCGATCCTGTGTAGGATGATATCTCCCATGAATTTTTCGGAAGCAAGTGCCGTGATCACCCAGAAAAATCCGTTTTTCTTTTGAAAGCTTTCCAGGTTTCTGTGAATAAAAGCTTCAGAAGTCTTTAGATCACGATGCTCGTCTGAATCCATATATCTCATCACTTCCTTATTGGATCGTAATCGCTGCAGGAAGCTAGCATCCTTCAGCTCCTGCTGCCGAAGAAACAGCCTCTTAGTCTTTAACCCCGGAAACTCCTGAAAATATTGTTCGTTGATCATAAGGAGGTAAAGATAAGGTTATTCAGATTTGAAGATTTGAAATTTTGAAGATTTGAAGATTTGGAAATTTGAAAATGAAAGAAACACTAAGTTTGAGGGACCAAGCACCAAGCACCAGGCACCAGGCACCAAATTTCAAAATTTATTTGAAGATGGAAACAACGGGAGCATGAGTAAATAAAGAACATCTGTGCATCCGTGGTTTTTCCAATTAACAGTGATCAATTAACACTTATCAGGGGAGTTGGTTCTGCGAATATTTGCGGGATCTGAGGGGAACTTTTGAGCCTACTCGCGTTTAAAATCTTTTTCAAGCAACGAATAGATCTCGCTGTCCAGGAACTGGCCGTTGTAGTAATAATTCTCCCTGAAATAAGCCTCCTTTACAAATCCTGTTTTGAGCAAAAGGGCGCGGGAGGTGTCATTGGCGGGATTGATATTGGCCTCGATCCTGTGAAGCCCGAGATCGTAAAATCCGAAATTGATCACCGCCCGCATGGCTTCAGTCATATAGCCGTGACCCCAGTAATCGGGATGAAGAGTGTAACCTATTTCGCCCCGGGCATTGGTCCTGTCGATCTTGTGTAAGATGATATCTCCCATGAAATTTCCCGAAGCAAGTGCCGTGATCACCCAGAAAAATCCGTTTTTCTTTTGAAAGCTTTCCAGGTTCCTGTCAATAAAAGCTTCAGAAGTCTTTAGATCACGATGCTCGTCTGAATCCATATATCTCATCACTTCCTTATGGGATCGTAATCGCTGCAGGAAGCTAGCATCCTTCAGCTCCTGCTGCCGAAGAAACAGCCTCTTAGTCTTTAACCCCGGAAACTCCTGAAAATATTGTTCGTTGATCATAAGGAGGTAAAGATAAGGTTATTCAGATTTGAAGATTTGAAATTTTGAAGATTTGAAGATTTGGAAATTTGAAAATGAAAGAAACACTAAGTTTGAGGGACCAAGCACCAAGCACCAGGCACCAGGCACCAAATTTCAAAATTTATTTGAAGATGGAAACAACGGGAGCATGAGTAAATAAAGAACATCTGTGCATCCGTGGCTTCTTCAAATAGCAATGATCAATTTGAAGATGTGTTGATTTGAAAATTTAAAAATGAATGAGAATAGTAAGTTTCAAGTACCAAGCACCAGGCACCAGGCACCAAATTCCAAAATTGGTTTGAAGATGTGGAGATTTGAAAATGAGAACAACGGGAGCATGAGTAAATAAAGAACATCTGTGCATCTGTGGCTCTTACAAATAGCAATGATTAATTTGAAGATGTGTTGATTTGAAGATTTGAAAATGAAAGAAACACTAGGTTTCAGGGACTAAGCACCAAGCACGAGGCACCAAATTCCAAAATTTATTTGAAGATGGAAACAACGGGAGCATGAGTAAATAAAGAACATCTGTGCATCTTTGGCTTTTTCAATTAACAATGATCAATCATGAATGAACAGAACTTCTTTGCTGGCTTTGTGTGAAGTTTTTCAATTGTATAATGTATATCGTCTATTGTATATTGAGGTTTCTTCGTGCTCTTTTTTTTTGACTTTGTGGGCTTTGTGTGAAATCAGTCGATAGCCCTTAGACGGTAGACGATAGATTTTCAGCGAGAGAGATGGAGCATGAGTAAATAAAGAACATCTGTGCATCTGTGGCTTTTGCAATTAACAGTGATCAATTAACAATTATCAGGTGGTCAGATTTGAAGATGTGAGTTCTTTAAAACCTGAGATTGATGTTTGCGGCTATTGGCGTGACCTGCGGGAAAAGGAGTGGTGAGGGTTCTTTCGACAGCAGTCTGAATGCGGGAATTAGTAATATTCGAACTTTGTTTGCCATTTTCCACATTAATTTAAGTACTTCTCCGCCCACTCTTGTTTAAAAAGTTAAAAATTCTTCTATTTACTAGCAAAATGTTAAGACGTTCATGTTTCAGGTTTTCATAGATTTTAAAAATATTGATGATTTTGTTCCAAATCTGGCGGGAGAGTTGGATGTAGAGTATAAGAATGACTTTGCCGAATTCTCTCTTTCTCTTCCCTCTACAAGGGGGAGCGGCTTAATAAAAGGCGTGCAATTTCCCAACGGCATAGCCTTGTATCATTTTTCCTGTATCTTTAAGGAGGACACAGAGATCTCTACAAAGCACCTGGTCATCAACCCCATTAGGATCGTCCATTGTCTTAAAGGAAATGTCACCAGTACAGTAACCGGTAAGACTCATACGATACACCCACACCAATATATCATTGTATCTCCAAAAGCAGATGAATACCATACACTGCATTTTGAAAAGAACGAAAAGTATCAGTTTTCCTTTCTGGAAATTAACAGAAGTGCGTATGTAAAGAGCCTGCCCTATAAGATCAACGATACAGATCCTCTTTTCTATAACCTGTTCCATAATTCGAATATCCTCGATGGAAAGCTTTTACCTTCAAGCTTCAGCATTTCAACATCAGAGGCTATAAAGGCCATTCGCGACTGTAGCCTTTACGGATTGCCGCGAACTAACTTTTTGGGAGGTAAGGCACTTGAGATGTTATCCAATACCTTAAAGACCTATCAGGAAGACGTAATTCACGACAGGCGCAAAGGTTTCACCGAAGTAGAGTATAAACTGATAAGTGCGGTGGCCGATGAGATCAACAACAACATTGGAGAAAAGAGAAATAACAGTGAACTCGCAACAATGGTTGGGATGAATGTCAACAAGTTGCAAAAGTGCTTTCAACAGGTATATGGCAAGACTCTTAATGAATACGTACGGGACGTACGCCTCTCGAGGGCTCTGGATATGCTGCAGTCAAAAGAGCACAATATTAACGAGGTAGTTTATGCCGTAGGGCTGAATAGTCACAGCTATTTCTCCCGTCTCTTCAAGGAGAAGTATGGAATTTCTCCCCGTGACCTGCTTATAACCCAAAATAAAGCTGTAGAAACTGTCAAAAGTGATAGTATTTAGTTAATAGCGTTAAGTAAATTTTTTCGGATTTCTCCATTTTTGAACTGCAATCATTAATGAGTTATAAATGGAGCTTTTTCTTTGTTTTTGGGCCGGGATCACAGTCTTGTGTGCAATTCTTTATTTCCTTGCAAAGAGGAAGTAAGTAAAAGAAAGACACCTGTTAACTTTGCATTTGCTGTTAATAATAAGAACCGGGGAGCTAAATCTTTTCAAGGAGGTAACTAAATCTTTCATGGCTTTACCTGCTCTTTTCTCCAGCCGGGTTACAGATCATCTTTTTCCTTTCCCCACGCAACCCGAAGCCGGCAACTTTACTGTTAATTATTCTCACTTTTGAGGTCCTCTTTCACAATAAATTTTCCTGAATAAATTCCTGCGGAAGCAGATGAATTTCCATTAAGTTTTCCGGCCCGCATAAAAGATCTGACCTGTAACCGACTGAAGTGCAGGATGCTCTTATTAATATTGTCACCACAACAACCTGATTAAAATGACATTTTTTCAAATTTTTTATTTTAATTTACTTTAGAAATTGGTGGTTCTTCTATAGCCGATGGAAGCGGTTTTTAGCGGAACACTGGAACTAAAGACAATAACTTAAGTCGGCTATTACTGAAGATTATGAAACCGGAAAAAATTCCCTGCAAATTTTTTAAACCTGACCGGGGTCAGCTTTTACATTGTCTTAAGTAGGTAATTTTACCGACGTTAATTGGGTATATGAACCAACCTGCCAAAAAGAAGTCAATATTCAGGCGTATACTTCCTCCCAGGAAATGGGGATTAGCTGCGGCAATATCAATGGGTGCCTTTCTGGGACTGGGGTTTTATGTTTTAAAGCTCAGTAATGCCACATCCTATCTTTCTGATGATCCTAAAGCCTGTATCAACTGTCATGTAATGATGCCACAATATCTTACCTGGAACAAAAGTTCCCACAGAGAGGTGGCTAGTTGTAATGATTGCCATGTGCCACATAACAATGTCTTCAATCAGTATTACTTTAAAGCAATGGATGGGCTTTACCATTCCACGATCTTTACTTTAAGGGCCGAACCTGAGGTAATAAAAGCCCGGGAAGCTTCTGCAGAAGTTATTCAGAACAACTGTATTCGCTGCCATGACATGCGAATCACAGATCCAAAGATCGCAGCAACGGTAGACAATCACGAATTTCACAGGACAGACCGTACCTGCTGGGAGTGCCACCGCGAGGTGCCTCATGGGAGGGTAAAAAGCCTTTCGGCAGTTGGTTATCAAATAGAACCTGTCAAAATGCACATCCCCGAGGGAAGGGATATTATCCCCTCATGGTTGAAAAGCCATATAGCTGAAGAGAAGGAAAATGATACTCTTTCTAAAGTTGAACAAGAAACCCCTCAATAAATAACAGTCTGTACATATAGATAATAACCACCGGAATTATGAAAAACTGGATCATTTTTATAGTAACTGTCATAGCTGTATTCCTGCTGGCATTACTGGCCTATACAATTATGGATCGAAGGGCCGAAGCACGCTTTGCTTATCAGCCCAAAGTAGAGATTGAGGGAATAGAACCCCGGGATTCTATTTGGGGCCTCAACTATCCCCGCCAATACCAGTCTTACCGCAAAACTGCCGATACCACCTACCGTGGTCTTTATACTACCAGTGGATTTGAAGATGTTTTGGATAAGCAGCCCGAACTGGTCATTCTTTGGGCAGGTTATGCTTTTAGTAAAGATTATAATCAACCCAGAGGACATGCTCATGCCCTAACAGATATAAGGGCGACTGCAAGGATAGGCTCTCCCTGGGATAAAGGGGAAGGACCTATGCCCAGTACCTGTTGGACCTGTAAAAGTACAGATGTGCCACGGCTTATGGACGAAATAGGAGTAACAGAATTCTATAGCCATAAACTTTCAGATTTTGGAAGCGAGATGATCAACCCTATTGGGTGTGCAGATTGCCATGACAGTGAAACCATGAATCTCACCATTACTCGGCCTGCCCTTGTAGAGGCTTTTGAAGCTATGGGCAAGAACATCAATGATGTGTCCCACCAGGAGATGAGGTCTCTGGTTTGTGCACAGTGTCACGTGGAATATTATTTTGATAAGACGCTTCCCGGCAAGGAAGGAGCCGCTTATTTGAAATTTCCATGGCAGGGAGGCCTTACTGTAGAGGCTATGGAGAAATACTATGATAACATTGATTTTGCAGACTGGGTACACCCATTAAGCAGAACACCTATGATTAAGGCTCAGCATCCAGATTATGAGATCTTCTCCATGGGAGTTCACGCCAAGAGAGGAGTATCCTGTGCAGATTGTCACATGCCTTACAAAACAGAAGGAGGCCAAAAGTTCACCGATCACCACATAGGGTCCCCGCTTGCCAATGTGGAAAATTCCTGCTTTGTATGTCACCGGGAGAAGAAGGAAGACCTGATATCTGATGTGTATGAGCGTCAACGCAAGATCAAAGAAGGAACAGGCTATTTGCAAATTCAACTTGCCAAAGCCCATATCGAAGCAAAAAAAGCCTGGGATCTGGGAGCTACAGAAGCGCAAATGGAAGATATCCTTACTAAAATACGACATGCTCAATGGCGCTGGGATTTTTCTGTAGCATCGCATGGTGCCGCATTCCATGCCCCGCTGGAGACCAGTAGGATGGTCTCTTCGGCTACCGGAAAGGTCCAGGAAGCCCGAATTGCACTAACCCGACTTTTAGCAGAGCTGGGACAGACCGAACCTGTTGAAATGCCCGATCTTGGCAGTAAAGAGGTGCTGCAGCGCTATATTGGTCTTGATATGCCCGAAGAGCTTGAAACAAAAGAGCGTTTTCTTCAGGAAGTGATCCCTCACTGGATCAAGGAAGGTAAAGAAAGAGAAGCAAAGACTTTATCTGTTAAAGAAGTAAGTAGCAGATAATTAGAGGATCTATAGTTGCCGGCCGGCCTGAGAATAACAGTTACCGGAATTTTCAGGCCGGCCTTTCTTATATAAAAAAATGAAGGCAGATATTCTGCCGTTGGTGTTCAGGAAAAATTGATCAAAATGAAATTAGTAAGAATTCTGTTGTCGACAAAAGTGTCATTCCTACTCATCATTGCCTTTGCTGGGGCTATGGCCGTAGCCACTTTTATTGAAAATGATCATGGTACTGCTGTGGCGAGACAGCTGGTTTATGAAGCATGGTGGTTTGAAGTTATCATGGTGTGGCTTGGAGTAAATTTTCTTGCACATATCAAGGAATATAAATTATTTACGAAAAAGCGATGGCCTCTGGGAGTCTTTCATATTGCTTTTGTACTCATGATACTTGGGGCCGGGGTTACACGCTACTTCAGCAATGAAGGAATTATCCATATCAGGGAAGGAGAGATTAAGAACACCTATTATTCTGCAGATCGGTTTTTACAGCTAAGCGAAGCCGAATCAGGAAAAAGTAACCTGAGATTTGAGAAGCCCCTGGAGATCAACTCCTATAATTTCACACCCGAGACTGTGAGGGTAGCATTAGGTGAAGAAAATTTTGAGGTAGTAATTGACAGATATGTTGAAGGTGCAAGAGGAGAGTACATTCCCGGAAAGGATACTCTGGTGGACATTGCTCTTGCTTTTGGGGCAGATAGGGAAGACTATCTTGTTCCAAAGGGAGAAGATCTTCCTTTCGGAGAAAGAGCTCTTTCCATTTCAAAAGAGGGAAAAGGAGACATCAGGATCTTTAAGGAAAATGAGAAGTGGATGATCACCAGTGAAAGAAATATGCACGTGGTAGAGATGACCACCCAGGCTATGGGAGTTCTAAAAGCCGGGGAAGTTTCAGCATTACAGGTGCGTAGCCTTTACCAGGCAGATAGCTCGGCATTTGTGGTTAAAGGGATCTACGAAGGGAAACAACTCATATATTTTCCCGAAGAAGATGAAGAAATTGCAGAAGAGTTGCCAAATGTGGTAAGGTTGCAAGTTAATAATTCGCAGGGCGAGGAGGTACTGAGCACCTATACTACCCTTGTGAACAGAGAGCCGCAAAAACATGTTTTCTTTTCAAACGGGAAGAAATATGCTCTTGCCTACGGCCCACGGCAGGAGCTGCTTCCCTTTGCCCTTAAGCTAAGGGATTTTCAACTGGAGCGTTATCCCGGTAGTCAAAGTCCGTCAGGTTACGCCAGTGAATTGCAGGTTATTGATGATGAAGCAAACTTTCCGTTCAGGGTTTTTATGAATAATGTACTTGATCATAAAGGCTTCAGGTTTTATCAGGCTTCCTATGATACAGATGAAATGGGAACAGTGCTTTCTGTGAGTCAGGATCGTCCCGGCACCTATATTACATATCTTTCTTATACGTTGCTTACTATTGGTATGTTCTTCACATTATTTGCCCGGGGAAGCCGTTTCACCATTCTTAATCGCCGGATATATTCGCTGAACAAAAAAGGACCGAAATTGCCCGGCGGGAAAGCTCCGCAAGAAAAGCAAAAGCTAAAAGCCGCGAGAGAAAGTTACCCTAAAGCGGGGTTTCCAAAAGTCACCGCCATCTCCATTTTGATCCTTCTTGTTTCTCTTGCTTTAGGTTTTCAAATGTACGGTCACGGGCAGCTACCCGATGTTAGACAGGCGGTTGTTCCGCTTTCACAGGCCGAAGCATATGGAAGCCTGGTTGTGCAGGATCTGGACGGCCGAATGAAGCCTCTTAATACATTGGCCAATGAGATCACCAGGAAATTAAGTGGTCGTTCTACGATCACTATTGAACAATCTGGAGGAGCGATAGAACTTACGGCTGAACAATTTTTACTTGCCGTACAACTGGATCCCCGAAGATTCAGTGCGCTGCCATTGATAAAGGTCGACAGGGAAAAAGGAGCAGCGATCTTTGAAGCCATGGGACATAAGCCTGTCGATGCAATTGGTTTCCAGGAATTGATCGACCCCGATGGGCAGTACATTCTGCAGGCTCTTGTGGAAGAAGCGAACAGGTTAAAGCCTTCCGAAAGAAATGAAGCTCATAAAGAACTCCTTAAGGTCGATGAACGATTCAATATTTTCTATGCTATTTTAAGAGGGGATTTTCTGAAACTTTTTCCAAACAGGGCCGATGCTAACAACACCTGGTTCACTGCAAATCAACACAACATGGGATTTGATGAGGAGGACGCGGTATTTGTAAAGAATATCACTCCCATGTATCTCAACGCCCTTAGCAAAGGACTGGCTTCCGGGGATTATTCGGAGGCAAACGAGGTGCTTTCCTATATCGAACTTTACCAGGAAAAAGCAGGGGCAGCAGTTCATCCAGGAGACGACAGGCTGGCTATTGAGATCCTGTACAACAAATTAAACCTTGGAAGCCGCCTCTTTGGAGTCTTCTGGATCCTTGGTGCCTTAATGCTTATCCTGGCCATTATCAAGCTCTTTTACCAGCCAAACTGGTTGAGATACTCCTGGACCGTTGGTCTTGCCCTGGCATGGGTGGGACTGGTACTCTTTACTTTTCACCTTGGATTACGCTGGTATATTGCCGGTCGTGCACCATGGAGCGACGGCTTTGAAATGCTGGTGTTCGTTGCCTGGTGCGTTCTCCTTTTCGGACTTATCTTTGAGAATAAATCACATTTTACCGTACCCCTGGGAATTATTTTCTCCGGAACTCTTCTCTTTGTAGCCTTTCTCGACTGGCTTAATCCAGAGATCACCAACCTTATGCCGGTACTACATTCTTACTGGCTCAAAATCCACGTAGCTGTGATCGTGAGCGGCTATGCACCGCTCGCATTGGCTGCCCTGCTCGCATTGTTAAGCCTACTCCTGCTCATTTTCAAACCTCAGCAACCATCCGCTAAGTGGTGGAAAAGCATGCAGGAGTTAAGCATGGTGAATGAAATGTCCATAACCGTTGGTTTATTTCTCCTGGCAGTAGGAACTTTTTTAGGAGGGGTATGGGCGAACGAAAGCTGGGGTCGTTACTGGGCATGGGATCCAAAAGAGACCTGGGCATTGATCTCGATCATGGTTTACGCTTTTGTTCTTCACCTGCGGTTGATCCCGAAATTAAAAAATTCCCTGGTGCTCAATATTGCAAGCCTCTGGGCTTTTTCTTCGATCATCATGACCTCTTTTGGAGTTAACTATTACCTCTCCGGTCTGCATTCCTATGCCTCGGGAGATCCTGTTCCAATTCCGGTCTGGATCTATTGGTTAACAGGTATCCTTCTGGCCATTACTGTAATTGCCATTGTGCGGTATAAAAGATTGCCACGGCAGGAGCGAAAGAATTTGCTGGCAGTTTAGGTGAGCTCGAAAGTATTGCGCGAGGTGTAGTTGAGAATAGGAGGATTGAGTAATTAAGATATTCTGTAAAACCCCTTTTTGAAAACAGATTCAACAGGTCGTTCCTCGACCTGTTTATTTTTATCACCGGGATTTTAAATATGTGTTCTTCTGAATTTCTTATTTTGGAGACCTTTAATTCTCAAGAATAATAAATGAACTTTCGAAAGGTCTTTTACTACGTCGTAATTGTGATAAGTAGCGTAGTTATAGTTGCCAGCCTACTTTCCCTTATCTATGACCTGCCCTACTGGTATTCAAAAATTCTGGATTTCCCAAGGCTGCAGTATTTGATACTTGCTATTATTTGCCTGTTGCTCTTTACTTTTCTTGCTAAAAAGTGGAAGTGGCCCTCCATCTTCCTTGTTTCAGGCCTGGTTGCTGCTATAGCAATACAATCGGTTAAAATATTTCCCTATTGGTTCGGCAGTAAGACGGTTCCGGATGCACTTGAAGATTATTCAGCAGAAAACACTTTTAGTATTTTGCTTGCCAATGTCCTGATTGATAATCGGGAATCGTCAAAGATCATCAAAGCTGTGGAAGATTCTGATCCCGATATATTTCTCGCAATGGAAGTGGATCAAAGGTGGCTGAATGACCTTGCAATACTGAAACAGGACTATCCGCATTATATGGAGCAGCCTAACGACAAGGCGTATGGAATGGCATTATATTCCAGGTTTCCCCTGAAGGAAAGGGAAATAAAATATCTCAAGCACGAAAACGTGCCGTCTTTTCATGCAAAGGTCGAACTGACTTCAGGTAAGGAATTCATGCTCCATGCCGTGCATCCGGTGCCTCCAATGCCGAGTAATAAGTATCCCGACAATGTGGGAGAAGCTGAGGTTTCTCTTTTAAAGGTCGGGGATTTTGTCGCAAATGAAGAGGTCCCATCCATAGTAGCAGGAGATTTTAATGATGTCTCCTGGTCTAACACTGCCAGGCTCTTTGGAGAATCTGGCGGGTTAGCAAATGTGCGGATAGGCCGGGGACTTTTTAATACTTTTGATGCAACTTCTTATACCATGAGATGGCCTCTTGATCACTTTTTTGTGACAGAAGATTTTTACCTTATCGATCTTAAAAGATTAGGGCACATAGGCTCAGATCACTTTCCCCTTTACGCTGAATTTGTACTTCCAGATTAGTGCTGCTTGTTTTAAAGATGCTGCTCGATTAAGTGAAATCTTTTCCCGATACCTCAGTGCCTTCCATGTAAAATGGAATCCTGCGGGGCTGATGACAGTCATATTTTAAACTCTAAACCTGCCTTTATTTTGCAAAGTAATTGAGTTTCACTAAAAGTTCCTCTCATGGGAAAAGTTAAGAATAGGTGGCTAATTGCCGCATCTGCTGTAGGTATTCATATTTCTATTGGTTCCGTTTATGCATGGAGCGTTTACACTAAACCTTTGATCCAGAAGTTTGGGTGGGAACTGGCCGATACCCAGTTCACTTTTAGTCTGGCAATTTTCTTTCTCGGGATCTCTGCTGCCTTTCTTGGGCATTATCTTGAGAAAAAAGGCCCCCGAAAATCGGGTCTGCTGGCTGCGATCTTCTTTGGAATAGGAATTGCTGGGTCCGGTCTGGCCATTTTTATGGAGTCTATTTACCTGCTTTACCTGTTCTATGGAGTCTTTGGAGGTATAGGTCTGGGGCTTGGCTACATTACGCCGGTCTCCACTCTTGTAAAATGGTTTCCCGATAAGCGCGGACTCGCAACCGGCCTGGCCATTATGGGATTTGGTTTTGCAGCGCTGATTAGTAGTCCGGTGATGGTGTATCTTATTTCGGCAGTAGGCATCGCTAACACCTTTTTCATCATGGGAAGCGTTTATTTCGTGATCATATTCTTCTCTTCCCTCTACCTCGCACCGCCGCCAAAAGATTGGGTGCCCGAAGGTTTTAAAGCTTCAGAAACTGCGGGTAAGAAAATAGTGAAAGAGGACCTTTCACAGCTAACTGCCAATGAAGCTGTGAAGACCAAACGGTTCTGGTATTTATGGCTTATGCTTTTTATCAATATTTCCTGCGGGATCGCAATCATTTCAGTGGCTTCCCCAATGGCCCAGGAATATGCAGGTATGACAGTAGTGGCAGCAGCTACTATGGTTGGGATCATGGGATTATTTAACGGGGCCGGCCGGATTGGGTGGGCCAGTTTTTCAGACTATATAGGACGGCCGGCAATGTACACCATCTTTTTTGCCATACAGGTTATAGCTTTCTTCCTGCTACCCACCGTCACTAATGCACTGGTATTTCAGGGGCTCATATTTTTGATCCTGTCCTGTTATGGCGGCGGCTTCGCGACCATTCCTGCTTATATAGGAGACATGTTTGGAACTAAGCAGCTGGGAGCGATACACGGCTATATGTTAACTGCCTGGGCGGCAGCGGGAATGGCAGGACCTTTATTTGCAGCATGGACAAGAACAATTTCTGAAAATTACAACGTCACTCTTTACTTTTTCGCGGGACTACTTATAGTTGCCCTGGTCTTTTCCCTGTTGATACGCCTGGACATAAAAAGGCTGAGGAATCTTAAAGCAGAAAAAGTCGCTACACCCCGGGCAGTTACCCCTGTACTGGAGACTGTAGAGAATTAATTTTCTCGATAAGTACTTTACTTCAAGATGGAGCGGGAAACCGTTCCATCTTTTTTGTGCTCTTTCCTGAAATAAAACCTAGATTAAATTATAAGTGAATAAAAATCAGGCATATATAAATACTTATCAACTAAAACGATTGAAGTTTTCGAAAAGGTTTTAGCTGCCAGAATTCCTGATAATTGTCATATTAATAGGCCGAATTGGGTCGGTACTTTGTATGGTAATTAAGAACGAAGAGGAAGAATTACAGCAAAATGATACTTCTTCAGAAAAACGAAAAATCATGCTAAAGCTATCTCAGGAAGTACTTGAGTTCCGAGAAGGAACCTGGAACAGGAAGATCGATGTAAGGGATTTTGTGATCCAAAACGTAACCCCCTACTACGGTGACGATGAGTTTCTCACCGCAGCTACAGAAAGAACAAAAGAACTGTGGCAAATCTGTCTCATGGCCATGAAGGAGGAGCGGGAAAGAAATGGCTGCAGGGCCATAGATACCGAAACTATTTCAAGCATTACCAGCCATGGTCCCGGGTACATCAATAAAGATCTTGAGGTGATCGTCGGTCTACAGACCAATGAGCTTTTAAAAAGAGCCATGAAGCCCTTTGGCGGAATTCGGGTTGTGGAAGGAGCAGTGGCCGAAAAAGGTGAGCAGGTAACGCAGCGTGTTAAGGATGTCTTTTCTTATACAAAAGACCATAACAACGCTGTGTTTGCTGCATATGATGATGAGATAAGAAATTATCGTTCCCAGGGGATCCTCACGGGATTACCCGATAATTATGCCCGCGGAAGGATCATTGGGGATTACCGCCGCCTTGCCCTTTATGGAATTGATCGTCTTATTGAGGCAAAAGAGGAGGACAAGCGCGCTGTAGACGGGGAGATGACTGAACATAAGATACGCCTTCGAGAGGAGATCACAGACCAGATCATAGCTTTAAGGGATATTAAAACCATGGGTGAAATGTACGGTCTTGATCTTGGAAGACCGGCAGAGAATGCCCGGGAAGCTGTGCAGTGGGTTTATATGGCCTACCTGGCAGCTGTTAAGGAGCAGGATGGTGCAGCCATGTCTTTAGGTAATGTTTCTTCCTTCCTTGATATCTTCATTGAAAGAGACCTTGCTGCCAACCTGATTACTGAAGAGGAAGCCCAGGAATTTATCGATCAGTTTGTAATGAAACTGCGAATGGTGCGTCACCTAAGGCCCGAAGCTTATGACGAGATCTTTGGTGGCGATCCTACCTGGGTGACCGAAGCTATTGGCGGCCAGTTTGAAGATGGAAGAACAAAGGTGACAAAGACCTCTTTCCGGTTCCTGCAAACCTTATATAATTTAGGAGCTTCCCCCGAACCAAATCTCACTGTCCTCTGGTCCCAGGACCTGCCCGAAGGTTTTAAAAAATTCTGTGCCCGGGTCTCTATAGACACCTCTTCCATACAGTATGAAAATGATGACCTGATGAGGGCTGTAAGAGGTTCTGATGATTACGGCATTGCCTGTTGTGTTTCTTACCAGGAAATAGGTAAGAGAATTCAATTTTTTGGAGCCCGTGTAAACCTTCCAAAAACACTTTTAATGGCTATCAATGAAGGGCGGGAGGAGAATTCCGGTAAGACATTACTCGAGGATATTCCTGCTTTACAAAATGAATACCTCGATTATGAGGAGGTGATGTCTCATTTCAAAAAAGCCATGACGCAGGTGGCCAGGGTGTATTCCAAAACCATGAATATCATCCACTACATGCATGATAAATATTACTACGAAAAAGCCCAGATGGCCTTCGTAGATTCAGATCCCGGTATTGATATGGCCTACGGGGCTGCCGGAATCTCTATCATTGCCGACTCCCTTTCTGCTATTAAATATGGAAAAGTTAAACCTGTTCGCAATGAAGAAAGACTTACAGTTGATTTCCAAATCGAGGGAGAATATCCAAAATTTGGGAATGACGATGAAAGGGTAGATAGTATTGCCCGGGAGATCACCCGCTTCTTTTCGGAAGAACTGGCAAAACATAAATGCTATAAAAATGCAGTTTCCACACTTTCCCTGCTTACTATCACTTCAAATGTGATGTACGGCAAAAAGACCGGCGCCACCCCCGATGGAAGAAAAGCAGGGGAAGCCTTTGCTCCCGGTGCCAACCCTATGCATGGAAGGGATGAACATGGCGCCATTGCTTCGATGAACTCGGTAGCCAAGCTGGATTACCGCCATGCCCAGGATGGGATCTCCAATACCTTCTCCATAGTGCCTAAATCTTTAGGTAGTGATAGAGAAGTGCAGATTGAAAATCTTACAGGATTGCTGGATGCCTATTTTGCGCTCTACGGGCACCATCTCAACGTGAACGTGCTAAACCGAGAAACTTTACTGGATGCCTATGAGCACCCCGAGAATTATCCGCAGTTGACTATCAGGGTTTCGGGATATGCAGTGAATTTTATTCGGTTGTCAAAAGCGCACCAACTGGAAGTGATCACGAGGACCTTCCACGAAAGAATGTAGTTTTAAGTGTTGTTTTGAAGCATCAGGAATCTCAGCCTTACCCCTTATGAGACCGCCTGATGCTTTTTTATTAATTTGTCATACAAACCCAAAGCATGATAAAAGATGGCTTACTTGTTCCGCAGGACGTAAAACACCTAAATGCAGAAGCTTCACAAGAACTAAGGATACACTCCATTGAATCCTTTGGAACTCATGACGGGCCGGGAATAAGAATGGTGGTGTTTGTTCAGGGCTGCCAGTTTCGCTGCCTGTACTGCGCCAATCCCGATACAATGGATGTAAAGGGAGGTCATTTTGTGGAGATAGAGGAGCTGGTGAACCGGGCGGTAAAGCAGAAGCCGTACTTCAGGAAGAACGGGGGAGTTACCGTTTCCGGCGGCGAACCTTTATTGCAGCGGTCTGTTCTCAAAAAATTCTTTAATAGATTGCATGAAGAAGACATTCATACGGTGCTTGACTCCAATGGAAGGTTGATTGACCAGCAGGCCAAAGAATTACTCGATGTCACCGATCTGCTAATGCTGGACGTAAAACATTTCAACAACGCCTGGCACAAAAAACTCACCGGACTTTCAAATACCAACACCTTCAAAGTAGCCGAATACCGGGAATCTACAGGCAAACCTATGTGGCTAAGGTATGTGCTGGTGCCGGGATGGAGCGACCAGGAAGAGCACCTGCATGAACTGGGAAAATATTTTAAGGATTACAGGCATATTGAGCGATTAGAGATCCTGCCTTATCACCGGTTGGGAGTGCATAAGTGGGAAGCTCTCGGAATGGAATATAAGCTGAAGAACGTTGCACCACCCGATGCTCAAAAACTCGAAGATGTGGCCCTGATCTTTAAGAACTACTTCAAAGACGTGAGGGTAAACTGAACCGGGAAATTTAGAAATTTACTTTTTCGATCTTCTTCCCGGTGAGGAAGCCATCCAGCAGCTCTGCAGCAATGACCTCTCCCGAAGGACCTCTCAAAAACCTGATGGCCGAATCCCTCTGTTCCATGTAAAATTGGTTTGGAGACTGTGCTTTTAAATGCACTTTTTGAGGCCCCATCTGCACAAAGAGACTGTCATTTTCAACCATTACACCGAGATGCATATCCGGATTTAAAGCATAGCTCCCGGCATACTCGCCAATGATCCTGCTGTCAACCTTTATTTCTTTCCGCAGTAGTGGGAGCTTGCACTTACCGGTGTCTAAAAGGGCATTTACAGCCTCTGTTATTTCGCCGGTAACGGGATGTCTTCTGTTGCTAAGCACAATAATCATCCTCTTTCCGTTTTTGATGACAGAATAGCTGAAACCATCACTTTTGAGATATCCTTCCATGCTTAATTCCTCTTCGGGAAATACTTTTAGCAGTTTCAACAGGTCTGCCGCAGTTGTTTTGACGCTCTTGCTGCTGAAAGTTTCGCTTGTATCATATTCTTCTGAAGGTTGCACAACCACTTCATTTCCTTCATAGCTGTAGGTGTATCCCTGTGCAAGTTCTGTGCTTACAGGGGTATCAAAAAAGGTATTTTTCAGCTGAATTTTTTCGGCAAGCTCAGAGATTAGTTCTGCGTAGGTTCTATCGCTCGCCACTTCGAGAACATTTTTAAGCAGGTTGTAGTTTAGATCGCTTTTCTGAAACTCCGCAACTTTAGAAAGATTGGCATAACTAACGGCAGAATATTCGGCTTCAGGATGAGCCTGCTTTATTTCTTCTATGGTCTGTAATTCCGATCTATGGTCGATCAACTGGCGGAGGGTCAATTCTTTTTTTACTTCCGGAAGGTAATGTGATACCATCCTATCAGCTGAAATTTTTTCCTTTCGCACAAGTTCAGCAAAGACTGCCCGGGTAAAGAGCTCTGTGAGGGAGCCAACCTTAAAAGCCGTCGTATTATCGAATCCTTTATCGAGCTCGTAGTTGGCTTTTCCGAAGTTATTATAGTAGTAGGTGCTGCCGTCTTCTACGAGGATGCTTCCGCTAAAACGCCCCAGCTCAAGATATCTATTGCCCAGAAGATCGATTTTTTCAAAGATGTCTTCTGAAGCCAATAGAAAAGGTTCATCGGGTTGAGTAGATTGAGAAAATCCGAAATTGAAAAAAAGCAGGAGAGCGCTACAAACGAGTAGTTTTTTGATCATTTTGTCAGTTTATCCGGTAATAAAGCTAACAAAAAAAAGACGTTAGGCCCCCATGAACAGAAGTGAGAAAACGACAAGGGCAATTCCCACCGAGATCAAAGTAGGTTTGATCCAGCTTTTCTTCTCATATTCGATCTCACTGCCCAGATATTTGTTCCAGAAAAATTCGTTGAGTATGGCTGCTCCAATCACGTTTGCAATTACATTGAGGGATGGCGAAAGATTCAAGGCGGTCATGACGATCGCTGTAGCAACAATGTAACCAACTGCAAACAAAAGTACCCAGGCTGCAGCAGCCTGTTTCTCCAGCCTTCGCAAATTGGAAATTAAAAGTGCGGCAGCAAAGATTGTGGAGAAGAGAATGGAGAAACTCAAGATGAGCCTTTTAGAATATAATTTAGGCAGCTCTTGTTCCTGTTGAGTTACAATATTGGTATCAGTTTCCGGAGAGTTAAGATCCATCTTGGGTGCTTTTTATGTGCGGCAAAAATAGCAAAAATCATAGCTTTTTTTGCTGATTTTGAGTATTCTGCTGTAGTTGGCCAAAAAATTTCCTACATTTAAATCCCTCCCTGCAGTTCAAACTCTTCTAATGAAAAGAACCGTCACAATAACGCTTCTTGTGCTCCTTCTGGTGGTAGGGGTTGTGGTCTATATTTATTATCCGCGCCTCAACCTTATAACAGGATTTGCAGCTAAGAATATGTGCTCCTGTGTCTATGAAGCAGGCCGGGATCCAGAATCTGTTGCAGCACAGGACAACAACTTCGAGCCGGTCCACCTAAGTGATTTCGAGCTGAACAGGGAGAAGAAAGCGGCATCCTCTACTGTTTTTGGGTTAAAAGAACGGGTAGCGGTGTATAATGAAGGTTTTGGATGTACCCTCTTGCCACAGGGGACCAACAAAGATGACCTGCCACCGGAAAAACCTAAGCGCGTGCAGCCGCCACTTGCTTCACCCTATCCCTACGGAAATGAAAAACCTCTGGACACCGTTTTTCCTGAAGTAGATTACGACCAGCTGGAAACAGCTCTTAAAAATGCCTTTTTTGAGGAGCATAAGACCAGGGCTGTAGTGCTGTTATATAAGGGACATCTTTTATCTGAAGAATATGCGCCGGGATTTGATAAGAGCACTAAACTTTTAGGGTGGTCGATGACCAAAAGCATTACAAGTGCGATTCTTGGAGTGCTCCAGAGGAAGGGAAGAATCGCTGTGGACGAAGATGATCTTTTTAGGGAATGGGAAAAAGATCGCAGGGCTTTCATTACGCTCGACAACCTGCTGAAAATGAACAGCGGATTGAAGTGGGAGGAGGATTACACCAGGATATCTGATGTGACAAAAATGCTCTTTTTGTCCAAGGATATGAGTGAGGTGCAGCTGGAAAAATCCTTGGAAAGTGACCCGGGGGTGATCTGGAATTACTCTTCGGGAACCTCTAATTTGCTTTCGGGCTTTATCCGGGATGAATTTGCCACTTATCAGGAGTATCTGGATTTCTGGTATCACGAGCTAATTGACAGGATAGGCATGTATTCCATGACCTTAGAGACAGATCTTGCGGGGAATTACGTGGGTTCTTCCTATTCCTGGGCTACTCCGCGAGACTGGGCGAAATTTGGTCAGCTGTACCTTAACCGGGGCGAATGGAATGGGGAGCAGATCCTTACCGAGGACTGGATCAATTACACAGTGCAGCCCGTAGCAGGTTCGAAGGGGCAGTACGGAGCTCATTTCTGGCTAAATGCCGAAGGTTATTACCCCGATGTTCCCCGGGACCTTTTTTCAGCAAATGGATTTCAGGGCCAGCATGTATTTGTCATTCCTTCAAAAGACCTGGTGGTCGTGCGTTTCGGACTTGCAGAACACCCGGAATTCGACCTGAACATTTTTCTGAGGGAAATTATTGCAGCCGTTGAATAGGAGGTCTCCTGTAAGGCAGCTCCTTCAGCTATGCTAAAGTTCTGCTAAATACCACCTCCTTCTAAAATTTGATGAGCTTTCCTGCGTTTCTGAAGAACTCAACCATTTTAAATTCCGTACTTATGAAAAATCTAAAGTTCTTTGGTTTTATCCTGGTATCCCTGTTTGTCTTTTCTTCCTGTTCAAGTGATGACGATGGCATAGAAACAGGGACAGAGGTAGACCTTAATCTTACCGCAGCACGATCTGATGATCATATCAATACTGCTGCCTTGCCACAGGCAATTCTCGATTATATATCGACTAATTATCCAAACAATACCATTTGGAAAGCCGAAATTGAAGACAATAACAATTACGAGGTAGAGTTGAATGATGAAACCGAACTGGTTTTCGACCAACAGGGTAACTTTTTAGGGATCGACGATGATGACGATGATGATTTTGGAGATGAGGATGTTGCAGCTGGAGATCTTCCTGCAGCTATAATAGATTTTATAAGCACCTATTTTCCTAACACCACAATCGAGGAAGCTGAAAGGGAGAACAATGGAAATTATGAAGTTGAACTCTCCAATGACGTGGAGCTCATCTTTGATGCCGATGGTAATTTCCTGGGACGTGCCGAAGATGACGACAATGATGACAGCGATGATGAAGATATTGCCATCGATGACCTGCCACAGGCGGTAAGGGATTATATCGCATCCAATTATCCCGATTACAGCATTATCGA
This sequence comes from Salinimicrobium aquimaris, assembly GCF_035607535.1. NCBI lineage: Bacteria > Pseudomonadati > Bacteroidota > Flavobacteriia > Flavobacteriales > Flavobacteriaceae > Salinimicrobium > Salinimicrobium aquimaris. Next base: position 46,569 of record NZ_JAYDZX010000010.1, read on the forward strand.
AGCCGAAAGGGAAGACGATGGAACTTATGAAGTCACATTAAGCAATGGTCTCGAGATACTCTTTGACGCACAGGGCAACTTCCTTGAGGCAGATGACCATAATGGTGATGACGATGATGACGATGATGACGATGATGACGACGGCGACGATGATGAGGACAGCAGTGATGATTAAAATAAGCCCCCAGTAAAGGAGAAAGCTGCAGAAATTCTGCGGCTTTTTTTATTGAAGATCTTCGGCGGAGCTAAGAGGAAGCAGAAGAAAGCTGCACTTCATGCAATGAGAAACTCTGGTTATTCGCATCTAATTTTTTCATCCAGGTTCAGGAATTGAGTGACCGCAGTGAACTCTTTTTGCATAAGGTGTTCGGTCCAGGCTTCCAGGAGAGCATCCATTTCCAAGTGGGTAGCTTCCCCGCTTGCGGTTAGTCCGTTCTCCCAAAGCTTCCGGAAAGAAAGCACTCCATATTTCTCCATGATGTACTTCACGAAGCTTCCTGCCTGCAGATGTGCTCCGGCTTTGGAAAAATCATGATTCTGCTCCAGTTCGTCAAAATCAATAAGCTTGTTTTCAAGTGCCATTTTTGAGGCCCAGGCGTGGAGGTCTTCACCTGCACAATCTCCGGCAGTGTAAACTGCCACCCCTTCTCTTAGCCAATGGGCTGCGGGTTCGCCCCAGCTGCGCCAGGAGTACAGGTGGCCCAGCTCATGTTGTAAAGGAGGATGAACATCCTCTTTTAAGAGATAGAAAATGCCGTTTTCTTCAATCACGGCTTTTCCACCGGTCGCTATTCCTGCAAATTTCATCATGTGTTCCCCGGTTTCAAGGAAGATAAGTTGCGGTGCCTGTTCCTGTTTTACGACCTGTAGGCGTTCCATGACCAATTGCCGGGCTGTTTCGGCTTTATCTGCTAATTCAGGTAATTTATCGGCTGCATAGGAACCTTCAGGAGCATATAAGCTAAAGTTTTCTGAATTATAAGTATCCCAGGCTATCTCGTCGCTGGAAAGAGCAGAGGAGATCATTCCTTTGTCCTCCGTTTTTCCGCAGTTGCAAAAAAGAAGAGGAATAAGAAGAACAGTCAAAAATGCCATTTTTGACACTTTAGTTTTTTTGATCATTTTTTACCGGTTAAACCAGATAACACTTTCTGAAGTTCCTGTGGCCTTTGTGTGCCCAGACAAAATTTCCTGCCGTCCTTGAGTTCTACTGCAAGGCCTTTGCTGCCTTTTACATTGTAAACAGTGCCATAAGGAGTAAAAAGACGAATCCCCCAACCGCCCACAAAGCCGTAGTCGATCACCCTGGCAGTGAGGATCTCGCTCCAGCTGTAGTCTTTTGAAACAAAAGGAAAGAAACGGTAGTGGATCCCATTTTGGTCAATCCTGGTGATGAGCCTCATAGACAGAAAGAGCAGGCCTATAGCAATGAGAATGATAGGCCCCAGGTTGGACTGGATATAAAACAGTATCACCCCAATGCCGAGCAAGGAAAGCCATATCCACCATTGTGTAAACTTCTGAACTTCTTTAAAATAGACCCGGTTCATGAGCTAAAGCTATAAAAACTTCTTCAATCCAATATTTACCGGGAATTGCACTAGTATTTCTTCCGGTTGGCGTAGTTGACCAGCGACAGCATTACCGGAACCTCTACCAGTACGCCTACCACGCAAACCAACGCCGCCGGACTTTGAAGACCAAAAAGGCCGATCGCGACCGCTACAGAAAGTTCAAAGAAATTACTCGCCCCTATCATAGCTGCCGGTGCACAGACCCGGTGTTGGAGGTTCAGCTTTTTTCCGGAGAACCAGGTAATAAAAAATATAAAATACGTCTGGATGATAAGCGGAATAGCAATGAGGAAAATAATGAGAGGATTGTTCAGGATATTTTCTCCCTGAAAGGCAAAGAGGAGGATAAGAGTGAGAAGTAAAGCAACAATACTAACCGGCTTGAACTTAGGCAGAAATTTTCCTGTGAACCATTCGCTCCCTCTTGACCTAATGAGAAATCGGCTGGTGAGGATCCCGGCAACAAGAGGAATTACAACGTAAATAAGGATGCTGAGAATTAAGGTTTCGTAAGGCACCACAACATCTGTTATTCCTAAAAGCAGCCCTACGATGGGAACAAAGGCAAACAGGATGATGAGGTCGTTCACGGAGACTTGCATAAGCGTGTAATTTGGATCACCATCTGTGAGATAAGACCAAACAAAGACCATCGCTGTACAGGGCGCAGCACCAAGTATAATGGCACCTGCAATGTATTCCCCGGCCATGGAAGGATCGATAAAGGCAGCAAAAATTTTAGTGAAAAAGATCCAGGCGAAAAACGCCATTGTAAAAGGTTTTACCAGCCAGTTCATCACCACTGTGAGGACAATTCCTTTTGGTCTTCGACCTATCTTTTTGATGCTGGTAAAATCGATTTGCAGCATCATGGGATAGATCATCATCCAGATAAGAACAGCAATTGGAATGTTGACCTGATAGATCTCCCACTTGCTCACTATCTGAATGGAATCTTCGGCTATGTTTCCAATTAAAATTCCGGCACCTATACATAAGGCCACCCAAAGACTCAGGTATTTCTCAAAAAAAGCGATTCGTTTCTGTTCGGGCATGGAGAGCGGTTTTGTGCTGTGAGTTATTTTCCGTTTCTCAGGTTTTGAGCATAGACATTGGGAAGACGGCTGTCCTCTACCGCTTTTGCAGCTTTTTCTACGTCGTATTCAAACCTGTGAAAATTAACTTTAATACTGTCTTTATCTTTAACTGTGAATGTTTCATCCATTTGCAGGACAACGTAACACCCCCGCGGGTCACCATCTTTTGGTTTTCCTATAGAACCAAGGTTGATCGCGTGACGGTAATGAGGATTTTCCTCGGTTCCTGAATTCAGGATACGATGATAAGGCTGGTGGGTGTGCCCAAAACAGAGAATATCGGCATCGGCATCTTCCATGATTCGGAGCAGGCTTTTTTCTGCCCGGTCTTCGAACAGGTATTCATTTATTTTTCGCGGGCTCCCGTGCACCAGGAGCAGATTTTGCGGACTATCATTCAGCTGAAGATCTATTCTTATATGTGCCGGAAGCTGTCTCAGATATTTCCGGTTTTTATCAGAAATCAGTTCGTTGGTAAGGGAAATGGAAATGGCCCCATTGGCTTTGTCTTCTTTTGTCTTATAGGCACAGCCGCATTCATTGCTGTTCCTGCCAATTCCGAAGTCGTAATTACCGGCAATGGTAGGGATCTTCCTTTGTCTAATATGGCCAATGATCTCGTTTGGCCAAACATTATATCCTACCAGGTCTCCAAGACAATAAATCGTGTCCACGTCCCTTTTATCAAGATCTTCAAAAAAGGCTTCCAGAGCAGGTAAGTTGGAATGGATATCGCTGAAAAGTCCTATGGTCATGACACTGTAAATTTTAGCAACACTCGGACTGCAGATTGATGTCCTGGTCGAGAAAGGAAATTAAAAGTTCTTTCATGGAGGTCCAGTTCTCCCTGTCGATACAATAACACACACTGGTTCCTTCCACATTACCCTTTATAAGGCCAATGCTTTTTAGCTCTTTTAGGTGCTGTGAAATTGTGGGTTGTGCTAATCCTATCTTGTCTACCAGATCTCCACAGATGCAGGTTTGACTGTTAATAATGTGCTGTAGAATAGAAATGCGGGCAGGATGTCCCAGTACCTTGGCTAAAGCCGCTATTTTATTCTCTTTTTCAGAAAAAATCTCAGATTTTGTAATTCCCATAAAGCTCCTATTTATTCAATGCAATATTACAATAAAAGGTGGAGCTGGTCAAGCATTTACGAAAGGAGGAGGATCTTAATTTTTTCTTAGAAAATTTTCTGGTTTTTGGCTAAGTAGTACCTTCAGCTGCTCAAACCATTATTTATATGGAAATTTTTCTTGAAGTAGATACCTGGGTCGCACTGCTTACACTAACCTTCATGGAAATCGTACTTGGGATCGATAACATTATCTTCATTTCTATTGTAGCGGGTAAGCTTCCCAGGGAACAACAAAATAAGGCCAGACTTGGCGGACTCGGTCTTGCACTCATTATGAGGATTGCACTGTTGTTCAGTATAACCTGGCTCATTGGTCTTACCGAACCTGTCTTTTCGATGTTTGGCTTTGACTTTAGCTGGAGAGATATCATCCTGGCGGCAGGAGGAATTTTTCTTCTCCTGAAGTCAATAATGGAGATCCATTCCAAGGTAGAAGGGGACGAGCACGAACACGAACTCAAGAAAATAACTTCTTTTGGATATGCCATTTTTCAAATAGTGATGCTGGATATCATCTTCTCTTTTGATTCCATACTTACGGCAATAGGATTAACTGAAGAACTTTTGCTTATGATCATAGCCGTCATAGTTTCCATTGTTGTTATGATGATCTTTGCTAAAGCGATCGGAGAGTTCGTGAACAAATATCCAACCATTCAGATACTCGCGCTATCCTTCCTTATCCTCATTGGATTTATGCTGGTGATGGAAGCCCTGCAGTACCACGTTCCCAAGGGATATATTTACTTCGCCGTCTTCTTCTCTTTATGTATAGAAATGCTGAACATAAGGTTTAGGAGCAAACAAAAGAAATTGAAGGCCTAAGCAGTTAATCGGGTGGTTTGGTTTTTTATCGATTTTATAGTTGGATGTGCTTTAAAGCTTTGTTAACTTGGGCCTTAAAATAAAATGTAATTTTTACATTCATACCAGAAAAAGTTACCCCCTACTAATGAAGTTTAGAGTTAATAAAAGTGTTGTTTTTGCAGTATTGATCTTTATATTGATTGCTGTAGTCTACCTTAATTATTTAGTTTCAAATATTTAATTCAGTTTTAAATTGTCAATAAGGAAGGGTCCGGGGTAATTTCCGGATTTTTCTGTTTTCGGGCTACCTTGCTTTTTGAAAAATCGTATCTAGCCCAGGATCTCATAATGTATCGGCTTGAAACTTCCGTTGTTACTGTCCTCTGCAGAGCAGGCGGTAAGGGCAACAATGAGATCCATTTCGGCTTCAAAAAGCACGTAATCCCCGGCTTTGCTCAGCGGCGGATCTACACTTAATCTTCCGTTTGAATCGAACTGCACATTCATGAAGATGTTGAAGGCAGTGGGCACATCATCGGGTTCAATCCCGAAGGGAGCTAAATTGGTGTAAAGATTCTCAAAGCAGCTGGGATGATATTCTGGATTATTATACATGATCTTAAAGGTTTCCGGGCTGCAGGGCGCAAGCAGGAAATCATTCCTTCCATTAGTGTCTTCCAGGATCTTCATCATCTTGTTGCTCCGGTTGCTCCAAAGCCAGTCGCCTTTGGTGATGAGGATGCTTTCTTCAAAATCCAGAGTCTTCCCCGAAGAGATCTTTTCCCTTGGGTCTGCGGCATTAAATAAGACCATATCGCTTACCTGTTCACCTTGTGGATCTATGACCTTTAATTTTTGCCCTTTTTGAAGCTTAAAGGCCGCACCGCTTTGTTTCTCAATGATCTGTACCATGTTCTTTGTTTAGGTTCTCACTTAATTTTGATGACAGAGGATCCTGCCTCGCCTCCAGGTGCCGACTTACCGAGTGCACATCATCTTTGTCAAATCCCTGATGAAGTTTAGCTATAGCCTGTACCTTTGTAGGTTCACACCAGAAGCCTGTGATTAGCGGAAGATGATCTTCTACCATATCCTTCGGAAGATCCTCGTAATGGATGGGACATTTCTGATCCTTTTCAAATCTTGCGATCAACTTTTGAAGACTTTGTTCCAATTCTTCCCTCGTCTGAAGCTTCAGTTTTACATTCACATGTACTGCCGAATAATCCCAGGTGCTAATGTTGATGTCTTTATACCAGGAAGAAGAGACATAGCCATGGGCGCCGTGGAAAATCAACAGAGCTTCAAGTCCATCTTTTAGGAATTTGTACTGTTCGTTAGCTTCCGCTATGTGCCCGTATAGCTGAAATTTCTCAGGTGTACCTTTAATGAGGACCGGGATGTGGGTAGCCAAAAGCTCTTCACCTTGCAGCACGAAGGTGGCAAAGGGGTGATGGTCTATAAATTCATAAATGTATTGTGAATCTTTCTTGAGGTATTTCTTTTGCCGGAACATGCTTTACAATTTACCGTGAAGAAAAGGACATTTCCAGTCTTCTCCAACTTTTCGGCCACTATACTGCCGGGCTTCGCTGCGCTCTCCAAAGTCCTGGAGCATTGGATTGATATCACCTTGCAGAGCAATGTCCCTGTCGCGAATTTTATCCCGCACTATGTGGTAGGTGTTCATCTCTCTCAATTTCTCGAACTGCCAGTGGAGGTTAAATGCAATAGCTGGATATGGCGCCTGCCGTGCCTTTCGGGAACTGTTGGGATGGAGTCCTACAATGTAAAAGGCTTTCCCGCCCAGGCTAAAGCTGAAGTTGTTATGCTCGGGATCGGGATTTACCGCTTCATCCCATGGTTGATCATCTTCTTCGTGGAGGTACTGCAACTGCTGCCATAGGGTTTGTTCGAATTCTTCTTCGGTATAATCCTGTTTACCTTTAAAACCGACCAGGAAGGTGAGGAAATCGTTGGATTCGAAATCGTAGGCGGCTATGTATTTCTTAAGATCGGCAAGGATTTGCTTAGCGGTCTCCCTGCTTCCAAAATTATCGTATTCATGAAAATCGACCTTGTCCATGCTGAAGACCGTCTGGGCCATAATACATGGATGATCTTTATCTAAAATAAATTCTTTAAACCTGGATTTGGCAGAAGAAGCTTTGGCTTCCTGTTGTTGTACCTGGGACATATACTGGATTTTTGTAAAAATAACGTCTCAGGTCCTTAACAGGAGCGGGTTTAAGAATCTGTTAATTCAGTTTTTAAGTAAGATTAACAGCAAAAGTGTAATTAAGCTATTCTTTGTCGCGATAGTGGTAAATGAGGAACAGCATAAAGACATTAAGACAAAAAGCAACTCCGTTTGTTGCTATCACGGGGATGTCACTGGTGAGCACTCCATAGATCACCCACAGTGCTAAACCGGTAATCAACACGAAATACATTCCCGGGGAAACATCATCCACTTCTTTTGTTCTCCAGGCCTTCCAGATTTGGGGAGTAACAGCCGCAGTGGTGAAGACGCCTGCGGTCAAGCCCAGAATTTCGGTCCAGCCCAGCATTAGCGAATCACATCTTTTAAGAGCCAGTCCTCAAGAACTTCCTGCTCTTCATTGCTGTGAAGTACAGAAATATCTCCCGTAGCTTCAAAAACGACCGCACGTACCTGTGATAGATTCAGCACATTGGCTTCTCTTAATTTCGATCTTAGATCTCCTTCGGTCACTTTGGCTTTTATCAGATTCTCCTGCAGGATATTTTCTCCGTCCATGAGCATAAGTGGAGAATTATCCACGATCTTGCTAACAGCTCTGTACTTCCTGAGAGTAGCGACCGCGATCTGTAGCCCATAGATAAATGCCAGTCCTAAAATTCCGGTTGCGAGGCCAACAGACCCGGACAGGACCGTCGATGCGATCATAGAACCAATGGCAACGGTCATGGCGAAATCAAAGCTCGACATTTTCGAAAAGCTGCGTTTCCCTGTGAGCCTCGTAAAAATTATTATGGCCAGGTAGATGCCAATGGCATTTATGGACAGGACAACAATAGATTCCCAGCTTAAGCTAAACCACTCTTTCATAACTTTTGAATTAATGCTTGAGAAACAAGGTAAGAAGAACAGTTTGATTAAGCACCTACCACTTCCCCGCCGTTGACATGCATCACCTGCCCGGTAATGTAGCTTGCATCCTTGCTGGCTAAAAAGACATAAGCCGGACCCACCTCACTGGGTTGCCCCGCTCTTCCCAGAGGCACTTTTTTCCCAAATTCGGCTACATGTTCGGCATCAAAAGAGGCGGGGATAAGCGGTGTCCAGATAGGGCCGGGAGCCACTCCATTTACCCGAATATTTCTTTCGGCCAGCATTTTTGAGAGGGAACGGGTATAGGCGGTAATAGCTCCTTTGGTGCTTGAATAATCCAGCAGGTGCTCGCTGCCACGATAGGCAGTCACAGAGGTAGTATTAATAATACTATCCCCGTCAGAAAGATGTTTCAACGCTTCATTTACGGTGAAGAAATAGGGATAGATATTGGTTTCAAAGGCCTTTCTTACCTGTGCCGAATCGACGTCCTCTGGCTTTTCCTCAGGAAATTGCATCGCTGCATTATTCACCAGGATATTGAGTCCTCCAAATTTTTCTACTGTCTTTTGCACCACTTCTTTGCAAAAATTTTCTTCTTTAAGATCTCCTTTCAGCACCATTCCTTCAGATCCTGCTTTCTCGATCATCTTTAGGGTTTCTTCGGCGTCTTTATCTTCAGAAAGGTAGACAATAGCCACTTTTGCACCTTCTTTTGCAAAATGCACTGCCACACTTTGTCCAATACCGCTGTCCCCACCGGTGATGAGCGCGATCTTTCCCTTCAGTTTTTCACTGCCTTTGTAGTCTTTGCGGATTACTTCCGGCTCGGGATGCATCTTTTGTTGTTCTCCGGGCTGCTTGTCCTGCTCTTGCTTTGGAAGGTCTTTAGGTTTGCTCATAGCGCTAAGGTTTAGAGATCTAAAGTTATATAAGAGCCGCCGGGGCTGCGACAGGTTTAAGAAAGATTTAGCGCAGGATTTAACAAACAATAACGTCTTTTAAAAATGGATACCTTTGTGTCTGAAAAATGACATTTTTGGAACCTCTTTCTTTTGACATGGTAATAATTGGTGGCGGGGCTGCGGGATTCTTCACAGCGATCAATGCTGCGGAAATGGCTCCCAAAGCCAGGATCTGTATTCTCGAGCGGGGAAAAGATGTGCTGAACAAGGTGCGCATCTCGGGCGGCGGAAGGTGCAACGTGACCCATGCCGAATTCCTTCCGAAGGAACTTACCCGTAATTATCCCAGAGGTGAAAAAGAACTCCGTGGGCCTTTCCATAGCTTCATGACCGGTGACACCATCGAATGGTTCGAAAAGCGAGGAGTTCCCCTGAAGATCGAAGAAGATGGCAGGATGTTTCCCGAATCCAATTCTTCAGAAACAATCATCGATCTTTTTCTTGAGGAGTCAAAAAGGTTAAAAATCGAACTCTTTACAAAAAGGGCAGTTCAGGGACTTCAGCAGAAAAATGAGCTTTGGGAGATCTCGACTTCCCGGGAAAATTTTACTGCTAAAAAGGTACTCGTCGCCACCGGAAGCAATCCAAAGATGTGGAATTTGCTTCAGGATCTTGGCCATTCAATTGTGCCGGGGGTGCCTTCCCTGTTCACTTTTAATATTACTGATAAGCGCATCAAAGATCTCCCCGGGGTAGCGACAAATGCGGTAGTGAGACTAAAAAAAGTTAAGCTGGAAACTTCGGGACCCTTGTTGATCACCCACTGGGGCATGAGCGGACCTGCAATTCTAAAACTTTCGGCCTGGAGTGCAAGAGAGCTCAGCGACAAAAAGAATTTCGAGATCGAAGTGAACTGGCTTCCCGAATATTCTCCTGAAGATGTGGAAGAAGAACTAAGGCTTCAAAAAGGGGAAAAAGCTAAGCAATTTGTGCACAAGCGGTCCCTTTTCGAACTTCCTAAGCGTTTATGGCAAAGTCTGCTGCAGGCATCGGGTATTGATGCTGGAGCTCGATGGGCCGATCTCAACAGGCAGCAACTGGAATCCCTGAAGAAGGAACTCACGTGCGGCACATTTCAGGTGCATGGAAAGAGCACCTTCAAGGAGGAGTTCGTCACTGCGGGAGGCGTGGAACTGAAAGAAGTGAACTTCAAAACCTTTGAAAGCAAAGTCTGCAAAAATCTTTTCCTGGCGGGAGAAGTGTTGAATATAGATGCTATTACCGGTGGCTTCAATTTTCAGAATGCATGGACCGGCGGATTCCTTGCGGCACAGGCTATGACCTCCGGGTCTGCTGTTTAAGCAAAATTTTGTTGAACCAGGAGGTGGGCAGGATCTTTCTTGCCAGCAGCACTGCGCCCGCATCTTTTCCGGTTGGATAGCGAAGTTTCTGACTGTCATCGATCGCTGCTTTGAAAACAGTTTTGGCAACTATTTCCGGGCCGGGTGCCTTTTCATTTCTGCTGCGCATTCCGCTAAGAATCGCCTTTTCCATTTTTTCATAACCTTTGACTGCCTCGTTGTCAAAAACTTTCAGGGACCTGCCGTGGAAATCGGTTTTTATGGCTGCGGGTTCTATCAGCTTCACTTTTATGTTGAACATGCGGAGTTCGAATTGTAATGCTTCAGTAAAACCTTCCAACGCCCATTTGCTCGAGCAGTAGAGGCTGTAAAGCGGGATGGTAAACCGGCCAACTACAGAGGAGGTGTTGATGATCATCCCTTCTCCTTTCATTCGGAAGTACGGAATGAACTCCCGGCAAAGATCCATGACTCCAAAAACATTTACCTGGAATTGCTGCAGCACATCCTCTTCTGAAGATTTTTCAAAAGCGCCCACTGCGCCATAACCGGCATTGTTGAACAGGACATCGATCATGGGGAAATCTGCTTCCACTTCCGGAATGATCTTTTTTAAGTGTTCTTTTTTAGTTACATCGAGCTCGTAAAGTTTAAGATTGGGAAGTTCTTTCAACTCTGTTTCTTCTTTGGGAGCGCGCATGGTGGCGGCAACATTCCAGCCTTTTTCGGCAAAAAATTTAGCTGTTGCCCTGCCAATTCCGCTGGAGGCGCCGGTAATGAGAATGGTCTTACGCATGGGTGTCTTATTTATTTCCTCCCTAAAATAGCTTTTTTGGATGGCTTTGGCTTTAACAGGAAAATCTATCTTTGCGTTATGACCGAAAAAGATTTTATTCCAAATCCATATTCCGCAACAGTGGAGCAAGGGCAGGTGACCTGGCAAAGCCCCAGCAACATTGCCCTGGTGAAATACTGGGGGAAACTGGAGCATCAAATTCCGGCGAATCCTTCCATAAGTTTTACGCTGGATTCCTGCCGTACGACCACTACTTTAAAGTTCAGCAAGAAGGAGCAGCTCTCAGATGATTTTGATTTCGAATTAGAATTTGAGGGCGAGAAGAAAGATTCTTTCCGGCCAAAGATTCAGAAGTTCCTGGAAAGAGTAGAGCAGTATTTGCCTTTTTTAAAAGATTATAAATTCACTATTCAAACTTCCAATTCCTTCCCGCACAGTAGCGGGATTGCATCTTCGGCCAGCGGTATGAGCGCTCTTGCCCTCTGTTTCATGAGTCTGGAAAAACAGTTGGATCCCGAAATGACGGAGGAATATTTCACCCGAAAAAGCTCATTTTTGGCAAGGTTGGGATCGGGTAGTGCCTGTCGCAGTGTTGAAGGAGAGCTCGTAGTTTGGGGGTTTCAGAGGAACATCTATGGCAGTAGCGATTTATATGGTGTACAATATAGAGATGAGGTGCATGATAATTTCAGGAATTACCGGGACACAATTTTACTTGTAGATAAAGGGGAAAAACAGGTGAGCAGTACGGTTGGTCATGAATTGATGAACGGGCATCCTTATGCCGAAAGACGCTTCAGGCAGGCCCATGATAATCTCGACCGGCTCAAAAAGATCTTCCGCAGCGGGGATCTTTCAGAATTTATTAAGGTAGTGGAGAGTGAAGCCCTCACCCTGCACGCCATGATGATGACCAGCGAACCTTACTTCCTGCTCATGAAGCCGAATACGCTTGCGATCATTAATAAAGTTTTCAGGTTTAGAGAAGAGACCGGGCTGCATCTTTGTTTTACCCTGGATGCCGGTGCGAATGTGCATTTGCTGTTTCCGGAAAAGGAGGAAGAACTAACGCTGGAATTCATAGGAAGTGAGTTGCAGCAACATTGTCAAAACGGGCAGTATATCAACGACAGGGTAGGCAGTGGAGCTCAAAAACTGGCCTGAAAATTGACCTCTATCATATTCTGTAAGAGATTATTTCTCAGTTAAATGTATATCTTTGCAGAGCTAAGGAAGTAAAATGCCAACTGTACATCTTGAAAAAGGCTTCAGGTTCTTTTTTTATTCAAACGAACATTTGCCGAAGCATATTCATGTGGAGGGCAAGGGAGGCGAATTAAAAGTTACTTTGGAATCCTTAACTTTGATGTACAATTATAATATTAAGAAGCAGGATTTAAATGCGATATTGGAAATAGTGAAACAAAATCGCTTTTATTTTCTTCGGAAATGGGATGAATTTCACGGGAATGAAAACAGTTAAGACTGACATAAAAATTAAAGAGGTTCTCTTCAGGGACGAGAAAATTTTCTTTTCTTTAGAAGACGGTCGCGAAATTGGTGCTCCGCTGAAATGGTATCCAAAGCTTTACAATGCTACGGAAGAAGAATTACAGGATTATAAAATTTCCCCCGGTGGTTATGGGGTGCATTGGAACAAGGTGGATGAAGATCTTTCTGCCTACGGGATGTTAACTCTCAACCAGGAAATAAACTCGCAGTTACTATGAAAGGACCTTTATTTTATTCAAAGATCCTCCTTTTTGGAGAGTATGGGATCATCAAGGATTCCAAAGGTTTGTCTATTCCCTATAATTTTTACAACGGGGCGCTAAAGGTGGACGAAAATCCTTCGGAAGCTGCTCAAAAATCCAACAGAAGCCTTAAAAGATTTGCCGATTATCTTGAAAACCTTCAGCAGGAAAAGCCTGAACTTGTTCAGTTCAACCTGAAGGAGCTAAAGGAGGATATTGAAAAAGGCATGTATTTCGATTCCAGCATTCCGCAGGGCTACGGGGTTGGAAGTAGTGGTGCGCTGGTAGCTGCTATTTATGACGAATACGCCGTTGACAAGATCACTGTTCTTGAAAATCTGACCCGCGAAAAGCTTTTAAAATTAAAGAAGATCTTTGGGGAAATGGAATCCTTTTTCCATGGAAAATCCTCGGGTCTTGATCCTTTGAACTCATATTTGAGCATCCCAATCCTTATCAATTCCAAAGATAATATTGAACCTGCAGGCATTCCTTCACAGACAGTGAATGGAAAAGGTGCTGTTTTCCTTTTGGACAGCGGTTCTGTTGGGGAAACTGCTCCCATGGTGAATATCTTCATGGAAAATATGAAGCAGGAACCTTTCAGAAAAATGCTGAAAGATCAATTTGTTAAACATACCGATGCCTGTGTGGATGATTTCCTTAATGGCGATGTGAAATCCCTTTTTGGGAACATCAAAAAATTATCTCACGTGGTGCTGGACAACTTCAAGCCTATGATCCCTGCACAATTCCATAAGTTATGGAAGCATGGAATTGAAACTAACGACTACTACCTGAAGCTTTGTGGCTCGGGTGGTGGTGGATATATTCTAGGGTTCACAGAAGATATTGAAAAGGCAAGAAAAGCGTTGAAGGATTATCGTTTGGAAGTGGTCTACAACTTCTAAAACAGCTCGATGCTTTCCATCTCCAAAAAGCGGCTTCTTCTTAAGATTCTCAGCTTTATATCGGTCGTTAGAGGCTACAATATTCTGGTGCTCGTCATAGCGCAGTACCTCACCGCGATGTTCATACTCGCGCCCGACTTACCTCTTAGAAATGTGCTTTTTGACCCCAATTTGTTTTTCATGGTCCTGGCAACTGCTTCCATTGTGGCAGCAGGGTATATCATCAACAATTTTTACGACAGCGAGAAAGATCTTATAAACCGCCCGCAAAAAACGATGCTCGACCGGTTTGTGAGTCAGCGTACAAAACTTTCGGTTTATTTTCTGCTCAACCTGGCGGGGATCTTCTTTGCCAGTTACATCTCCTTTAGAGCAGTAGTCTTTTTCTCGATCTACACTTTTGCGATCTGGTTCTACTCCCACCGGCTAAAAAAGATCCTCTTTCTAAATAATTTAATAGCTTCGATCATCACTATTACGCCATTCTTCGCGATCTTTTTGTATTACAAGAACTTTGACCTGGTGATCCTGGTTCACGCCGCTTTTTTGTATCTCATCATCTTGATGCGGGAAATGGTGAAGGATCTTGAGAACATGAAAGGAGACCTGGTGCAGGGATACAGGACGATTCCGATTGTGTATGGAGAAAACCTGAGTAAGGTGCTGTTGACAGTTCTTACCTTTTTGACGCTCATACCAATGTATTTCCTTATTTTCAGATTTGAAATAGGGAAAATGGATTACTTCTTTTATGGAGCAGCAGCCTTACTTTTCCTCTTCCTGCTTATCCTTTACTTCAGCAAGGCTAAATGGCAGTATTTGTTGTTGCATAACCTCTTAAAGTTCATCATTGTAGTTGGGGTATTTAGTATTCTCTTGATCGATATTGAGGCACTGTTGAGCAGAGTGTTTTAGATTTAATATTGAATATTTGATATTTATTATTGAAGATATAGATGCCACAGATGCACAGATAATTTTCTAATTACCGGCCTCTATTATTTCCTAATCTCCACAGATCACCAGCCCCAGTTAACTGTTCTCTAATTAACTATTTTGGAACTTGGTGCTTGTTTATTGGTGCTTTATCTCGAATTACTTCTTAAGCCACTAATTTTTCTTCTAAAAAAAGATACTGCTGAAAATCCTCTTTTTGAGACTTCAGGATATTGTTAAACATTCCAGTATCTTTGTTCAAAATTTAATATCATGAGTAGAAATGACAGGCCCACTGGCAGCAGGGGAGATCGCTCTTCGGGTAAATCCAGCAGTGGAAGACAGGGAGGTGCGGGTAGAAGCAAATCCCATTCCCGCGGAAATGCCCCGGTAGGCCGAAATGAGAAGGATCCGAAAAATATGTCCCGCGGCAATGCCCCGGTGAAAAGAAATGAAGGAGGAGCAGGTCTAATGCGTCTCAACAAGTATGTTGCAAATTCAGGCGTTTGTTCCCGAAGGGATGCCGATATATATATTGCCGCAGGAAATGTCACCGTCAATGGCAAGGTAGTGACCGAAATGGGCTACAAGGTCAAAGTCACCGACGAGGTGAAATTCGACGGCCGCCGCATCAATCCCGAAAAACCTGAATACGTTCTTCTAAACAAGCCAAAAGGATTCTACGTTACCGGAAGTTTGGAGAAAAAGAACAGAACTGTTCAGGATCTTATTGCAAATGCATCAAAGTCAAAACTGGACCCCGTTGGAAAACTGGATACCCAGGCCACAGGATTGATCCTGTTCACCAATGATGGTGCGCTTGCCAAAAAACTGGGGAATTCTAAAAATGGAATAAGACAGATATATCACGTGGAGCTCGATCAAGATCTGGCCTATGACGATCTCCAAAAGATCAAAGAAGGAGTTACCCTGGAGGATGGAGTAGCTAATGTTACTGAGATAAGCTATGTGGAGAACAAACCGAAGCGGGAAATTGGGCTGGAGATTAAAAGCACAAAGCCTCACATAGTGCAGCGTATCTTTAAAAGCCAGGGCTACGAAATAGTAAAACTCGACCGGGTAGTATTTGGAGGACTCACGAAAAAAGACCTGGGAAGAGGCCACTGGAGAGTACTTACAAAACAGGAGATCATCAACCTCACCAATAGCTAAAAAATCCCTCAAATCTGGGATCGATTTTGAGTCGGAAAGTTGTAGAAGGAGATTTGTAAAAAAATCCTGCAGCTTTCCAGCTTTTTAATACATTTGCTTTTTATAAGCACAAAAATGAAAGAATTGCCGCGGACCTATTCCGTTTGGTTTTTGTACTCTTCCTCCTTTGGCTGCTACGGCCTTAACAAAGATTTATCACCTTATTTTTTCAGCATTGGCTTATAATTTCTACTTTTTAATTTTAATCCTTATTACGTAAAAATTGAATACGAAGTACAGCGATCTAATCGACCAGACTTACTATTTCCCCCAGGAAGAATTTACAGTAGAAGGTAGTGAACTTCATTTCCATGGAATTGATCTCATGGAACTGGTAAAAGAATATGGAGCTCCGCTCAAGTTCACTTATCTCCCCAAGATCTCAGAAAATATAAATAAAGCCAAGACCTGGTTTGCCGATGCTCTTAAAAAGCACGATTACCCCGGCACCTATAACTATTGTTACTGCACTAAGAGTTCCCATTTTGAGCATGTGCTTAACGAGGCTTTAAAGAACGACATTCATATTGAAACTTCTGCTTCGGTAGACATCAATATTGTCGAGAATCTTAAGAAAAACGGGAAAATCAACAATGACACCTATGTGATCTGTAATGGTTTTAAGAGGAACGGTTACATCAGCAATATTGCGAACCTCATTAACAACGGCCATTATAACTGTATTCCCATCATTGATAATTACGAAGAGATCGATCTGCTTTCAGAAGCAATTGATGGCAAATACAAGATCGGGATAAGAATAGCTTCGGAAGAGGAGCCAAAGTTCGAATTCTATACATCAAGGCTGGGAATTGGATATAAGAACATAGTACCTTTTTACAATAAACAGATCAAAGACAATGAGCAGGTGGAGCTTAAAATGCTGCACTTCTTTATAAATACCGGGATTCGTGATACTGCATATTACTGGAACGAATTGCTGAAATGTCTCAGGGTGTACATTAACCTGAAGCGCATATGTCCAAGTCTGGACAGTCTGAACATTGGGGGAGGATTTCCCGTAAAGAATTCTCTCGCCTTTGATTATGACTATAAGTACATGGTGGAAGAGATCGTTAACCAGATCAAGATAGCCTGTGATGAAGCTGAAGTTGAGGTGCCACACATCTTTACTGAATTTGGTTCTTTTACAGTAGGTGAAAGTGGTGGTGCCATTTATGAGATCCTCTACCAGAAACAGCAGAATGACCGGGAAAAATGGAATATGATCAATTCCTCATTCATCACCACCTTGCCAGATACCTGGGCCATAAGTAAGAAGTTTGTGATGCTCGCAGTCAATCGCTGGAACGATGAATATGAACGGGTGCTGTTAGGTGGCCTTACCTGTGACAGTGATGATTACTACAATTCTGAACAGAATACCAACGCCATTTATCTGCCCAAATACAAGAGGGATAAGCCACTTTACATCGGCTTTTTCAATACAGGTGCTTACCAGGATACTATTGGGGGCTATGGAGGGCTACAGCATTGTTTGATCCCTCAACCTCGTCAATTGCTCATTAACCGGGATAAGAATGGAGAGCTGGAAGTAACTTTGTTCAGGGAACAGCAGGAACCACAAGAATTCCTTAAGATCCTTGGATATGACAAGTAAATTATTTTTCTATTTTTAATTATATAAACCTGAAGCAATTAGAACACAACAATCGCTAATAAAATGAATAAAAAGAATTACGCCGGCATTCCGGACAAGTATGCACGTTTAGATGACGCAAAAGTAGTTTTGATCCCGGTCCCCTATGATGGGACAAGTACCTGGGGTAAGGGTGCCGATAAAGGCCCGGACGCTTTTCTGGAAGCTTCAGAGAATATGGAGCTGTTCGATATCGAAACCCGTACAGAAGTCTATAAAAAAGGAGTGTATCTTGCTCCGCCGGTGACAGAAAATTCTTCTCCCGAAAAAATGGTAGAAGCGGTTCACAAGACCGTTAAGAATTACATCAAACAGGAGAAATTCGTTACCATTTTTGGAGGCGAGCATTCCATTTCTATTGGTACAATCAGAGCTTTTAATGAAAGCTTTGAGGATCTTACTGTAGTGCAGATCGATGCCCATGCCGATCTTCGCCCCGAGTATGAAGGCACAACATGTAATCACGCGTGTGCAGTACATGAAGCAAGTAAGAAAACTAACCTAATCCAGGTAGGGATCCGTTCTATGGATGTTTCCGAGCTTGATCATATGGACGAAAACCAGGTGTATTGGGCGCATGACCTATATGAAGACTGGATGGATGATGCTATTGGGCAAATGACTCCAAATGTTTTCATTACTATTGATCTTGATGCCTTTGATCCTTCTATTCTTCCTTCTACAGGTACCCCAGAACCGGGAGGAATGTTCTGGTATGAAACTCTGGAATTTTTAAAGTTGATGTTCAAGAAGAAAAATGTAGTAGGATTTGACATTGTAGAGCTTAACCCAAATGAAAATGAAAGGTCATCAGACTTTTTAGCGGCGAAGCTTTACTATAAAATGCTGAGCTACAAATTCAAATATCTAAATAACACCGAAGACGAAGACGATGAGTAAAGGAGCAATTACAGAATTCCTCGAAAGACATTTTAAACATTTTAATGCTGCAGCCCTTGTGGATGCCGCAAAAGCATACCGGGAGCAGCTGGACAAGGGTAACAAGATGATGGTTACCATGGCCGGGGCTATGAGTACCGCAGAAATCGGCAAGATCTTCGCCGAGATGATCCGTCAGGATAAAGTGCAATTCATCTCCTGTACCGGTGCCAATCTGGAAGAGGATATCATGAATCTAGTTGCTCACACTCATTACGAACGCGTGCCTCACTACCGGGATCTAACACCTCAGGACGAGTGGGATCTGCTGGAGCGGGGACTTAACAGGGTAACTGATACCTGTATTCCTGAAGAAGAGGCTTTCAGAAGAATTCAGAAGCACATCGTGAAGATCTGGAAAGATGCTGAAGCTGCCGGGGAAAGATATTTTCCGCATGAATATATGTACAAGCTGTTGCTGAGTGGCGTAATGGAAGAATACTATGAAATTGACCTGAAGGATTCCTGGATGTATGCCGCAGCCGAAAAGAACCTTCCAATCGTGGTTCCCGGTTGGGAAGATAGTACCATGGGGAACATCTTTGCCTCCTATGTTATGAAAGGAGAGCTGAAGGCAAGTACCATGAAATCTGGAATTGAATACATGGGCTACCTTGCCGATTGGTACATGAAAAATACTGACAATGGAGTTGGTTTCTTCCAGATTGGAGGAGGTATAGCCGGAGATTTTCCTATTTGTGTGGTTCCCATGCTGTACCAGGATATGGAGATGCATGACATTCCTTTCTGGAGCTATTTCTGCCAGATCTCAGATTCTATGACCAGCTACGGATCTTATTCCGGGGCTGTTCCGAACGAGAAGATCACCTGGGGAAAACTGGATAAGGACACCCCTAAATTCGTTATAGAGAGTGATGCAACTATTGTGGCGCCACTAATTTTTGCCCACATTCTGGATATGTAAGGTTAGTTCTGAAAAGAAATTGAAAATCCCGGAGGCAAAACCTTCGGGATTTTTGCTTTTTTGGATACATAGTGCCTTCAGCTTTTCGACTTATTAATTATTCTTAAATTGTCACTTAAATCATGCAACCGGCTCGCGAAGTCACTATTTGTGCGGAAATGACATCCAGGTGACACGCATATGTCACCCAAAAAACAGCCTTTTTGAGGTAGTTTTGTTCCAAACATTATTCGATATGGACGATAAAAACAAACTTTCAGAGAATCTTGTATACCAGAGGAAGTTAAAAGGACTTACTCAAAAAGAACTGTCAGAAAGAACAAATGTTACCGTAAGGACAATTCAGAGAATCGAGAAAGGAGAAACAGATCCTCACCTTCAAACGGTAAAGCTATTAGCCACCGCTTTGGAAGTGGAAGTGGATGATCTTATTGTGCTTGATGACCCTAAAGAAGAGGATGTACAGAAGAAATGGCTGTTGCTCATGCATGCAACTCCTTTTATAGGCTTTGTAGTTCCGCTTGCAAATATTTTCATTCCGCTGTTCCTGTGGATACACAAGAGAGGTGATAACAGGATCTATGATGAGCACGGGAGAAAGGTGGTCAACTTCCATATTACAATGGCAGGTATTTTTGTAGTGGCTCTATTACTAATGATGATTATCGGCGGGGTTATTATAGGCGGTGGTCCAATTCTCACCATGATCATCCTCATCATCCCGTACGCTGTAGTAGTTATGCTGATCAACATCTTTACAGCGGTGAATAACCAAAAAAGCTATTATCCGCTGTCAATTCCTTTTATCAGAAAGAAAAAGAAGAATAAAACATCGGGTAAAGCGGCGGCTGCCATGGTTGTTTTCTTCTTTTGTTTCTCGGGATCGTGTTTTGCGCAGGAAATTGAACGCCTCGATGGATCGAAGATTTCTGCTGACTCTCTCACTCAGCATGTGAAATACCTAATGAAGGAGGCCAATGTTCCCGGCCTCGGAATAGCTGTTTATAATGAAGATCAACCGGTATATTCTGAAGTTTTTGGCTACGCCAACAACAATGATAAAAGAGAACTTAATAGGAGCAGTAACATGTATGGAGCTTCCCTGAGCAAAGCGGTCTTTACTGTAGTAGTCATGAAGCTGGTTGAGGAGGATGTTATTGATCTGGATACTCCTCTAGAATCCTATTTACCGAAGAAGATATACGAATATGAACCAAAAGCGGACTGGCATGATGATTACAGTGATCTTAAGAATGATTCTCTTTATCACAAGATCACGGCCCGAATGGCCCTGACTCATACTTCAGGTTTTCCCAACTGGAGGTTCTTTGAGCCAGATGAAAAACTACGGGTCAAGCAGGAGCCGGGGAGCGGCTATATGTATTCGGGAGAAGGCATGGTTTATCTTCAGGTGGTGCTGGAAAAGATCACGGGAAAGCCATTTGAGGAACTGGCACAGGAGATCGTCTTCAGGCCTTTAGGAATGGAGAGCTCCAGCTTTGTTTGGCAACCGCAATTTGAAGCAGATTACGCGCACGGACACAATGAAAAAGGACAGGCTTATAAGAAGGATAAGGATAATGAGCCACGGGCGCCCAGTACGCTCGAAACGACCTTCGAGGATTATAACAGGTTCTTATCGGCGGTTCTAAATCGGGAAATCCTAAAAGAGCAGTCCTGGAAGCAAATCTTTTCACCTCAGGTGAGAATCCGCTCATTGCGGCAGTTCGGCCCATTAGCCCTTGAGGAAGGGGATCTGAATGATGATATTGAAATGTCTTATGGACTGGGTTCAGGTGTATTCCAAACCCCGTACGGCCGGGGAGTCTCAAAAGGAGGAAACGGCAGTGGTTTCGAGCACTATTCTGTTCTGTTTCCTGAAGCGGGAAAAGGAATTCTCATTTTGACCAATAGTAAGAATGGGGAAAGCATTTTTAAGGAGTTGCTGGAGGTAGCTATTAAAGATGTTTACACGCCTTGGGAGTGGAAGAATTACATTCCCTATAATCAGGAAAAAGTAGCAGGAAGGGAATAAAATAGCTGAAGGCTTGAGCCACTGATGCACGGATATATCAGTTATGAGTTTAGAGTATTGATTTAAATTCGGTCCAGCTTATTGAAATTTGGTCCTGCCTACATTTTGTGCTGTCCTATGCCCACTGACAACTTTTTCTTAGTGCTCTTCTTTTGCCTTATTTTGCTTCGTGTGAAATCTTCAGATCCTCATTTGTGTCCTCTGCGGAAAACCTTTGCGGTCTTTGCGAGAAAATTTCGAAGTACATTACTCCGAACGCAATAACATACTCTACGGCAATGAGCCACAAATTCTCCTCATAATCTGGTTGAGAATAAGCAAAATAGCTCAGCACTACCATTAAACTCCAAACCTGTACAAATTTAAACCTCATAAACACCGAGAGTAGCAGTGGCGTTGCCAAATACCATGGATGCACAGTGGTTGCCAGGAACAGGTAGATCGCCGAAGCAAACATCATGCTGGTCATTAATCCTGGGAATCGGGAATTTTGCTTTAGAGCTGAGAGCATCAAAATTGAAAAGAAAACAAGAAGAGCCATGACCGGACCGGCATACGCAATGATGTTGTAGCCTTCTACCTGAAATCCTATCCACCTTACGAGATAGTAAAGACTGGCATTAAATTCGAATTTTTGAAACCACAGATTGATACTGCCGAAGAAGTTTTCCACAAATGCTCCTGAGAGAAATGGCAGGAAAAAGAGTATTAGAAAAGCTCCAGTAACGCAGTAGTAAGCTATGGCTTTTTTCCATCCCCATGTTCTAATGAGTAGCGGCAGGAACATCAACGGAATTAGCTTTACCGCAACAGAACAGGAAAACAAGAGGGCGCTAAAAAGCCATTTTTGACACTGCAGTAAATAGAGTCCTGCCAGGAGAAAGAATAGCATTACCCCTTCAAAATGCAGATTTCCGGTTAGTTCTATAATGATGAGCGGATTGAGTAGGTACAGGAAAATATTACTCTCCGGGAGCTTGAGATTCCTTAGTAATTTTCTTCCGAAGTAAAAGATCCCGATATCTGCAGCAATTATGAAAATCCGAAGCCAAACTATTGTGGCAAAAATGCTTTTGCCGCCCAGAAGTGCTGCAAGTGCAAAGAAGAGCTGGTTAAGTGGTGGGTAATTAGTGGGATTTCCTGCGCTTAGAGCACCCATCCCGTCAAATAACTCCTTTGCCCCTGCGACCGGAGGATCTCCCGAGGAGAAGTATTGCAGCGGAGTCTTTAAGTAAGGGTTTATGCCTTCTAACATCAATCTCCCGTCCCATATAAACCGGAAAAAATCCTGGGACAGGTTAGGGGTGGCGAACATAAAAAGTATACGAAATATGAGTGCGGCTGCAAGGAGTACTTTCAGGTTGGAGCGCTGCATTTGGAAGAACTTCCAGCTCAGGAAGAATAGCGCGACCCAGAGGGTCAACAGTTTGAAAAAATCGGTTCTTTCCAGGTCGTAAGCAAAGGATAGGTACAATGCGCAACAACTAAGGAAGAGAAGAAGGGGTATCTTATGAAGGCTCAGAGACTGTTTCATGCTTACTTTCTTCACAAGACCTCATAGTTTTTTTAAACCTTTGGGGTCTGCTTTTCTACCTGCTAAAATTTCAATATTTAAAGAAGCTAAAACAACATATGAAAACCCAAAAAACATCATAAGGTGAAACGGCAACAGACTATAGGTGCCGATCCTGAATGCAGAAAAAATGCCGAAGGCGAATAGCAGCATCAAGAGAAATTCCATGATCAGTTGAAAATTGATCTTAACTGGTGATCTAAAGGCTGCACTTGGCTTGCTGCTGAGGTTGAACTTTGGGGTTCTTATAAATTCACTTCTTTTCCCAAAATGTCCTTCCAGGATCGCAATGCTGTTATGCAGGGAAAGCCCCATGGCAATTGAAAAGAAAGTAATGAAGAGTCCGGTGAATTTAAAAATTGATAGTCGCTCTTTTTTGTGTTGTTCCTTATATGCAGTGTAGTACGTAACAAAAAAGATCACCGGACCTAAAAGAAAGATCAATGCTCCTGTAAAGAAACCGGAGTACACGGGATCATCCATTAAAAAAAGCACCGGAATACTAACTACTCCCATCAGGAGTACGACGAAAAAAAAGCTGCTGTTCAAAAGATGAAAAAAGCTGTGTACCCTGGTGCCAAAAGTGAGGTTTTTACCAAAGAGCACTTTTCTATAATTCTTCTGAAAATTCTCTGCTGCCCCTTTATTCCATCTGAACTGCTGGGAACGCGCAGCTGCGATGGTAACTGGAAGTTCTGCCGGAGTTTCAACTTCCTTAAGATATTTGAACTCCCAGCCCTTAAGCTGCGCCCGGTAACTCAGGTCGAGATCTTCAGTAAGTGTGTCTCCTTCCCAGTTACCGGCGTCTAGAATGCAAGATTTCCGCCAGACTCCCGCAGTGCCGTTGAAGTTGATAAAGTGTTTCCCGAAGTTTCTGCCGGTCTGCTCGAGGACAAAATGGTAGTCGAGCAAAAAAGCCTGCAGCTTCGTGAGCAGGGAAAAGTCTGCGTTTAAATGCCCCCAGCGGGTCTGCACCACGCCCAGTTTCTCATTTTTAAAGTAGGGGATCGTTTTCTTGAGCCAATCCCGCTTCGGAAGAAAATCGGAGTCAAAAATGGCAATAAATTCGCCTTTTGCAGTTTCCAGTCCGGCTTTAAGAGCTCCGGCTTTAAAACCTTCACGATGAGGACGGGTGATGTGTTGAATGGGAAAACCTTCAGCCTTCAGTTCCGCAATAATTTCAGAAGTCAGCGCTACAGAGTCATCAGTAGAGTCATCCAAAACCTGGACTTCAAGTTTGTTGTGAGGGTAATCGATTCTGGCGATATTCCGAAGCAGGCGCTCCACTACCGGCTTATCATTGTAAAGCGGCAGTTGAATAGTAACAAAAGGAATTTTAGAAGGCTCTGAAAAATGCCATTTTTGAGAGGTATCTTTTTTATTCCGGCTTTTACGGAAATTGAGTAGCAGGTGCAGGAGGGACAGACTGTACAGGAAAACAGCGAGCATCAAGAGAAAAAATATGATCACAACTGCTAATTCCATTATTTGAAACTGTATTTAAAGATCCAGGTTAAAATTTTTACGCCCGCCATGAAAGCCCCCTTTACGGTACCCGAAACTTTTGAAACTCCAATCCGGTTGCGGTAATGCACAGGCACTTCTTCATAGCTGTAGTTCTTTTTTAAGGCCTTAAGTTGCATTTCTACCGTCCAGCCGTAGGTCTTGTCTTCCATTTCAAGAGCCAGTAATTTCCCGTATTTAATTGCTCTAAAAGGGCCTAAATCTGTGAACCTGGCATTAAAGAACAATTTCATGAGACTTGTTGCCAGCCAGTTGCCAAAGATCTGCGGAAAAGTCATTGCTCCTTTCTCCCGCCAGCGTTTAACTCTTGCACCAATTACCATGTCCACATCCCGCTGCAGAATGGGCGCCACGACCTTTTCCAGTTCCTGCGGAAAGTCGCTATAGTCTCCATCTAAAAATACGATTATTTCAGGCTTTTCCGGAAGGTTGGCGATGTAATCCATACCCCTTAAGCAGGCATAGCCATATCCTTTTCTTGTTTCCCGCAGTACAGTAGCTCCGGCCTTTGCAGCATTTCCCTCTGTGGCATCTGTGGAATTGTTGCTCACTACGATCACCTCATCTACAAATTGAGGAATGTCCCGAATAACAAGACCAATAGAATCTGCCTCATTGTAAGCAGGAATAATGACTTTTATAAGGGATTCTTCAGAATAATTCTTCAAGAAAATCTACTTTTTGAATGGTGAGGAATGAGGATCGCGGGTAGCTGCCTTTTGTTCTCTTATGAGGTCAAGGAGATCAACATCGTTTCCAAGCAGCACAGCATCACTGTTGATCCTGCCGTCAAGGGAGCCGTTTTCCAGCTTTAATACTCCGCGGGGACAAACGGCACTGCAAATTCCGCAGCCAACACAGCTGGAACGAACAATATTTTCCCCTTTTTGAGCATAGGCGCGTACGTCAATTCCCATTTCGCAATAAGTGGAGCAATTGCCGCAGGAGATGCACTGCCCGCCATTGGTGGTGATCCTGAATTTCGAAAACAATCGCTGCTGCATACCCAGCACTGCCGCCATAGGGCACCCAAATCTGCACCAGACACGGTTTCCAAAAATAGGATAAAAGCCCACCCCTATAACTCCTGAAAACGCTGCCCCAATAAGGAAGCCATACCACTGTCTTAGCAGGTAGCCGTAGGTCATTCCGCTAAAGTAGAAGATTCCGATGATCACCAGAACGATACTCAGGGAAATCACAGCTCCTTTTTTAGCATCACGTGCCAGCCGGTGTCTCTTAAAGAACCAGATAAGGCCGAACAACAGTATCAAGAAAACTGCCGTGCCAAGAAGGAAGACGTTCTTGTCCAGCCAGAATTGATCCGGATTTTCATTGAGAAAAGAATAAACTACGGCAATGGTCATGACCACCACCAGCACGAGGACAGTATGAATAATAATTCTCTCAAATTTCCAGGCTGCCCTGCTTTTATCCGAAAGCTGACGATAGGGGTCACCCGCAGTTTCGGCAAGTCCGCCGCAACCACATACCCAGGAGCAGTACCATCTTTTTCCGTAGAAATAGGTGAGGATGGGAGTAATGACAAAGATGGAGGCGATCCCAAAAAAGAGCATCATTAGCCCCACGTTGCCTGCGGAAAAGAATTCAGACAGCTTATAGCCTGCAAAAAGGTCATAGTTGAGCGGCCATATATTCACCGGATTAAAGTAGGGCTGGTTGAGCCGCATTAGAAGTTCCGGAATGAGAAAGGCAAATCCCAGCTGAAAAAACATCACCGAAAAAGTGCGCAGTACCTCGTATTTGTTGTGTCTGTACTTGAGTAGAAATTTATATCCAAAAGCCAGGATCGCAAGGGTGTACAGAGTTCCATAAACAAACCACTGACTCGCAGGATGGCCGCTAATCAATTGACTCAGGGGATCGAATAAAGCTACGAGTCCGCTGTTGGGTCCATCGGGATTATAGCCCAGGTACTGCGGAAACCAGTAAAGGACAATATAGAACAGGGTAAGTAGAATTCCGGTACCCCAGGCGAGGCTTCCACGGGCGGTCATGGACCTGAACCAAACCCCGTCGTTCTTTACACCTGCAGATTTTCCCAGGTACTGGTCATTGGCGAAGATGATCACTCCCAATGCAATAAGCGTAAGTGCCGACCATAAAAAGGGAGAGGGTAACTCCTGATTTAATAGCGCCAGGATAAAAATAAAAATTCCTGTCCAGCCAATTCCTGTCGCGACCTTTTGAGTAGTGGAGAGTTTTACGGGTGGTTCTCCGGTAAGAGACATGTTATGTTGGGGTGTGGACATATTTCTAATGTAGACCTCACAGGTCTTAAAGACCTGTGAGGTCTTTATGGGTTAACAATCTTCAATTGTGGAATCTAATCCTAAACCTATTCTTCTTTTGCTCTGGTGGACAGCTACGAAATTTTCTAAAGATTGGAACAAAGTAAGGACAATTTCCTTTTCTAAAAAATCAGGTTTTTTGTTGATATAATTCGGGTAAGAAGAATAAGAATAATTTTTGAAATCATCGGTCATTTTATGGTTTTCCGGATTTAGATGAAGATAGATAATCAGGTTTTTCAAGTAATCTTCATCAGTTATAATTATTCTCTTGAAGCGATTTTCAAAAAGACTGCCTGTTCTGTTATGAGCTTTGTTTATTGCCTTAGCGTAGGCGTTAAACAGATTAGAAAAAGCATTAGATATATTTTTTTCAGTTTGTTTTTCCTTTGTTTTAACCACAAGATGAAAATGATTTTTCAACATGCAATAAGCCAAGACATTACAAACGGGAAGAAGATGCTTACTGATTAGAAGAAGGAAGTATTGATAATTCCTTTCCTCAATAAATATATTTTCCCCGTTATTTCCCCTGTTATAAATGTGAAAATATTGATCTGGAAGTAAGGGTTGATATTGCATGATCTACCTTTTTTGCAGACCTCAGAGGTTTTAAAAACCTCTGAGGTCTAACTGCTTGAGTCGTACCCCGACCGCTCGTTAAAACTACTAAAAATCTCTTTCTCGTGATGGGCGTAGAATTCAGGGTCAAAATTGGCATTTCGCAGGTGTTTCAAAACATATTCGAGATCCCTTTCTTCTGTAAGCCAACGGTCCAGAACTTCGTGTCTCATCCTGATGCCAAAGCTGTTTATTCCCAAAAATTTAAAGCTCCCGGGATCATAGGCCACTGTTACGGCCTTTGTGCCATCGGGATGCTCCCAATGCAATTGCTGCTCCTGCTCACCGGGATTGGCACTCACCACTCCATACGTTTGATATTCTATCTCAAAAAATTTCGCGCTGTTGAACCAGTGGCCGGGTTGGTATCTGAATGCATTTCCACAAATGGTCTGTGCCACGGTCTCTCCCATCATGCGGGCAGTGTACCAAATGGCCTCAATGTCCTTGCGCCCTTTCAAAGGTTCCCGGTGCTGGGCGCAATCGCCAATGGCATATACGTTAGGCACGTTAGTACGCAGATACTCATCCACTAAAATTCCGCGGTCGATCTCTATATCTGAATCTTCTAAAAAGCCAATATTCGGTTTTACCCCTACAGCTATTCCCAGAAGATCACATCCAATCTCTTCTCCTGTATTGGTAAGGATTGAGTTCACGCTGCCGTTTCTCCCATTGATCTTTTTCAGTTCAGTTTCGTGCTTTAGGACAATTCCGTGACTTTCAATATGGCGTGAAATGAATTGGGCATCCTCGAGAGGGAGAACATTCTGCCAAAATGCTTTTTCCCTGATGAGCATGGTCACCGGAATATTGCGGGTGTGCAGCATTTCGGCCAGCTCCACGCCTATGAGTCCGCCACCAACGATTACCGCAGCCTTAGAGTGAGCCGTATTCTCCTCCAGCAACTCCAGGTCTTGTTTTGAAACCAGTCCCTGAACTCCCTGCAGATCTTCCCCTTCCAATCCTAAAAACCTGGGGGCAGATCCTGTAGCAAGAATAAGCTGATCATAATTCAGCGTTTCCTCACCTTCCAAAAAAAGCATTTTTGAAGAGGTTTCTATTTTCTTCACATAAGCCTTCTTCAGCTCAATTCGGTTCTCCTTCCAAAACCAATCTTCATAAGGCTTCAGGTGTTCCCATTTCATGTGGCCCATATAAACATACATAAGGGCAGTGCGGGAAAAAAAGTAGTCACTTTCCGCAGAGATCACAGTGATCCTTTTGTCTGAAATGCGGCGGATGTGTCTTGCGGCTGTGATTCCTGCCACGCCGTTGCCAATGATCACCACATGTTCGGGAGAAGGCATTATTCGGCAGGCTTAAGTTCTATGCGTTTGATCAACTCCCGGAACAGAATGATCATTTGCGGTTCGGCTTTACCTGCGGTTTCTATGATCTCCTGAATGTTCACCGGCTGCAGGTTATCTGGATCACCTTCATCTGTAAGTACCGAGACTGCTGCTATAGGAATTTGTAAATGGTTGGCAACAATCACTTCGGGCACTGTACTCATGCCTACTGCATCTGCACCTATAGTGCGTAAAAAGCGATATTCGGCCCGGGTTTCCAGTTGTGGTCCCACCACTGCCGCATAAACTCCTTTGTGCAGCGGGAACCCATGTTCCTTTGCGATCTCCTGCATAATTCGGCCGCTCTGTTGATCATAGGGGGCACTCATATCTGTAAATCGCGTGCCCAACTGCTCAACACCTCTAAAGGCTAATGGTGAGCCTCCCTGCAAATTGATGTGGTCATCGATAAGCATGATCTCTCCTTTTTTGAATTCAGGATTAAGGGAGCCGGCAGCGTTGGAAATGAGCAGTTTCTTTATCCCCAGGCGTTTCATGACCCGCACCGGGAAAGTCACATCCCAAAGGGAGTAGCCTTCATAAATGTGGAAACGCCCCTGCATCACCACAACCTTTTTGTCGTCCAGTTTTCCAAAAATGAGTTTTCCCTTATGGAATTCCACAGTTGCCGTTGGAAAGCCCGGAATGTGATTATAACTTACTTCTGAAATAACTTCTATTTCATCTATTAATTGTCCAAGGCCGGTGCCCAGAATTATTCCAATTTCGGGGTCTTCAAAACCTCTTGCCTGTAGAAATTCTGTAGTATCTTGTAATGACTTCAGCATTAATTTACTTTTTTAAATATCCATTTGTTTAAAATCGAGCGCCAGGGAATTCAAGCAGTGCCTTTCTTCAGTGGGCACACCTTCATACGGAAAGATATGGCCCAGGTGGGAATCGCATTGGGCACAAAGTACTTCGACCCGTTCCATGCCGTAGCGTCGATCCATTTTTCTTTTGACCAGTTTGGGATCTATAGGCGCATAAAAGCTGGGCCAGCCGGTGCCTGAGTCAAATTTTGTATTGGAACTATACAGCGGCAATCCGCAGCCACCGCAGAAGTAAATTCCCTCCTTTTTGTTGTCGTAGTATTCATTCTGAAAAGCAGGTTCCGTCCCTGCCTCTCTCAAAATGTGGTATTCTTTGGGTCCCAGTTTCTGTTTCCATTGGGCTGTTGTCATGGAAACGCTGTTTACCTCAATGGTGTCAGCTTTAACGGGATCATAACTCCGGGTCTGTACCGGCACTTCTTCCGCCTCGGTCATCACCGTGTTGCCGTTCATCTGGTCCTTCTCTTCTTTACAGCCAAAAGTCACAGCTATAAAGGTCGTTGCCATCAATAAAATTATCTTCTTCATATTTCCCCGTCTTTTTCAATTAGTTCCATTAAATCCATATATGACCGCATATCTTCAAAAGTATCAATATCGTTGCGCACCGGCAATATTTTTAGCTTTTCCTGCTTCAGGTCCTGCCGCGTCTGTTGGAAAACACTGGCGCTACTCCAGGTTTTATTGCGAAACAGCTGCGGAGTAGGTTTGGTCATTCCCAGCAAATAATAGCCTCCATCCTGCGCCGGTCCCAGCACATAATTATGATCATCGAGTGCCAAAAATGCCATTTTCAGATCCTCTTCCTGCAGGTCGTACAAATCGCTTCCAATGATCACCACCTTCTGAAATCCCTCGCTGAATGCTTCTGAAAAAGCCTGCTGCATTCGCTCTCCAAGGTCACGGCCCTGCTGAAGTTTCTTGTTGAAATTTTCTTTACTCCATATATCTTTCTTCGGAATTTCTTCCGAATAAAAAACCCATTTCTTTACCGAGAGATCCTGTGTTACTTCCAAAGTATGCTGAAGTAGCATTTCGTAGACCTTCAACGCGGCCTCATCCCCGATACTTGCGGCCAACCTTCTTTTTACCTTTCCCAACTCCGGATTCCGGGTAAAGATGAGCAGCAATTCCCTGTCAAAAATGTTATTTTTCATCCTTTTTTTCAGGTTACGCTGCCCTGGCAACTGCTGCCCGCCCCGGCAGTACAGCCGTAGCAGTGTTGGGAGATACAGATCTCTCTGTCCTGAAGCAGTTGAGGTTGAAAATCTCTTAAATGCTGCACCTGCGAGTTTACTTTCATTCCCAGCATCTGGTTAAAGTCACAGTCATACAGCCAGCCGTCCCAGCCTACCGAGAGCGTATTTTTACACATCACATTTTCCACGGCAGCGGGATTATATGCATCCACCAGGGCGGTCATGTAATCTTCGTAATTTTCGGAAGCAATGAGGTATTCCAAGAAGCGGCTAATGGGCAGGTTCGTAATGCAAAAGAGTTCATTAAACTCAATATCGAAATCTGCTTTTAATGCCTTTTTAAAATCCTGCTCCAGCGCCTGCTGGTTTGTGGGTAAAAATGCTCCTGCAGGATTGTATACCAGGTCCAGTTTTAAACCTGTGCCTTCGCGGCCATAACCTGCAGCATTGAGCATCTTGAGCGCTTCAATGGACTTGTCAAATACTCCGCTGCCGCGCTGCCTGTCGGTCTTCTCCCTTTTGTAAAAGGGCAGGGAAGAGACCACATGAATGTTGTGTTTTTTGAAGAACTGTGGCAGGTCATGGTATTTCTTGTTGGCAACAATGATCGTAAGATTCGATCTCACAATAAAATCCCTGATCCCTGCTTTAGCTGCTTCTTCGACGAACCAGCGAAAATTCGGGTTCATTTCGGGAGCTCCTCCCGTGAGATCCAGGGTGTGTGCACCCGAATCTTTTATAACCTGCAGGCAAAATTCCATGGTCTCACGGGTCATGATCTCCTTACGATCAGGTCCCGCATCCACGTGGCAATGTGCACACACCTGGTTGCACATGTAGCCCAGGTTGAGCTGCAGGATCTCCAGCTTTTTAGGCTTTAGAGGATGCTCTGCAGTCTGCGCCACCTTTTCCCGAAACAGCGGTAGTTCTCCCTCTCCAAAGATTCCGTTGCTAAGGAACTTTAGCTGTTCCTGAGGGTCGGAGAGCGTATTTTTTCTGGCTTGTAGGGATTTTGTGGGCATGGATTATACTTAATGGGTTGTGTAGGCTGTGGAGCCTATCGGTCTATAGGTCTTTCTGAGCAGTTGCGTGCATCGGCTTTACGATGGTAGATCCAGCTTTGCAGCAGGATGAGCGACTTCTACGTCAGCTGTTCCGGCTTCCCTGGATCTGAGATCCCTCATTTTCAATTCGGGATAAGCGACTCCTACGTCAGGACTCCGTCCTTCCTTGGATCTGAGATCCCTCATTTTCAATTCGGGATAAGCGACTCCTACGTCAGCTGTTCTGGCTTCCCTGGATCTGAGATCCCTCATTTTCAATTCGGGATAAGCGACTCCTACGTCAGGACTCCGTCCTTCCTTGGATCTGCTTACATTGCCAACTTATTATACTTGTTCATCATCTGGACTCCGTGTACCAGGGTGGCGCCGCCTTTTATGGCTGCACCAACATGCACGGCTTCCATCATTTCTTCTTTTTCTATTCCCCGTTCCAGGCCATCTTTCGTATAGGCATCAATACAGTAAGGGCATTGTACCACATGGGAAACAGCCAGGGCAATAAGAGATTTTTCGCGGGCGGTCAAGGCACCTTCTTCAAACACCTTGTTGTAATATTCAAAGAATTTGGTTCCCAACTCCTCATCCCATTCCGAGATGTTTCCAAACTTCTTGAGATCGGCGGGGTCGTAATATGTTTTGGACATAAATTTATTTTTGGAGCCCTAAGATAAGAAGTGCCTCAGAAACAAAGGAGGATTAAAAAATAAAAGCTCTCAAAAATGACATTTTTAGAGGCTGTTACGCAAAGATGTCCGAAAAGAACAGCAAGCCAAACACTACAATGGCAATGATCACAATTATTGCGATCAAGCCAAGGTTGCCGCCGGTTTTTTCCTCGGTGGACTGGTTGACGTGATATTTTTTATCGGTCTTCTTGTTCTCTACAGGTGTAGATTTCTTGTTCTCGGTTCTGTCGTTCATTTCCATGATAAAGACTTTAGAATTATAATTTACAAAAATGCCCTTAGAAACTACCTTTTTGGATCTGCATTGGCTTCAGAATTATGAAAAGTTTAAAGAATCGTTTTCAGTAAAGCTGTTGCCAATTGATCTTCTCGAGAATTTGTTGTAGCTCCTGCTTCGGAATATCTCCGGGAATTGCAGGAAGCTTGTTTCCTTCTCCCGGGGTGAGCGGGTAACCAAAAATTCGCAATAAAGCCCCTGCTTTAATTGAAGCTTTTTCAATTTGATCTATTGAAAGTTGATCTACCCATTTCCTGCTTTTGCCTTTATTTAAGTGCCGCGGACTTTCCTCCTTCATGCTGGAGAAGCTTACTTGTTCTTCTATTTGCTTTTGTTCCTCTTCCGGCATTTCCAGGTCCAGGTATTGTAGAAGTGACCTATATTCCTTTGGAAAGGATTCCAGTAGATTTTCATAGAAGACAAAATGCAGATCCAGGTCGGCCGAATGTAACAGGTAATTTCCGTA
Source organism: Salinimicrobium aquimaris (assembly GCF_035607535.1). Lineage (NCBI taxonomy): Bacteria > Pseudomonadati > Bacteroidota > Flavobacteriia > Flavobacteriales > Flavobacteriaceae > Salinimicrobium > Salinimicrobium aquimaris. Next base: position 79,624 of record NZ_JAYDZX010000010.1, read on the forward strand.
GAACCAAACCCATTGGTCAAGAAGCCGCTCATATTCCCCTGTCAGAAATTCCTCTACCGAGCTATAGGCCAGGGGATAGTGTTCCTTCATATAAGGAGTAAAGGCAAATTTTGCTGCCGAAAGCGCCACGTCCCGCGGGTCGCGAACTATACATACCTTCTTGTCAAAAAGGGCAAAAACTTCGGCTGTTCTGGTGCACCAGGTGGAATGGGTCCAGGCCAGAGTAGCATTTTTAGAATACTCCCGAAGGTCGGGCACCGGTTCTTTCAGCAGGGAACTCACTCTGTAGAACACCCCTTCCTCCTCAATGTCCATCATATCGGTGCCGGCCTGGGCTTTAAAGCTTAGCTTTTGTTCTTTCAGGTTTTTGTATTCCGGTCGTTGCCTTATAAAATAGCTGATCTTTCGGCCCTTCTGCTGAAGTGTCTTTTTTAAGATCGTATTGAGCCAGAAGCTGCCCGATTTTGGAGCACTTATTTGAAGAATATTCATTTTTTGCTGTTTTCCGGAGAAATTAAGGATTTCTGTCAAAAGAGGAAGGGCCCCTAATGTTAGCAGCATCCTAAAGTTTGTTGCGGCTGCATAAAGTAAAGTTAAATACTTTGGTCAAAGTGCTGCTTTATCTAACTTTAATCAGCAGCAAATCAGGTAAATATGACTATTTCCCAAGCTGCACACGCTATTTAAAAAGAAAAACTTACCAGTATGTTAGCAATGAATTACCGCGGTCCTTTCAGGATCCGTGCAGACCGTGACCGTCCTTTCCCGGAAATTGAACATCCCGAAGATGCTATTGTAAAGGTTATAAGATCCTGTATTTGCGGATCGGACCTTCACCTGTACCATGGCCTGGTGCCCGATACCAGGGTTGGTTCCACCTTTGGCCATGAGTTCATAGGAGAAATTGTGGATGTAGGATCACAGGTGACCGAAGTAAAAGTAGGAGATAAGGTCATGGTGCCATTTAATATTGCCTGCGGAAAATGTGCTTTTTGCAAGCAGGAAATGTATGGCATGTGCCACGAGGCCAATCCACAATCCACGGCCGCAGGAGGTATTTTTGGATACTCCCATACTACGGGAGGCTACCACGGCGGGCAGGCCGAATATGTGAGGGTTCCCTACGCCAATGTTGGACCAACGGTAATCCCCGACTGGATGGATCCCGATGATGCCGTCTTGCTTACAGATGTAGTACCAACCGGCTACCAGGCTGCCGAAATGGGTGGAATACAGGAGGGAGACACGGTAGTTGTGTTTGGAGCCGGACCAATAGGAATAATGGCTGCAAAAAGCGCCTGGCTCTTTGGGGCGGGCAGAGTAATTGTGATCGACAAGCTGGATTACCGCCTGGAATTCGTCAAGAACTTTGCTCAATGTGAAGTCTACAACTTTACAGCTCTTGAAGATCCGGTTGTCTTTATCAAGAAGATCACCGATTCCCTTGGAGCCGATGTGTGTATAGACGCGGTTGGGGCCGAGGCAGCGGGAGACACCATGAACACCATGCTGGGAAGAAAATTACTTATGCAGGGTGGTTCAACTACTGCATTGCACTGGGCAATAAATTCGGTTAAAAAAGGCGGAATAGTTTCCATAGTGGGAGTCTACGGACCTATTGATGCCCTGGTGCCGATAGGAAACGTGGTGAATAAAGGTATTACGATCAGGGCAGGTCAATGTTCAGTAAAGAGATTGCTGCCCAAGATGATAGAGCATGTAAAGTCGGGTAACATCAAGCCGAAGGAAATGATCACACATAGGATCCCGCTGGAAGAGGTGGCTGAGGGATATCACATCTTCAGCAAGAAACTGGACAATTGTATAAAAACAGTTCTTATTCCGCCAACGGCTTAAATGAATTATAAAATTAAAGAAAGAAGATTATGATCGGAGATCAAACCAAACCCGAGGATTTCAGGAATGAAAGAGGAGGTGACCATAACCATATAAAAGGATGGGGAGTAGACCGTGACCCGGAGAACGATCCTACTTATCCAATGAAAAAACGCACAGATGAAGAGATCAAAGGCTACAGCTGGGAGCGCCCTGAACAGCAGCCGGTAAATGTTGAGGTACTTCGTTCGGTAGAGCGGCCGAATATTCCGGCGGTTTTTGGGAACACCCTGCCGCCAAAAGGTTTGAGCGGTGCCTTGCGCAGGTTCGCCTTCAAGTATAGTGAATCGAGCTATGGGCGATGGCTCCCACTGGTGATGGCAGATAGAGTAGGAGAAATAGAAGGAATCCTGGAGGACCTCAAAAAGGGACATGTTCCCAATCTCTTTGCCGAGCACGGACTAAATTCTGAGTGGAAATACAACCGGAAAAAGTTCGTGTTGAAATCGGCCGTCACTGCAGCTGCCCTGGCAGGAGTAGTACTTTTCCTTACCCGGGATAAGGATGAATAGAATTATTTGCTTACGGGAAGCAAAGGGAGTTGCACGAGCAGTCCATTCTCCCTTTGTTCAACTTTAATTTTTCTTTCTGTAAACACCCGGTAAGTTTCTGTAAGGTGATTTACAAGCAAGGAGACTTTTTCAGGATAAGGGGCAGGGCCGGAAATGTTTATAAAATCCGAACCAGTCGATATTTTGATCTTAGGAGGTACTTGGGTTCCACCTTTGGCGGAGTCGACAAAACATTCTGTCAGTTTGTATAATGAACCTGGGGGAAGCTGATAATTCCCGTAGGACTCTACAATGTCATATTCGAAAGAAATTTCTTTTCCCGGCCTCACCTGTAGCAGTTCGTCATAAGCCTTTACCAGGTCGAGTTCGGTTTGCAGTGGCACGAGCTGTTCCTTATGGTCCAGCAGCATTCTGTAGAGGGTGGATAAACGGCTCACCAGTTCTACTGATCTTTCTTCATCTTGGTACATTAGGTCATCAAGAGCATCAAGGCTTTTAAACAGGAATTTTGGATTTACCTGATTCTTAAGCGTTCGAAGCTGCCATTCCATATATTCTTCCTGAATTCTGGCATTATTGAGATGTTGTGCTACCAAATTCTTTTTTATTCTTTCCCGCTCAACAAAATAATAGATGAAAAGAGCGAGGATGGCGTGTAATATGATATTCTGCCGTACAGAATTCCAGTCAAAAGCCAGGTTGACCTTTTCGGTGCGGGCATTTATCATGATGATAATGATCCATAGTGGAAGTAACTTCATTACAATGGTCAATAAAGTAGTCCCCACGACTACCACCGTTCCTTCAATAAGATTTACATACAAGGATTTTAAGTTACCGAAGAGTGGGGAATGAAAGACACGGGAAATTTTAGGGTAGATCCAAAAGAGGGAGAGAAAGTAGAAAAAAGTAAAAAACAGCTCCAGACCTAACGTAAAGTCATAACTCCTCAAAAGCTCTCCGTATTTTACATATACAAACAAGGCTTCTGACGCAATAGTGATAAGAAAAGACACCAGGATCCTGTTCTTCCAGATTTCTCCTTTAGGGTTTTTTAGTTTTGTCTCTACTGCTTCCATTAGGAGTGTTTAACCATTTTTAAAGATCCAGCCATTGTTTAAAAGCCGAAGCTTTACTGCTGCTAATTATTTGTTCCGCCACCAAAGGTGGATCTAAGGTGAGGTGCAGTCTGCCCTTAAAATAAGGGCTTACTTCGCTCACTGCTTTTATATTTGTGATCAACTGCCGGTTTACCCTGAAAAATTTCTTTGCCTCCAGTTGATCATCTAATTGATCCAGGGTATAGTTGACAACATATCTCTTTCCCTCAAAGGTGTACAACAAGACCACACCTTCTTCGGCTAAAAAATAGGCGACTTCATTGCTGGGAATTGTTTTTATGGTTTGACCAGATTTTACCATAAAGCGCGATTTCACTTCCTCTTCTTTGGAGGAAGTCTGGAGTAGATTGCGCAGGTTTTCTACACCCAGGGAGATCTCATCCTTTTGAAGTTCCTCATACTTCTTTATAGCCTTGGCGATTTCCTCTTTCTTCAAAGGCTTTAGGAGGTAGTCTATGCTGTTTACTTTAATGGCTTCAATAGCATATTCATTGTATGCGGTAGTGAAGATGACGGGAGTCTTGATCTCGATTTGTTTAAAGATCTCGAAACTGCTTCCATCAGAAAGATGTATGTCGCAAAAGATAAGATCTGGCTGTGAATGCAGATTGAAATATTCTACCGCCTCTTCAATAGATTCCAGTCGGTCCATGACCTGCGTTTCTGGCCTGAGATCAAGCACTATCTTTTCCAGGGCATCGGCTGCAAAGGCTTCGTCTTCAATGATTACTACTTTCATGAGTCTTCAATAATGGCAATTTAACTATGAATTTTTCTTTGGTCTTGTCGATTTTCACCTCTTCGCTGCTTAAGTAACGATACCTGCTACTTATATTCTTTAGTCCGGTCTTTGTAGAATAGATGTGCTCCTTTCTGGGCTGCAGGTTGTTTTGCACCACGAGATAGTTTTCTTCGGTAAAGATCTTCACAAACAGAGGCTTCTTTTTGGTAGAACCATTGTGCTTGATCGCATTTTCCAACAGCATTTGCAGAGCTCCCGGGGGAACCAGAAGTCCCGGAGGTTGAGGTGATATTTCCTCCTCGAAAACAATAGAGTTTCCAAAACGCGTTTTGAGCAGATAAATATACGACCTGGCAGTTTCGAGTTCTTGGTCCAGTGGGATGAGCTGCTGTTCACCATGTTTTAATAAGGACCTGTAAAGATCGGCCAGCTTGTTCTTGAAGGTTAACGCCTTTTTCTTGTCCTGCTGAATGAGAGAACCCAGAACATTGAGACTGTTAAACAGGAAATGGGGATTTATCTGGCTTTTCAGCCCTTCTAACTGGGCTTCAAAATTCTCTTTTTGAAGTCTTGCAGAATTCAGCATTTCCTGCTGAAGTTCTTTTTTTGTCCGTTCCCGTTCTACGAAATAATAAAAGAAAAGGGAAACCACCACGCTCACCATAACTGCCGTTCTTACCCGTACGGGAACGAAAATTTCCTCACCAAGGACGAACAGGAGTGGAAGGAAATTCAGCAAAAAGGTTAAAAATATCGTTACAACAATTACAATAAATACCTCCAGAATGGCCTTTTTTGGAGCACCAGTTCTTTCGAATTTCGGAGAAGCAAAAAGCCGGGAGATCTTTTCATGAGAAATGAAAAGAAAGAACAGGAAAAAAAAGACCAGCGGAATCTCGATGAGCATCTCCCCCTGGGGAAGTTTAATAGTTCCAAAGTTGAGGTATACCACCAGAGTATATAATATAATAGTGGTAATTGCTGCTATTCCCAGCTTTTCAAGAATTACTTGTACCTGGGAGCGGGATCTTTTTGTGGCCTTGCTTTTTTTGATGCGATCGACTTTGGCATAAAAGTAAAAAATTAAAACATTTTCCCTGTTCTTCTTCATAGGTCGGCTTCTTTAGATTCTGATCGGGTGGGATTCTCGTACTTCTTCTACCCGGCTTTCACCAAAATTCCGCATTTAGAGGAAAACCTGTTTCCATTTCATTTAGTCTATATTCCATTTCACCTTTAAAATATCCCGCTTCAGCTTTTTTCAATTTCTGTAATGCGGTTATGAACGCACATTTGTGGTGTTAGCTAGCAAAAATGTCTAACCAAAAACACAATATGATGAAGTTGTATAAAGCATTAACAATCGCAATTTTTAGCCTTTTTGGGAGTCTTGGGGCTCATGCCCAGGAAGAGGGTCTTCTTACCGGAAGCCTTAATGATCAAAAAGAAGAGACCATTCCATTTGCCACTGTGGCAATGATGAAGTTACCCGATTCTACTATAGTAACTGGAACCACTACAGACATGGATGGGCGCTTTGAACTTAATTCCCCTCAGCAGGGCCGTTACCTGCTCAAATTTAGCGCTATTGGGTTCAAATCTACTTTTACAGATGCCTTCCAGGTTTCCTCTCCCGGGTACGAGAGAAATTTCGGAAATGTCGTTCTTCCTGCCGAAGTTACAATGCTCAATGAAGTAATGGTGCAAGCCTGGCGACCGCGAATTGTAATGGAGTCCGATAAGATGGTCGTGAAGATAGAAGGGACTGCAATGGCCGCGGGTAGTTCGGCTTTTGAGATCATTTCCAAATCCCCGGGAATTTCTGCCGACCAGAATGGAAACCTGAGCCTGAATGGAAGAAGTGGAGTAAAGATCATGATCAATGGTCGCTTCACCTATCTTTCAGCAGAGCAATTGAGGGCCATGTTAGAGTCCATGCCTGCGGAAAATATCAAAAACATCGAGTTGATCCACAACCCTCCTGCCAAATATGATGCTGAAGGTACTGCCGGAATTATAAATATCGAGCTCAGAAAAAATGTTGCTCTGGGCTTTAATGGCAGTGTATATGGCGGGGCAGAGTTGAACAAAGAGAACTGGTATAACATGGGAACCACTCTTAATTATAATGTAGGGAGATGGAACACCTTTTTTAGTGCCGATCTTTCCAAAAGAGGTCTTGTAAGAACACAGGAGATCGGTAGAGATTATACTTATGATTTTGAGTATGACTACTTCCGCCAGGAGGGAGAACAGATTGAAACTAAATGGATCCCTTCGTTCCAGGCCGGAGCAGATTACCGCCTTAACGAAAATCACAGCATTGGCTTTATTGGAAACTATACCTTTTATGAAGAGACCGGGAACTGGAATACAGAAACGGCACTTGGAGATTTTGGAACGGGAGATCTACAAACAATTTCGGCAAGGAACAGGATGATCGAAGACTATAGCAATGGCAGGATAAATTTGCATTATGAGGGAAAGCTGGACACAACGGGCACAACGCTCTCTGCCAACCTGGATTACATTCAGCTTTCTAAAGATCTCAATTCCAACTTTACCAATAACTATTTTTTTGTTCCTGAAGGAGAATCTGAGGTTGAGCAGCTTTTCAATAAAAGTATTTCAGATTATGAGATTTTTGCGGCCCAGGCAGATCTAAGTCTGCCGCTTAACAACAGGTCCAAGTTCAGCATAGGAGTGAAAGGGAGTAAAGTGATCTCAGAAAGCGACCTGAAGTTCTATCTTGGGCAGAACTCCAGGGGGGAACTTGATACCGGCCGAAGCAACAGCTTTATTTACGAAGAAGAGATCTACGCCGCTTATGCGGCGTATAGCAACAAATTTAGCGACACATGGAATCTACAACTGGGACTAAGAGCAGAACAAACTGTAGGTAAGGGTATTTCTCCAACAATGAACGAAGTCAATGAAAGGGATTATCTGAATCTTTTTCCAAATGTACAGTTGAGTCAGACTGTTAGTGAAAATTATCAAATACACTATTCCTACAGTAAGAGGATCAACAGGCCTAGATACAGTACCCTAAACCCTTTCCTGTTCTACCTTGATCCATATACATACATAGTTGGAAATCCAGACCTTGAACCGGAGATCACCTCATCTTATGGCATTAACCAAACCCTCTTCGGAAGATATATGCTTATGCTCAATTACAGCAGAACTGAAGGAGCGACGGCCGAATATCCCAGAACTAATATGGAAACCGGGCAGGCTGTATTGACCACGGCAAATACAGATCATATGGAATCTTATTCTGCTAGCCTGGTTGTGCCTTTAGAACTTGCCTCCTTCTGGAATGTTGAAAACACTGTGATCTTGAATCAAACCAATTACGAAATCCCCTATGAGGAAGGGGTAGTTGAAAATGACAATTTGTTCTACTCTTTTCAGTCCAATCACAGGATCCAAATGCCCTGGGAGATGGACCTGGAGCTCAATGGAAATTACATGGGGCCTTCTGCCTACGGGGTAGCAACCATAGGTGATCGCTGGTTCATAGATGCAGGCTTAAAAAAGTCATTTCTGGATGAGCGTCTTGACGTCACTTTAAGAGCAACAGATATTTTTAGAGGAATGGAGATCGATGTGGAATCTGAATATCCGGGAAGTACCTTTAGGCTTAATCAGTACTTCTACAATAGAGGCTTCAGCATCAATCTCAGGTATAACTTTAAAAATGGAAAGTCGCAAAAGCAAGCCCGCCAAAACAAACTGGAAGAATTGAGCAGGGCGGGAGGCTAACATTGTTCATTCTTCTGCAACTTCATCATGGATCCCAGAGGTAACTTTGGGATCTTTTGTTTTTAGCAGTCCCTAATTTTTCCACTTAGATGATTTGCTGGACCCGGATTCAAAAGTGTCAATTTTGCAGCAAATTTTTCATTGTAAGAATATCCCGATTCATCCGGGAAATATCCTGCTTCATCTTTTTTGGGTTTAATTACCTCCTTAACACCCTCATATTTGTCCTGTTAGCGCGCCAAAAATTACTAACCACAAAATTTAAAATGATGAAGTCGTATAAAATATTAATAACAACCTTTTTAAGTTTACTGATAACCTGTTCAATTCAAGCCCAGAGTGGAGCATTGAGCGGAAGTCTAATGGATCAAAATGATGAATCCATTCCTTTTGCCACTGTAGCGGTTATGAAGCTGCCCGATTCCACAGTAGTGACAGGATCCACAACCGATATGGATGGGACCTTTAACCTGAAATCCCCTGAAAGCGGAAAATATGTACTAAGATTCAGTGCCATTGGCTTTGAATCTACATTCACACCATTATTTGAAATAGCCACTTCAGATTTTCGGAAGGATTTCGGGTTGGTCACCATGCGGGAGGAATTGACAATGCTCAATGAAGTAATGATCCAGACCTGGAGACCACGGGTAAAAGTGGAGAACGGTAAAATGGTAATGAAAGTACAGGGAACGGCAGTTGCTGCCGGTAGAACTGCCTTTGAAATGCTTTCCCGCGCCCCCGGGGTATCGGTAGATCAAAATGGTGAATTCATGATCAATGGGAAAAGCGGCGTAAACGTAATGCTCGATGGACGCATGAGCTATCTTACAGCCAAAGAACTTCAAACCTTACTGGAAAGTATGCCTGCAGAAAATATAGAAGAGATTGAAGTGATTCATAATCCTTCAGCTAAATATGATGCCGAAGGTACTGCCGGAATTCTCAACATTACGCTCACGAAAAATGCGGAAACGGGATTTTCGGGGAGTGTTTATGGAGGCTATCGCGTAAATCACCAGAATCTTTTTAATTCCGGCATTAACCTTAACTTTAATAAAGGCAAATGGAACTCTTTTGCCGGTCTGGATATTTCTGAAAGGGGAAGGTACAGGCCGCAGCAGGTGGTAAGAACCTTTCCGGGAAATGAAGATTACAACATTTACGAACAAGACGGGCTTGATGTAAATAAGGAACTGGTTCCCTCCCTAAGAGTTGGAACAGATTATGACTTAGATAAGAATCACAGCCTGGGAGTGATGACTAATCTTATCTACAGAGATCTTCACGCTAATTGGAATACCTTTAGTACTCTATCACATTCACAAAAAGGAGAATATCTTAAGGTAGATGCACTTAATGAAAGGGACGAGCAATTCTATAATGGCCAATTCAACATGCATTATACCGGGAAACTGGATAGTTTGGGAACAATCTTGTCTGCCGATCTGGATTATGTGCGGCTGGAAAATGAGGAAAACTTTAATTTCACTAACACCTATAAATATGCAGATGACGGATCTGAAGAACTGGAACTTCTAGATAATATAAGCCTTTCCGATTACAGCATTTACTCGGCAAAAATGGATTTTTCGACACCTCTTTCGGCCACATCTACTTTAGGTCTGGGACTAAAGGCCAGTAAGGTAGTTTCTGATAGTGATCTTAAAAATTATATTATGGAAAATGATCAGCGACGTTTTGATCCAACAAGAAGTGACAGGTTTAGATACGAGGAAGAGATTTACGCCGCCTATGCGAACTATAGCAACAGGTTGAGTGAATCCTGGAATCTACAGGCGGGCCTGAGAGCTGAACAAACTTTTGGGGAAGGTAGATCCTTCACCATGAACGTAAGCAGTAAAAGAGATTATTTTGAGCTCTTTCCAAACCTGATGGTCGAGCAAAAGGTAAGTGAAAATTACCAGATGAACTATTCCTACAGCCGCAGGATTGAAAGGCCCGATTACAGTACATTTAATCCTACTATCTTTTATCTCGACCCATTTTCTTATACCGAAGGAAATCCCGACCTACAGCCGCGAATAACCAATACATTCAATTGGACGCATACCCTCTTCAAAAAGTACAGTCTAATCTTGAGTTATGATAGCTCTAATAATCACTTTCTGGAACTACCTGCGGCCAACCCTGAAACCGGATTGACCTCTTACACTTCGCGAAATGTCGACAACTTTAGGAGTTATGGTGCAACCGTTGTGGCCCCCGTGGAACTGGCAAACTTCTGGAATGTGAACAACACAATTGTAGTAAACCAACAGGAATTTGACTTTACCATGGACGCTTCTTCTTTAGAAAATGACAACCTGTTCTATATGGTGCAATCAAACCACCAAATAAATTTGCCATGGGATGTAAAGTTTGAGGTCAACGCTTCCTATAGAGGACCGGTAGCCCATGGAGTTTATAATATAGACAGGCAATGGTGGATAGATGCCGGAATCAAAAAGTCTTTTTTGAACGATAGGCTTGGTGTCACTCTAAATGCGACCGATATTTTTAGAGGGAAAGAAATGAAAGTTGACGCAGACTTTTTGGGCAACACCATATATATAGAACAATATTTTGACGACAGGGCTGTAAGTTTAAACCTGCGGTACACTTTCAATCCCGGACAAGATAAAAAGCCAACCCGCCAATCCGGCCTGGAAGAATTGAACAGGGCGGGAGGTTAACTCTTTTATCCATTATCAACGTCATCTGAAGATCCTGATAAAACCTTGATTTACTTCCGTTTTTGACAATCTGAGGAAGATGGCAGGAAAAGGATTGTTAAACTAGTATTAATGAAGGTTTTGATTATGCTAATTAGTAAAGCCTTAACGGGGATTCCGTATTGAACTGGGTACTTTGGGGTCAAACAAAAAAAACAGCTATTATGAAATTAAAGAAGTTTTACCTTTTAATGCTACCAATGATCCTTAGCTTAGGGTTGGTGGCTTGTAGTGATGATGACGATGATGTAATTGACCCGGGAATTCCTCCTACAGGAAGTATTGTGGTTGATGACGAGGTAATGGTGGAAAATGGTACAATAACTATTAACTCTGTAAGTATGAGCAACCCGGGATGGGTAGTTCTGCACAGGGATAATAATGGTTCTCCCATGGTTCCCGAAATAATTTCTGTGCCCGAGAGAGTAGAATCCGGACCCACGCAAAATGTTACTATTGAACTTGCCGATGGAGAGGAAGTAACCGACGGAGAAACGCTGTGGGTAATGCTTCACACAGACGGAGGCATATTGGGAACATACGAATTTGAAACAGTGAATGACGTAGATGCTCCTATAACAGATGCACAAGGAAATGTTGTGGCAGAATCCTTCATGGTTTCTGTGGAAGGTGAGGCTGTGAGTTCTTTTACTGCCAATGATCAGGATCTTGTCAATGGAGTAGTTTATGTAGAATCTATCACCATGGAACAAGATGGATATGTGGTAATTCATGCATCCAATGAAGCTGGTGACGGACCAATGGTACCGGAAATCATTTCTGAACCTGTGTACCTCGAAGCCGGAACTTATTCTAATGTTGGTGTTCCGCTAACAGATGAGGCTAATGTAGAAGCCGGAGATACCCTCTGGATTATGCTTCACGAGGATACCGGGGAAGAAGGAGTATACGAATTTGATGGAGAGAATGGATTAGATCTTCCAATTATGGATGGTGATAATGTGGTTGTATCTCCAATAACAATAAATAATGTAACAACTGCAGACATGAGTGGATCTATTACAGTTAGTGATCAGGCTCTTGTAGACAACACTATTACTATTGATAACATTCAACTTGACATGGATGGATGGGTTGTAGTTCATGCTTCGAATGAAGCTGGTGACGGGCCTATGGTTCCTGAAATTATTTCTGAACCAGTTTATTTAGAGGAAATGGACAACAACGATGTTGTAATAACTTTCAATGAAGATGCAAACCTTGCTGCAGGAGATACAGTATGGGTAATGTTGCATGATGATACGGGAGTTGAAGGAGTCTACGAATTTGACGGTATGAACGGACTTGATATGCCAATTACCGATGATGATGGCGTAGTAGTCGTGCCGGTGACTTTACAATAATAACTGAATAAGCTTTAACTTTAAAGGCTGCCTAAGAAAGGCAGCCTTTTTTTATTCTAATCAGAAGCAGAAAATCTTCATACTTTACAGTTATTTTGCACGATATGCTACACATCACCAGACCAAAACTTCTACTTGACCAGCAACAATGCAGGGCCAACATTCAGAAAATGCAGGAAAAGGCAAAAATCCAGCAGCTGCAATTAATACCTCATTTTAAGACCCACCAATCGGCGCAGGTAGGAGAATGGTTCAGAAAAGCAGGAGTAAAGGCGATCACGGTCACTTCTGTAAAAATGGCTAAATATTTTGCGCAGCACGGTTGGGAGGACATAACCATTGCGTTTCCGGTAAACGTGCTGGAAATAGATGATCTTAATTCCCTCGCTAATAGTGTTAATCTTAAGATCTTTGTGAACAGCATTCGAACAGTTGCCCTGGTAAAGGACCAATTGAAAACACCAGTTAAATTCTATATAGAAGTGGATACGGGTGATGGTCGATCGGGTGTTGATGCTGGAAATTTTTCAGAAGTATCTAAAATCCTCGGGGAGGCAAAGAATACCTCCTTGGAATTTTGTGGTTTTTATACCCATCCCGGGCATACTTATACTGCATCATCTATAGAAGAGGTAAAAGGAATTTCAGCAGGAGTTGTTCAAAACCTTAGAAATTTAAAAGATCATTTTAAAGATGAATATTCCAGGATTGCACTTGCTCTGGGGGATACCCCTTCCTGTAGTATTGTAGAAGATCTTGAAGGTGTAAACAGTATCCATCCCGGAAATTTCGTGTATTACGATCTTGTACAGACTAGTATTGGGTCCAATACAGTAGGGGAAATTGCCATTTGTCTGGCTGTTCCGGTAGTGGAAATACATCCGGAAAAAGGTCAGGTGATTGTACATAGTGGATGGGTGCATCAGGGTAAAGATTCTTTAGTGGATTCAGACGGGAATACTCATTTCGGTTTGATGGTCAAAATAGAAGAAGGTAAATGGAGCAGCCCAATACCAAAGGGAAAGGTGTTAAAGTTGTCGCAGGAGCATGGAGTAGTAAACCTTCCGAAGGAAACTTTCGAACAGTTAAAGGTGGGTGATGTGCTGGGAATACTCCCGGTCCATGCCTGTGCTACTGCTGTAATGATGGGAGAGGTGTGGACCACCGATGGAGAAAAGATTGAAATGATGCCGAGGTAATAGATGCGAATAGCCTAAGGCTTCTTTATTTGTTGCTCTTCTTGATTGAGGAAAAATCAAAATACGTAAGGCTTTTCCACACCCATTCGACGGGCCCCTGCTGAAACCTGCTCAGCCACCACTGCGCAAATTTTAACTGTATTAGGAATACGACTACACCCATGAAGACATTGATGGATGGGGAAGTCTGGTCAAAAAGACCAAATCCAAAGTTATAGAACAAAAGCAGTCCGAAAAGAGTCTGCATTATATAAATTGTCAGGGCCATTCTGCCGAGGGCTGTTAGTGGTCGGAGTATCTTCTGGAAGGATCCTTTCCTGTATAAGAGTGTAATTCCTGTAATGTAGAAAATGCTAAGGCAGGCATTATAGATGCTGAACAGAAAGCTGGCAATCCATTGTAATTCGGGCACTACTTTTATTCCCGGGATGGTGACCAGGTTGAAGAGGTACATGAGCAGAGCAAGGAAAAGCAGAATAAGAACTACATTTTTTGAAGCCCTATTCCAGCTTATAAATGTTTTCAGGTTGTTTTCAGGATCGCTGAAAAGTTTTGTACGTCCCGCGTATAAACCCAGGAGAAAGTATCCAAAGGTCATAAAAAGTCTTCCACTTTGGAGTTGATATTCAATTTTTGCAGGCCACGATCTCCAGTTGTCCTCTAAAACCTCAAAAAAGCCTGAGTTTTTTACCAAAGAGTAATAACTTTCTGCTTCTTCTGCCATGGGAAGTGCTACGCTGGATCTTATCACTTCAGTTTGAAAAAAATCGTAGAGGTGAGTAGGTATATTGGTGATCAATAAAAGAGCAATCGTCAATATAATCTTTGGAGAAAGTTTTCCGAAAAAGAGCAGGATTATCCCCAACACGGCATAAATGGTAAGGATATCTCCCCGCCATAAAATGTGGTGAAGTAACCCGATAAAAAAGAGCAGAAAAAGGCGCCAGATGTAGATCTTGAGATATTCCGGCTTTGACCTTTTATTCCTGAAATGCAGATAAAAACCCAGGCCGAACAGAAAGGAGAAAACAGAAAAAAATTTTCCGAAGACAAGAGCTCCAAATATTCCGAGCGCAATTCCGTCGGCTGTACTGTCGTATTTCGTGTAGACATCTGGGGGCAACGCCGCACCGGTGTACCATATTACCATATGAGCATAAAGGATGCCTGCTAAAGCAAAACCCCTTAGAACATCTAAGGTTTCAATTCTGTTTTTGGATGTTGTGATTTTGCTCTCTGCCATATCCCACAGCTCTGAAGATAAAAACTTTGATCCTGCCGAATAGCTCCTTTCACATAGATTTAGGGAGAGGGATTGAAAAAAGTGCTTTCAAGAATAACTTTTTGAGAAGGGAGTATAACAGATTATGTGGAGCTAATCATTAGAGCCTGCAAAACATTCTCAGGTTAATATTGAGGAGTGAAAAATATCGAATTCTTCCTGTTCAGATTAACAACAATTTTTGCCTAATCCCCAAGTTTTGGTCATGATCCTCCAAAATGTATAAGTGAAAAATAAAAAAACCCCCAAATTTTCATTTGAGGGTTCTTGCTTTGCTTGTGGTGCCTCCAGGAATCGAACCAGGGACACAAGGATTTTCAGTCCTTTGCTCTACCAACTGAGCTAAGGCACCAGTGCTTAAAGCGGCTTACCTTGTAGTAAGCGGGTGCAAATATAGATTCAAATTTATTATCTCCCAAAGGAAAATGAAAAAAAATGCTTTTGTATTTTAGCCTTTCCAACCACCTGCTCATGAATCTCATTATTGATATTGGTAATAGTATTGCAAAACTTGCTGTTTTTCAACAGGATGAGCTTAGGTATAGAACAGTTGTTGAAAAAGCTGAGGTTTCAAAAGTAACCTCAGATTTTTTTAAACAGTATCCTGAGATCCAAAAGGTGGTGGTTTCAAATGTTTCTTCGGCCGGACTGGAGTTGCCTCCGGCGTATTCAGAAAAGGTGAAATTTCTCGAGCTAACTCCTTCTACACCTTTACCGTTTAAAAATTTATATGCTACCCCTCACAGCCTCGGGAATGACCGTAAGGCACTGGCGGCTGCAGCTGTGAAGCAATATCCTTCAAAAAATGTACTGGTCATTGATGCCGGTACTTGTATTACTTATGATTTTAAAAATGCTTCAGAAGAATATTTGGGAGGTGGTATTTCTCCCGGTTTAAAAATGCGTTTTTTGGCCTTAAATACCTTCACTGCAAATTTGCCGTTAATAGAGGCAGGAGAAGAGCATCGGCTCATTGGAAATTCAACGGCTACTTCAATTACTTCAGGTGTCGTAAATGGTATGCTTATGGAAATTGAAGGGATAATTAATAGCTATAAAGAAAAATTTTCAGATTTACACTGTATTATTACAGGTGGAGACGCAACTTTCTTGTCTGGAAACTTAAAAAATGGCATATTTGCGAACTCCAATTTCTTGTTGGAGGGCTTAAACTTTATTCTCGAATCTAATATCGATCAATGACAAAACGATTTTTTATAATCGTATTCATTCTATTTTCAGTGATTACGACCGCTCAAGAGCGAACCTCTTCCCCTTATTCCTTCTACGGGATAGGCTTGAATACCTTTAGAGGGACCGTTGAAAATAAGTCAATGGGTGGTCTCGGAATATTTTCAGACAGTATTCACGTGAATCTGCAGAATCCTGCTGCTTTGGGAAGGCTTAGGCTTACCACCTATACTGTAGGGGTGAGTAATTCAACTGTCAACATGAAATCTGACACTGAAAGTTCTACTGTAAGTACTGCTTCCCTTGACTATCTTGCAGTGGGAATTCCTACCGGAAAACTTGGATTTGCTTTTGGTCTTGTGCCATATTCCTCTGTAGGATATAATATTACAGATATTGATGAAGATGCCGGAGTAGGAAGCCGGTTCTCAGGAAAAGGTGGTCTCAATAGCGTATTTCTTTCTGCAGGATATGCCTTGACACCTAATTTAAGTCTTGGAGCTGAGGCTAGCTACAACTTCGGAAATATTCAAAACAAGAGCATCTTCCTTCAGGACGATGTACAGTTTGGGTCAAGGGAGATCAATCGCAGTGACCTCAGTGGATTCACCTATAAGATTGGGCTGGACTATGAAAGAATGTTGGGTGAGGATTTGCAGTTCAAGCTGGGAACTCACTACACCCCCGGAACTGATCTTAAAGCCGAAAACCAAATGGAGCTGGCAACACTTCTGTTAGGCGCCGAAGGTCAGGAGATAACAGTTGATACCCGCGATGTTACCGTGCCCGATTCAGATTTTTCGCTTCCTTCCAGCCTTAGTGTGGGAGCAGGAATTGGAAAGCCTAAAAAGTGGTTTTTAGGAGCGGAATTTGTAACTTCAGAAGCAGGGGACTACAGTAATAGAGCTTTTGCCATTGAAGGTGCATCTTTTGAGCAGGCTTCGAAGTACAGAATTGGAGGTTATTACATCCCTGAATATAATTCACTAACAAGCTATTTTAATCGTATCGTCTACCGCGGTGGATTGCGTATGGAAGAAACCGGACTCCACTTGAATGGAGAATCAATTAATGAGTTTGGCATAGCTTTTGGGTTAGGACTACCAGCAGGAAGGATGTTGACCAATATTAACCTGGGGTTTGAGTATGGACAGCGCGGTACGACAAGTTCAGGACTAATTCAGGAAAACTTTTTTAATGCTATGATAAGCCTCTCTTTAAATGACAGATGGTTTATTAAAAGAAGATTTGAATAATCACAAACTATTAATCAGGAATAAAACTTATACTATGAAAACCAAGGTAATACTTTTTCTTTCGGGGGTTCTCCTGGGTACAGGAGCCTTGCAGGCACAAGCAAATCAAGAGTGTGCTACCACTGCAGCCCTGGCTTACAGTGATGCAAAAGCCAAGAACTATGATGCTGCTTGGACAAGGATTCAGACCCTAAGAAAAGATTGTCCCTCATATCATATAGCTACTTATCAATATGGAGAAAGGATCTTAAAAGATCGTCTCGAAAAGGCACCAGAGGGTGAAAAAGCAACAGTAGCAAAAGAATTGATCTCTCTATATAAAGAGCGTTTACAGCATTTCCCGTCCAAGACTGATGCAGGAGATGTGAATGCAGACATCGCGCAGCTAATGTATGATGTTAAAATGGGAACTACAGGGGAGCAGTATGAGGCTTTTGATAAAGCTTTCAAACAAGATCCTAATAGCCTAAATGCAAAATCTCTTTATACTTACTTCTACTTATTAGTAGAACTGCAGGATGCCGGTAAAAAAGATCTTCAGGAAGTATTCGACATGTACGATGTCGTTATTGCTAAGCTTGAAGAGCAGGAAAACGAGACTGCAGAATCTTTGGCAAAGCTAATTGAGAAGCAGGAAGCCGGTGAAGAACTTTCAAGTAAAGAAAAGACCAGGCTAAATGCTTACGAAAAGAACCTTGTGGCCTACAGTGCTGTAAAGGGAAGTATTAATGCTAAGTTAGGTCAGCGTGCAGACTGTGATAACCTTATCCCGCTCTATAGCAAAGACTTTGAAGCTAAGAAATCTGATACTGAGTGGTTAAAGCGTGTGAACAGCAGGTTATCTGCAAAAGATTGTACAGAAGATCCACTTTTTGTAAAAGTATCTGAAGCATTGCACAAGCTGGAACCATCTGCAAGTTCTGCATACTCTTTAGGTCAGTTGGCCGAAGCCAACGGCAACATGTCTAAGGCTATGGAGTACTACAACCAGGCGGCCGAGCTGCAGAAAGATCCTTCAGTAAGAGCGAATATCTACTATAGAATCGCTAATAACATGAAAGAGAAAGGGCAGTTTGGACAGGCAAGGAATATGTACAGAAAAGCTATTAGTTCAAAACCTTCTTTAGGTAGAGCTTACCTTCAGATCGCTAACATGATCGCTCAGAGTGCGAACAACTGTGGTGAGACCGCTTTTGATAAGAGAGCTGTTTACTGGAAAGCTGCCGAGTATGCTGAGAGAGCTGCAAGAGTAGATCCTTCAATTAGCAGTACTGCTAATGAAACTGCAGCTGCATATAGAGGACGTGCTCCACAGAGAAGTGATATCTTCCAGAACGACATGCAGGGTAAAACCATCAACATTGGATGTTGGATAGGAGAAAGCGTACGCGTACCTAATTTGTAATATGAATTCCACATACAGGAAATTTTTTAAAGGCATTGTCACAACCCTCGTTGTGACAATGCTTTTTTCATGTGAGGGTAATTTGAAGGGCGTGCAGCAAATGGATATTCCCGAAGATGCCCCGCAGTCTATTGGGACTGGTATAAATTTAAAGTACATAGATTCGGGCCTGGTGGTGGCTACCTTAAAGAGTGAAACCATGAGAGACTTTTCCAACAAGGAATTTCCCTACCGGGAATTCCCCGACGGACTTATGGTCGAGTTCTTTGATGAGGAGCGAAAAAAGAATACTGTCACTGCCGAATACGGCGTGGTCTACAATGAAACGGGCCTAATAGATCTTCAGGGAAATGTAGTGGTAGTTACCAGTGACAGTACAAAATTAATGGCAGATCAACTTTACTGGGATCAAAGCAGGAACTGGGTCTTTACAGACCGTCCTAATACCATCCGGTTTAAAAATGGAGCGCTAAACGAAGGACAGGGTTTTGATAGTAATCAGGAATTCAGTAATTTCCGCTCAAGGTCTAACATTGGTGTTCAAATTTTAGAAGAAGACAAACAATGATGAAATTTTCCAAATTCTTTGAATTTGCCTATTTGGCAGCAGCTGCTTTTTTTCTTTATGAGGCAATTGCTATTTGGGATGAACAGCGTAACCAGGCCTACCTTTTTCTTTTCTTTGTAGTGATTGGCGTTTTTATGTTCTTCTTTAGGAGGCATTTCAGGCATAAATATGGAAACCGTAAGAAATAGGTTCTATGGCCTTTGAAATCATAATTATTCTTTGTTCCCTTATCCTTTCTGCATTTTTTTCGGGGATGGAAATTGCATACGTATCTGCTAACAAGATACATGTAGAGATCGAGAAGAAACAAAATGATTTTCTTGCCAGGATCTTAACCCGCTTAACGCGAAAGCCATCCAAGTTCATAGCCACTATGCTCGTGGGTAATAATATTGCCCTGGTCATCTATGGATTCTTTATGGGCGACCTTTTAATGGAGCTGCTTGCACCCGAAAATTTCACTAATGAGATCGTCTTGTACTTGCTAACCGATCTTAGTCTTCTCACCCAGACTATTATTTCCACACTTATCATTCTATTGACTGCAGAGTTTCTTCCCAAGGTCTTCTTCCAGATCTACGCAAATTTCCTGCTTAAGTTCTTCGCTGTTCCTGCTTATCTTTTTTACTTGCTTTTTAGCTTTATTTCGTCATTCGTCATCTGGATTTCCGATCTGGTCTTGAAGCGCTTCTTTAAAACTCAGGGGGATGAAGTACAGTTGGCTTTTACCAAAGTTGAATTGGGAAATTATATATCGGAACAAATGGAAAAGGTGGAGCACGACCAGGAGGTAGATTCCGAGATCCAGATCTTTCAGAATGCTTTGGAATTTTCAGAAGTAAAGTCCCGAGAGGTTATGATCCCCCGTACAGAAATTGTGGCTGTTGATATCACCACAGATCCCCGCGAGCTGGTGGAGACATTTACCGCTACAGGGCTCTCCAAAATACTTGTTTACAAGGAAAATATTGACGACATCATCGGCTATATTCACTCTTTTGAACTATTTAAAAAGCCGTCGACCATTAAGTCTATTCTGTTGCCGGTAGTTTTTGTTCCTGAAACCATGCTGGTGAAGGATGTGCTTAATATTCTTATTAAGAAGAGAAAAAGTATAGCAGTGGTGATCGATGAGTACGGTGGTACGAGTGGGATGATGACGGTAGAGGATATTGTCGAAGAGTTGTTTGGGGAAATTGAGGATGAGCATGATCCCGTTATCCTGATCGAAGAAAAACTGGAGGAAAATAGATTTTTATTCGCCGCAAGGCTGGAGGTTGATTATCTCAACGAGGTCTATAAACTGGATATTCCCATTGGAGAAAATTATGAGACCTTAGGAGGCTACATCCTTGATCATACCGAAGAAATTCCACCTAAGGACGGCGTGGTTCAGATCGACAACTTTATCTTTCATATTAAAGAGGTTTCCAACACCAGGATTGAGCTTGTAGAGGTCATTGTGAATCCTCAGGATTAATTTCCATCATTTCCCTACATTTTGAAGATTTATAGTTTTTTTAATAAAGCTAAAAACGTTATTTTCGCCCCCTATATTTTAGAATTAACAACTTAGATAATGGCAGTATTAAATTCAATAAGGCAACGTTCGGTCTTCCTGATCGTGATCATTGCTTTGGCACTTTTCTCTTTCGTTTTGGCCGATGTAATTAGGAACGGAGGGATGGTTTCCCAAAAATCACAAAATACAATTGCTACCATCAATGGCGAAGATATCGAGAGAGAGCAGTTTGCCAGGCAGGTAGAAGCTTTTCAGCGCAATATGGGGCCAAATGCGTCTACTGCTCAAGCAGTGAACCGGGTTTGGGAAATGAACGTAAGACAGGCATTGCTCAAGGAGCAGTTTGAAGAGCTTGGGATACGGGTTGAAGAAGCGCAGGTGAAGGAAATGATTAGAAAGGAACTTGGTGGTAACCCAGATTTCACTAACGAAGCCGGAGTGTTTGATGAAGCAAGACTTAGGGAATATGTTGCGACTTTAAAATCCACTTCCCCACAAGCTTATCAGCAGTGGCTTGACTACGAAACAAGTCTTGCTGAAGCAGCCAGAGAGCAAATATATCTTAATCTCGTTAGAGCAGGGGTAGGGGCTACACTTTTAGAAGGAGAGCAGGCTTACAAGTTTGCTAATGAAAGCGTAGATATGGAGTTTGTACAGATCCCTTACACTTCTGTAGATGATGCTGAGGTTGAAGTGTCAAAATCTGAGATAAGAAATTATGTAAAAGCGCATCCAGGTAAGTTCAAAACTGAAGCTACCAGAGATATCCAATATGTTCTTTACGAAGAATCGGCATCTCCCGAGGATGAAGCTGAAGTTAAAACCGAGCTACTCGGTCTTCTAAACGACAGAGTGGAATTCAACGCCGCTACAAATACAAATGATACGGTAGAAGGTTTTGCAACTACCCGTGAGTGGGAAAATCTTGTAAATGAAAGATCGGACGACAAATTTCAGGACAGATTTGTTTTCAAGAACCAGTTACCGGCTGAACATGCCGATTCTCTTTTTAACCTGAATGAAGGGGAAGTTTATGGTCCATTCAAGTTCAACGGTTCATGGAGAATTTCAAGAGTAGTTGAAACTGCTCAAATTCCCGATTCGGCAAAGGCAAGGCATATTCTTGTGGCATGGCAGGGTTCTCCGGTAGGAGGGCAGGTTACCAGGAGTAAGCAAGAGGCACAGCAGTTAGCCGATAGTCTTGCTACAGTGGTAAGAAACAACAACGATAAATTTGCCGAAATGGCTTCACAATTTTCAGCTGATGCTTCCAACAAGGAGGATGCGGGCGAGTTAGGATGGTTCACACCTGGAGCAATGGTTCCTGCATTTAACGATTTTGTCTTTACCAACAATGAAGGTACTATCGGTGTAGTTGAAACGCAATTCGGATATCACGTAATACATATCCAGGAGCAAACTGAGAGAGAAAGAGCAGTTAAACTTGCTACTATTTCGCGGGCTATTGAACCTTCAGAAAAGACTTCCAATGAACTTTTTGCTGAAGTTACAAGGTTTGAACTGGCAGCAAAAGATGCTAACTTCAGCGATCTCGCTAAAGAAGGAGGAAAAGAAGTAAGACCTGTAAAAGAGATCCAGCAACTGGAAGAGAATATTCCCGGAATCGGAGCTCAGAGAAGAATTGTTCAATGGGCATTTGAAGAAGACGTCGAGGTTGGGGACATTAGAAGATTTGAAGTGCCTTCAGGTTATGTGGTGGCTCAGGTTACGGCAGTAAATGAAGCAGGTCTTAAATCTGCAGAAGCCGCTTCTGCAACGGTAATTCCTATTCTTCAGAAACAAAAGAAAGCTGAAATTATTAAAGGGCGTATCAATGGCAGCACACTCGAAGCTATTGCTCAAAACCAGAATGTGCAGGTGAATACTGCAAATGCTGTCAACCGTAACAGCCCAACCCTTCCGGGCGTGGGTAGCGAGCCAAAAGTAGTAGGTTATGCCTTTGGTCTCGAAACGGGAAAAGTAAGCAGTCCTGTTGCAGGTGAAAAAGGTGTATTTGTGATCAAAGTGCTTCAAAAGAACGATGCACCTCAAATGGAATCTTACAGACCATATGCGGCAAGAGAAGCTACTGCGCGTAGAACAACTGTAAATACCGAAGTCTTTGAAGCTCTTGAAGAAGCTGCAGAGATCGAAGACAATCGCGCAAGGTTCTACTAGAAGAAAAATTTAAATCAAAAAAAATGCCCTCAAAAATCTTTTGAGGGCATTTTTTTTGAAATAGATTTCAATCAATTCAAGATCATTTCATCATATGGCAGAATGGTTTCGTAACCTTTTTTCCTGAAGTAATCCATTTCTTGAGAGGCGCCGGTAGCCAGGATGAAATCTCCACCCCAGCCGCCAAGGCTTTTAACTGCCCCGGGATAATCCCGAAAGAGACGGGATTTGACTTTTTGAGCTCCGAGAAGCTTTGAAATGAGATTTTCATGTACTTCAACAAGAAGTTCGAATTCCATAAGGTCGGTGCAGGTGATAAAACTATGAGTTAGTGCAGAGATCTTTTCTATTGTAGTTTTTAGAGAGGCTTTGTCCTGCTTGCGATAATGTTCAATAGCTTTCCTGCTATCCTGTTTTCGGTTAAGGTGAATAAAGAAGAGGCGATCTTTAAAAGGAGGATCAAAAGAGGTTCTTAAAATGCTATTTTCGGAACCCTGTTTTTCAAAGGTTACAGGTGTGCCATACATTCCAACCGCCACGTCGTAACCACTGCCTCCAAAAGTGCTTTCAAGCAACTTGTAAGGATCGACCTGTAGCCACTTTGCCAGGTTGGCAATAAGCGTGGAGGAGGTTCCAAGCCCCCAGTTTCTGGGGAAATCAACTTCTGAAATCACTTCATACCCACTGCCCCTCTTTAATGCGTCTGAATTCAACACTGTTGCCGAATGGAGTGCCAAAAACAGCATTTTTGACACCTCATTATTTTCCTTTTCTGTGGGGAATTTATGGCTGATTACATCGGCGATAGGGAACTCATCTTCAAACCAAAGTTTTCCTTTTCCCTCAAAACTTTTCCACTTTATGACCGGCTTTTCAATCTCCTTTACTTCCAGACTCTGGCCAAATCGCGTCGGTAGGGCGAGAGCTGTTGCTCCATCCAGGACCACATATTCTCCGCTGATCAATAACTTGCCATAACTATGAAACTTCTGCATTAGTTCCTCAGTTTTTCGAGTTGTTCTTCCACGGCGCTATGAGAGACGTTGTGCGTCTTGAAATGTTTCACCAAAACCTCTTTTTCGGCGGGGGTAGCTTCAAGTTGATTCAAAATATTCATGAGGTGCATCTTCATATGTCCTTGCTGAATTCCTGTGGTAATAAGAGATTTTACAGCAGCAAAATTTTGAGCCAGTCCGGTAACAGCCACGATCTTCATTAGATCTTCGGCTGAAGGTTTTTGAAGGATCTCCAAAGCTATCTTTGAAAGCGGATGCAACCCGGTTAATCCTCCTACTGTTCCCAGGGCCAAAGGTATTTCCATCCAAAACCTGAACATTCCATTCCGCACATCGGCGTGAGAAAGACTGGTGTATTTTCCTTCTTTTGAAGCGTAAGCATGAATCCCTGCTTCCACTGCTCTAAAGTCGTTTCCCGTAGCCAGAACAACGGCATCAATGCCATTCATGATCCCTTTATTGTGCGTCACGGCGCGATAGGGTTCCGTTTTAGCTATTTTTAGAGCACGCACAAATTTTGAAGCGAAGTCTTCACCGGTCATACCGTGATCTTCCAGTTGATCGACAGGACAGGAAACTTCAGCTCGTACTATACAGTCAGGCACATAGTTAGAGAGAATACTCATCACGATCTCAATATCTTTTTCTGAAGCATCAAAAGCTTTATAGGCTTTAGCTTCGGCTTGAAAAGTTTCAGCAAAGCGTTCCAGGCAGGAGTTGATAAAGTTCGCACCCATAGAATCCCTGGTTTCAAAAGTGCAGTGCAGTTGATAATAGCCGCTCAATAGCTCAGTTTTATCCCTTAGCTCAATATTTACCACTCCGCCGCCTCTTTTTTCCATATTCCTGGTTAGTGGAGCAACGGCTTCCAGGAGCTTTGGTTTTGTGATATTGAAGAACTCCTGAAGTTTATGATCCTTTCCTGTATAGATGAAATGGACCTGCCCTATTTTTTGAGTACCCAGGACTTCAGCTTTAAATCCGCCACGCTTGCCCCAGAATTTTGCGGCTTTACTGGCTGCTGCAATGACCGAACTCTCTTCTATTGCCATTGGTATGGCGTATAGGCGATCGTTTATGAGGAAGTTAGGGGCCAGCCCAAAAGGGAGGTAATAATTGGATAGCGTGTTTTCGGTAAATTCCTCGTGAAGTTTTTGGAGACTCGAATCGGGATTCCAGTACTGCCTCAATATCTTTTTTGCTTCTTTATTTCCGGCGAGGTAGGTCTTGCTAAGCCATTCAATTTTTTCCTCTTTTGAAAGCCTGGAAAAGCCGGTAATTGGGTCAACCATTGTATAGAATTTGAAGGGCTAAAGATACAACTACTGAAGAAAATGAGGCAAGGAAGAGGAATTTGAAAGGAGAGTTGAGAAATTTTCTACAGGATGAGACTTTTGGACTACTTTTCTTTAACATCTCATTATGATTTAACAGCAGAAAACCTGTTTTTTACCTGAATTTTTATTAAACTTGGCATGCTAAATTTTTAAACTTAAATATGAAGTTGACCACCGGGCTTTTAGCCTTATTTCTTTCAGCTGCTTCGGTACTCACCGCACAAAAGAAAGAGATCACACTTGAAGATATATGGGGAGGTACTTTTCGCCAGGAAAGAATGGAATCCCTTCAGTCACTCAACAACGGAAAAGAATACGTAGTCCTTAATTTTGACCGCAACAGCGGTACTTCGAGCATAGAGGCCTTCTCTTATAAAACAGGGGAAAAGACCCGCACGATCTTAAATAGTGGGGACATTCAGGATATCAGGTACTTTTCTGACTACGAATTTAGTGACAATGAGGAGAAATTAATACTGGCTACAGAGATCGAGCCTATTTACCGCCACTCTACCCGCGGAATTTTCTACGTGTATGATCTTAACAGCAAAGAACTCACGAAAATTTCAGAAGAGAAGATAAAGGAGCCTACGCTTTCTCCTAACGGCAAGAAGGTCGCCTATGTTTACGAGAATAACATATATGTGAAGGACCTGGCTACCGGAAAAGTTACGCAGGTAACTACAGACGGGGAATGGAATAAAATTATCAATGGAGTAGCCGATTGGGTTTACGAGGAGGAATTTTCCTTTGTGCGGGCTTTCCAGTGGAATAAAACCGGAGATAAAATTGCTTTTTTGAAGTTCGATGAAACTGAAGTTCCGGAATTTTCAATGGATGTTTATGGACAGGATCTTTATCCCTCCAAATCCACTTTTAAGTACCCAAAGGCCGGGGAAAAGAATTCTGAAATGAGTCTGCACATTTACGACCTCCAAAAGAATCAAATATCTGATGTTGAACTGGGCGATTATGAGGATTTTTACATTCCCAGGATCAAGTGGACCAATGATGCCAATGTACTTAGCGCACAGGTTCTAAATCGCCACCAGAATGTTCTCGACCTTATCTTCGTTGATGCTGAAAACAATCAGGCGAAAATTGTGCTAACAGAAACCGATGAGGCTTATGTGGATGTGACCGATAATTTGACCTTTTTGGATGATAACAGCTTCATCTGGACAAGTGAAAAGGACGGCTGGAATCATATTTACCTTTACGACAAGACAGGAAAGCTAAAGAATCAAGTGACCAGGGGGAACTGGGAAGTTACCAACTATTACGGCCTTGATCCAAAGACAAAGACAATTTTCTATCAGAGTACCGAGAACGGAAGCATCAATCGGGATGTATTCTCTGTTAAAACAACCGGAAAGAACAAGAAACAACTTACAGAGAAGGTAGGACAGAATAGTGCAGATTTTAGTGCAGATTACACCTACTTTATCAATAGTTACAACAGCGCAACTACACCTTACGAGTTCACTCTGCACCTTGCAAAGAATGGAAAGCTGGTAAGAGAGATCGTCAATAATGAAGAGCTTTTAAAGAAAATGGCCGAATATCAGATCGTGCCAAAGGAATTCTCCACCCTTGAAGTGAACGGCGAAGAATTGAATATGTGGATGATGAAACCGCCACAGTTTGATGAGAACAAAAAATATCCGCTTTTTGTTGCCCAATATTCAGGACCTGGTTCCCAGGAAGTCGGTAATCGCTTCAACAGCACCAATGACTACTGGTATCAAATGCTGGCCGGCAAAGGTTATATCGTAGTGGGAATCGATCCCCGCGGGACAGGATATAAAGGTGCGGCTTTTAAGAAGATCACCCAAAAAGAGCTTGGGAAATACGAAGTTGAAGACATTATCGAAGCAGCCAGGATCCTTGGCACTAGAAATTATATTGACGAAGAGAATATGGGAATTTGGGGCTGGAGCTATGGGGGCTTTATGTCTTCAAACGCCATTCTTAAGGGAAATGATGTTTACAAGATGGCCATCGCAGTGGCACCTGTGACCAGCTGGAGATTCTATGACACAATTTATACTGAGAGGTATATGACAACTCCGCAGGAGAATCCATCAGGGTATGATGAGAACTCTCCCATAAATCATGTGGAAAAATTAAAAGGAGATTATTTGCTTATTCATGGAAGTGGAGACGACAACGTGCACGTTCAGAATACCATGAGAATGATAGAGGCTCTTGTGCAGGCGAATAAACAGTTTGACTGGGCGATCTATCCCGACAGGAATCATGGTATCTATGGCGGTAATACCCGTTTGCATTTGTACACGCTCATGACAAATTTTATTGAAGAAAATTTAAAAGTTAACCCTAATATTAAATCATCCCTATAATGGCACAGGTAACAACATCACCGCAGGATCGTGAATTATTCGGTCACCCGGTAGGTCTTTATGTTTTATTTTTTACTGAAATGTGGGAGCGTTTTTCCTACTATGGAATGCGCGCCATTCTGGTACTTTATCTTGTAAGTGCAACACAGGGCGGTAATGCCGGACTAGGCTGGACAAATGCCGAAGCTTTAGCTCTCTACGGCTGGTACACGATGTTGGTTTATGTCGCTTCCATTCCTGGAGGAATTATAGCCGATAAGCTTCTGGGTCAGAAAAAAGCTGTTCTCTGGGGTGGTATCATACTGGTCGCCGGACACGGCATCCTGGCAGTAGAGGAAATGTGGGCTTTTTACACCGGTCTTGGATTAATCATTGCCGGAGTTGGAATGCTAAAGCCAAACATCTCTACCATGGTGGGAGGCCTTTATAAAGAAGGTGACATTCGCCGTGATAAAGGATTTACAATTTTTTACATTGGGATCAACCTTGGAGCTTTCCTTTCGAGTTTAATTGTAGGATACGTAGGAGAAAATATTGGATGGCACTGGGGCTTCGGTCTTGCAGGAATTGCCATGGCATTTGGCCTTCTGGTTTACCTGTGGGGTCAAAAATATCTTAGAGAAGTAGGAAATCTTCTTTCAAAAGCTGAAAGAGATACAGGAGCATCTTTTGGAGGAATGTTCAAAGGGTTGTTTAAGTCTCCATTGCAATTAGCTATCTCTGGTCTGCTTATGGCTTTTTCCATCTATTGGTTGCTAGTAGAAGATGTAGCTTATGGATTTTTGTTCGTATTCCTCACGCTGGTCACTGCTATGATGCTCATGGTATATAAGGATCTAACCACCCAGGTCATGAAGGATCGTTACGTGGTTATGTTACTTTCCTTTATTCTTGTCATCGTGTTCTGGGGAGCGTTTGAACAAGCGGGAGGATTGATGAACATCTATGCTCTTGAAAAAACCGACCGGTCTTTACCATTTAGTCTGCCGTTGATCGGTAGCGAAGTCCCTGCTTCATGGTTCCAGTCGTTAAATGCCCTGTTCATTATTATTTTTGGTGTTATTGTGGCGAATTTCTGGGCTAAGCGCAAGCTTAAGAGCAAGGAAGCCTCTTCAATCTTTAAGATGGCAATTGGGGTAATTATCATGGGATTAGGCTTTGTCTTTATGGTCTTCGCTTCAATGGAATTCCAGAATGACGGAGCTTCAGCTATGTACTGGCTGGTGCTTGCATATCTTTTCCACACTATTGGGGAATTGAGTTCCTCACCGGTAGCCCTTTCATTCATTACAAAGCTGGCGCCTGTAAAATATGCTTCTTTAATGATGGGTGTCTATTTTGCAGCGACAGGACTTGGAAATAAAGTAGCCGGAATTGTGGGAGAATTTTCTTCGGAAGCAGGAGATGGTACCATCTTCCTTGGGATCACCATTTTCACTGTGGCTTTCGCAGTACTCGTTTTACTCATGCTTAAACCATTGAAACGTCTTACTCACGGAGTTGAAGATGAAGAAAGAGAACTTCCTCAACAGGAAAAATGGGAGCTTGGGGATGAAGACCTGGTAGAAAAAGAAGAAAATAAAAGAAGAAAATAATGGCAGCAACCGTTCCTGCGGCAGAGAATGATTTCTTTAAATCAAAAGTCCTGGGCCATCCCGCGGGCCTCTTTGTTCTTTTCTTTACCGAAATGTGGGAGCGCTTCTCGTTCTACGGAATGAGGGTACTCCTTATCAACTTCCTCACAATGGCTGTTATAGGAGTAGACAATCCCGGTTGGGGTTGGAGTGCAGAGAACGCAGGAGCATTGTTTGGAACTTATGCGGGATTACTATATTTAACACCTATTGCCGGGGGTATCATTGCCGATAAGATCACCGGCTACCGTTGGGCAGTGGTAATTGGTGCGGCGATCATGACCCTGGGGCACGCTTCCATGGCATTGGAAACAGAGTTTTCCCTTTATTTCGGACTTGCCCTACTGGTTATAGGTACAGGTTTCTTTAAACCTAATATTACCTCTATTATTTCTGAAATGTATGACGGCAAACCCGACAAGAAGGATGGTGCTTACACCATTTTCTACATGGGTGTAAATGCCGGAGCTTTCTTTGGAATGATGCTCTGTGGCTACCTTGCCGAAAGAGTAGGATGGAGCTGGGGCTTCGGTCTTGCGGGAATCTTTATGTTGCTGGGAACTTTACAGTTCTGGTTGGCTAAACCCCTTTTTGGAAATATAGGCGGAGTGCCCGATAGGGCTAAACTTGCCGAAGAAAAAGCAAAGGAAGAAGCGACGGGAGTCAAAGATCACTCTCATAACCCGTTTACACTTTTCGATAAGATCCTGGTTGTCGCAACTTCGGTTATAGGACTATTGTATTTGATCAATGATCCTGTTTCCAGAATTGCCAATCTCAACCTGCTTCCGGCAGTCATGCCATTTGATTTTCAGGGAGAACCTTTCTCAGGACCTTTAGCTTTAGCTCTTATTGGTTTGGTGTTATTCCTGGTTCTCGTGATCAGCAGGATTTCCAGGTATACTAAAATAGTTCGTGACAGGTTGATCGCTGTGATCATTTTTGCCTTTTTCACGGTTTTCTTCTGGATGTCTTTTGAACAGGGCGCAACATCTTTGATCATATTTGCCCGTGATTCTGTAGACAGGGTGCTTGTTGGAACGGGGGCAACTGTGTTCAACGTATTCAATACGCTGCTAACGGTGGTGCCGCTTATGATCATCACCTGGGTGCTTTACCTCTTATGGAAGCAGACCTATAAAAGGGTTCTTGGTTCGAATATAGTTCTGGTGGTTTGCTTCGGTATCATCTGGGCAATTGTGATCTGGATGCTCGTTAGAGAATTCCAGGGAGACGCTACCGAGATCACAGTTTCATGGTTTAGTATCCTTAACTCCTTCTTTATAATTGTATTTGCCTCCTTCTTTTCCAAATGGTGGGAGAGCAAGTATAATCCTTCCGCAGCATGGAAATACAGCTTTGGGTTGATCTTGCTTGGAATCGGCTTTGGCTTATTGGCTTTTGGATCCAGTGGAATCGCCGAGGGTGCAAAAGTAAGTATGGTCTGGCTCATTCTTGCCTATCTTTTCCATACCCTTGGAGAATTATGTCTGTCCCCTCTCGGGCTGTCTTACGTTAGTAAGTTGGTTCCTGCAAGGATGATCGCCTTCATGTTTGGAATGTGGTATCTCGCTATAGCAATAGGAAACAAGCTGGCAGGTTCTTTTGGAGGAATGATAGATGAGATCACCGAGCAGTACAGCCTTTCAACTTTTTTCCTGATTTTCACGTTAATACCTGTAGGTGCAGGAATATTGGTAGCACTGTTAAACCCGCTGCTTAAGAAATTGATGCATGGTGTAAAATAGTTAGCTTTCAAAAATGTAATTTTACGCCCTCTTTTGAGGGCGTAATTTTTTTATATTAGGAACGACTATTGCGAAGGAGAAAAGAAAAAATATGAAGAAACTCGTACTAAGCTTAATAATCCTGTTTTTTGTGACTCCCAATGTCGTGTCTCAGGAAATTAAATGGATGAGCATGAATGAAGCATTGAAGGCTCAAAAAGTGAAGCCGAAAAAGATCTTTTTGGATGCTTACACTACCTGGTGTGGCCCGTGCAAACTACTTGATAAGAACACCTTTTCAAATGAGGATGTAATAAAATACATCAACAAAAATTATTATCCGGTCAAGTTCAATGCCGAAGGCACCGAAGAAATTTCTTATCGCGGAATGACCTTCAAAAATCCCAATTATGACCCTAACCGAAGAGGCCGTAACAGTCAGCATGATTTTGCTCGGGCTATGAAGATCACGGGATATCCGAGCCTGGTGTTTTTCGATGAGAAAGGAAATCTCATTGGTCCCATCCCGGGTTACAGAACTCCTCATCAACTTGAATTATTTCTGAAGATGTTCGTTGGAGAGGATTATAAGGATATTAATTCGCCTGAAGCCTTTAAGGCTTATTCCGAAACCTTCAAGAATGAATTCGCAGTTTCAAACTGAACTTTCCCATTGTCAGCTTAAGAATAATGCTCAGTTTCGACCCGATCTGTAGAGCCTTGCTTATTTTATAAGAAAGGCTCCATCCTCTGCAGTATAGTGGAAGGGTATTTCATTTTCTACAACCGTCTTTCGCCATTTATTGACAATAGAAGGATAATTACTCCCATCGGCAATTACTGCTGAAGGTTTTGTCTTCTGGAGAAGGCGCTCCAGGTTTAGCCGCGGTGAGCCGGTAAGGAGCAATTTTGAACCTTCCGGTAACTCCGGAGGTATCATACCGGTGCTATCAATGAGTATCAAAAAATGACCTTTTTGAGAGTAAATGTTTTTTACCTGCTCCTCTTTGACCTGCGCAATGTTTCCCCCCACTTTATAGTTCCGAATCATTGCCAATTCTTCTGCCGGTGAAGAGAGATCGTGATATAGCTGAAGTCTTTTTCCTTGTTGATCTCCTATAACACTGTTCCGGCTTTTGTGAAACACAATTAACTGCTTTTCATAATCTGAACCTTCAAAAATGTAAACCAGTTGTAAAATTATTACTGAGAAAAGAACAGCTATAAACCTTTGATACCTGAAATTTCTTGACAGGAGGAAGAGGAAGAATAGTAATATGTACCACGCCCAAACTTCAGATATAGAAAAAGATATGTCCCGAAAGATAAACTGCTCTCTTTCTGCAATGAATTTTACCGTTCCATTTAGTAATTCAATTGCGTACTCGTAAGCCCTGGCTAAGAAAGATGGTAGTAGTTCCAAAATGGCCAAAAAGATCAACAGAACCCCTCCAATCAAGATAATGCCGAGAAACGGAAGGATGAGCAGGTTCGTAAGGAAGAACAAACCGGGAAATTGATGAAAGTAATATAAACTTAGGGGTAGGATTCCCGCCTGGGCGGCAATGGTGACGGTGAGCAGATCCCATAGGTATTTGAGGATCCTGTTTGGGGGAAAGTAAAGGTTTGACAGGAGTGGCTGAAGAAGAACGATTGACAGCACAGCAAGATAGCTCAACTGGAATCCTACCTCAAAGATCCATTGCGGCTTAATGAGCAGCAGGAGAAGGAGAGAAAGAAATATTGAATTAAGGGTGCTAGTGCGTCTATTGATTTCCAAGCTAATTGCTATAAAGCTAAACATGGTCACTGCCCGCACTACAGAGGGAGAGAGGCCGGCAAGTACTGCAAAACTCCAAAGGCCGGTCAAGATTAGAAAGGTCTTGAGGATCTTACCTTTTTTGAACCTCCTTAGTGGCTTGAGAAGCCAGTGAAGAAAAAGTAAAATTACGCCGACATGTAGTCCTGAAACCGCAAGAATATGTATAGCACCTGCCGCCGAAAAGTTGTTGTAGGTTTCGGTAGAAATATCCTGTTTTTGACCCAGTAATAAAGCCTGAACCACTGCCAGCTCATCTTTTTCAAATCCATTCCTTCTCAAAGATGTGGTGATTTTTCTTCTGAAGTCGGCGACATTGGTCCGAATTTTATTTTCTTCAAGAGATAACCGAAGGAAGTTTGTATTTCTCAGGTCCACCTGCCGCACGATCCCTTTGCCGGCCATAAACTTCTTGTAGTTAAACTGGTGAGGGTTCAGCGGACCGTGAAGTGGGAGAGGCTGCCCCACTATGATCAATTGCTCTCCTTCCAAAAAGGGCATTTTCAGACTGTCTTTAAGGCTCAACAGCAGTAGCTTTCCATGAGAAGATTTGCCGTTGACAGAATTGACTTCAGCAATATATTTGTGGCTGTAAAGATCGGGTTTCAGATTTTCTTTGATGCTAAGCTTCAGTACCGGAATTTCTTCAGCAGAAATTTTGTTGATGTAATGCTGCGGCTGATTTTGAGGGAGGTGGAGACTGGAGACAAAAATTCCGAGGCTCAAAAAAAGGAGAAGGACACTGCTTCCAAAGACTTCGTCGGGGAAGAGCAGTCTTCTTGCACGAAAGTAGGACAGGGCAAAAATGAGCAGAACCGGAAGGAGGACGAAAAATGACATTTTTGGCGACCATTCCAGAAAGAATCCGCTGCAAACACCCAGCAGTAGCACAAGTGTAAGTCTAAAGATCGCTGTATTCAAACCACTTATTCTTCAGGAGTTTACCCGAAGATAGGGATTTATAGGATGCGCCGGGCCATCACAAAATGGTCGCGCCAGTAATTTTCATTGAGCGCCGAAATAATTACTCCGCGGGATGTACTGGAGTGAATGAAATAGATGTTATCTGCATCAAGTTCTACCACCAGGCCCACATGGTTGATATTCTTCTTGCGCCTGTCGGTAATAAAGAACAGCAGATCTCCTGTTCTCACGTTTCCCAGCTCAAGTTGTTCCCCTAATTGCGCCATTTCTTTTGAGGAGCGTGGCAGGGAGATATCGTTCTGTAGAAAGCAGGTATATACAAGACCCGAGCAGTCCATACCGTCGGGTGTCGTGCCGCCGTATTTATATTTAGTGCCGAGAAACTGAAGGGCGTGATCTATGATGTTGAAGGTTTCCGTTTCAAGATCTTCAATAACTTCGTCTGTGAGGTCTATAAAATCAGGTAAGTCCGCATAACCGGCCGATTTTTCCTGTGCTTTTTGTGTAGCTGATGGCACTCCTTTCCGGGCGCCGCAGGAAGTAAGGGAGATCGTTACGAGGAGGAGAGCAAAGTAGCGGACCTTCATGAAGCTGAAATCTTTTGATAGATTAGCTGCGCTGTTTTTTCACTCGCGCCTTTGCCACCTAATTTTTTCTCTAACTCGTAATAATCTGAAAAAATCTTCTTCCGGTTTTCCTGGTCAAGGATCTTTAAAAGTTCTTTTTTGAGATTCTGGCGGTCAAAATCACTTTGGATGAGCTCTTTTACCACCTCCCGTTGCATTATAAGATTTACCAGAGAAATATATTCAAGGTTAATGACCCGTTTTGCAATTTGATAGGAAATGAAATTGCCCTTATAGCAAACTACTTCAGGCACTTTTAATAAAGCAGTTTCCAAGGTTGCAGTTCCGGAGGTAACAAGGGCTGCTGTTGATATTTCCAGGAGATCATAGGTGCGATTCATTACAAGATGCACGTTACTTTTCTTGATAAAGCGGCGATAAAATGCCTCTTCCTGACTTGGTGCCCCTGCGATCACAAATTGATAATCCTTAAAATCCTGAGTCACACTGAGCATGATCTCCAGCATTTTGGAGATTTCCTGTTTCCGGCTGCCGGGCAGAAGAGCGATCACGGGACGGTTGTCAAGATCGCATTCTACCTTAACTTTATTTACATCAGCAGGTGGTCTTTCTGCAATTTCGTCTATAAGCGGATGCCCTACGAAATTGACCTTGAAATTATGCTTTTGCTCATAAAAGTCCTTTTCAAATGGTAGGATCACATACATCTCGTCGATATCCCTTTGAATATCTTTGATTCGATTCTCTTTCCAGGCCCAAATTTGAGGAGAGATATAAAAATGGGTTTTATATCCTTCTTTGCGGGCCCACTTTGCAATTCGCAGGTTGAAACCCGGGTAATCTACAAAAATGATCACGTGAGGATCCCACTTTTTAATATCCTCTTTGCAGAAAGAAATATTCTTCAAAATGGTACCGAGGTTCATGATCACTTCAGCAAAGCCCATAAAGGCCAGATCGCGATAGTGCTTTACCGGTGTACCGCCTTCCCGCTCCATGAGATCTCCTCCCCAAAACCTGAATTCGGCCTGTGGATCGGTCTTTTTTAAAGCTTTCATGAGGTTCGCCGCGTGAAGGTCACCCGAAGCCTCTCCGGCAATAATGTAGTACTTCATATCAGCTAAGCTTTATGATGGCAATTACCAGAGCGGCAAGTATAGATGCCAGTAAAACACCCCGGGCCCTATAGGTTTTTTCTTTTTTCAAAAAATAGAAGAAAGGAATAAAATTCAGGATGGCCCCCGCAGTAATAAGAGTTCCTATGAAACCTCCACGCATGGATTCTTTGAGGGTTTCAAGTATCGACAGCTCAGAAAATATCAGAATATAAATGAGCATTCCAAGGAGATTGGCTGCTATCCCTGTCAAAAAGCCGATAAATATCTCCTTTTTAATCATTTAGATCCCATGTGTTTAAATCTCTAAGGAATTGATGGGCGGTGAGGTCAAACTGCACAGGTACGACAGAAACATACCCCTGAGAAAGGGCAAATTCATCGCTGTCTTCCCCTTCGTCTTCATTTATAAATTTTCCCGAAAGCCAGTAATAATCCCGGCCCTGAGGATTTGTTCTTTTATCAAATTCCTCTTCCCATCTCGCATTTGCCTGCCTACACACCTTTATTCCCTTGATCTCCGACTCGGGCAACTTCGGAAGGTTCACATTTAGCACCACTCCTTTTGGGAGCCCGTGCTTTAATACCTGCCGGGTTATACGTTTTACAAATTTCTTGCAAGGTTCAAAATCGGCATTTAAGGAATAGTCCAGTAAGGAAAAACCAATTGCAGGAATACCTTCGATTCCGGCTTCCACTGCCGCACTCATAGTACCTGAATAGATCACGTTAATAGAAGAGTTAGAGCCGTGATTAATTCCGCTCACACAAAGATCCGGTTTGCGGTGGAGGATCTCCTGCGTCGCGATCTTCACACAATCGGCCGGCGTTCCCGAGCAGCTGAACTCTTTATGCTTATAAGTTTCTTTTACTGTTATCTGGTCACAAAAAAGAGTGTCGCTAATAGTTATGGCATGTCCCATTCCGCTTTGAGGGCTATCGGGTGCTACCACGATCACATCACCCAGCTGTTTCATTACATCGATAAGCGCCCGGATTCCAGGGGCGGTAATTCCGTCATCGTTGGTTACTAAGATCAGCGGTTTTTCCTGAGGCATTTATGAAAATTTTATGGCTGCTAAATTAAATTAATTTCCTGAGGAAAGACTTATATTCGTAATTTAACAAAAACCGTAAAACTATAGAAGTTGGCATAGTTTTTACTGTAGTAGAGGTATACAAATGATGAAAATACAAACTATAATGAAAAGGAATTATAAACTACTGGTGCTGGTACTGCTCTTTGCTGCAGCCTCCTGCAGCTTTACCACCAAGACCTTCAACGATCCCAACAAAGATAGAACCTTGATTGAGCTGATCTCTTATGTCCTTAAAAATGGACATTACGATGCCAAGGAGGTAGACGATTCCTTTTCTTCTGAAGTATTTAAAGATTACCTGGAAGCCCTTGATCCTTTGAAAAGATACTTCTATGCTAGCGATATTGAGGAATTCAAACAGTATGAAAACTTGCTGGATGACCAGATCAAGAATTCGGAGATCAGTTTCTTTGACCTTACTCATACCAGATTAATGCAGCGCATGAATGAGGCTGAAGGTATGTACATGGAAATCCTGGATAAGCCTTTTGACTTCAGCAAAAAGGAGCAACTGGATACAGATTACAGTAAACGTGGTTATGTAAACTCTGAAGCAGAGATGAAGCAAAGATGGAGAAAACAGCTTAAGTTCTCTGCCATTTCAAATTTCTACGATAAGAAAAAAGAGCAGGAGAGAGAACTAGAAAACAATCCTGATTATGTCGCAAAGACCGATGCAGAACTTGAAGTAGAGGCGCGGGAGCTAACCAGGAATTCTTTGGAAGAATATTTTGATTTTAGTGATGATCTTGAAAGAAAAGACTGGTTTTCGGTTTACGTAAATGCAATTGTGGAAGAATTTGATCCACATACCTTCTACTTTGCACCACAAGATAAGGACCGTTTTGATATGGCAATGAGCGGGAAGCTCGAAGGTATTGGCGCCCGACTTCAAAAGAAAAACGACAACGTGAAAATTGTTGAAGTGATCTCCGGCGGGCCTGCCTGGAGAGGTGAAGAGGTAGAAGTAGGTGACGAAATAATCAAGGTAAAACAGGAAGACGAGAAAGAACCTGTAAGTGTTGTTGGTATGAGGCTTGATGATGCCGTGAATCTCATTAAAGGGCCAAAAGGTTCAAAAGTTACCCTTACCCTTAAAAAAGTAGATGGAACAATTCAGGAAGTAGATATAGTGCGGGATGTGGTTGAGATCGAAGAAACTTATGCAAAGGCGGCCAAAGTACAAAAGGATGGCAGAACTTATGGAGTGATCAACCTGCCGAAGTTCTATTTTGATATGGAAGATTATTCAGAAAGGAATGCAGCTTCCGATGTTAAGAAGGAGATCATAAGGCTGAAGAAAGAAGGAATGGACGGTTTAGTGCTCGACCTTAGGAATAACGGTGGAGGATCACTTAAAACTGTTGTTGATATTGCAGGACTATTTATAAAGGAAGGACCTATTGTACAGGTAAAGTCCAAGCTG
Organism: Salinimicrobium aquimaris; assembly: GCF_035607535.1. Lineage (NCBI taxonomy): Bacteria > Pseudomonadati > Bacteroidota > Flavobacteriia > Flavobacteriales > Flavobacteriaceae > Salinimicrobium > Salinimicrobium aquimaris. The sequence continues at coordinate 117,411 of NZ_JAYDZX010000010.1, forward strand.
GAAGGCCAGGAAGTGTTGAAAGATAATGATCCGTCAATCCTTTGGGATGGGCCGCTTGTGATCCTTGTGAATGAACTATCTGCCTCAGCTTCCGAAATCCTTGCAGCTGCGATGCAGGATTATAAAAGAGCCGTGATCATTGGTAGCAAACAAACCTATGGAAAAGGAACAGTGCAAAATGTACTGGATCTTAACCGTTGGGTAAGAAATAGTGACCTTGGAGATCTGGGAGCATTAAAAATTACAACCCAGAAGTTCTACAGGGTGAATGGTGGTTCTACCCAGCTCGAAGGAGTTAAGAGTGATGTAGTGGTGCCCGATCGTTATTCTTTCATTGATATTGGAGAGAAGGACCAAAAGAACCCACTGCCATGGGATCAAATCCAGGCAGCGTCATTTCAGGAATGGGATGGATATATTGACTTTGAAGAAACCCTTGCCAATAGCCAGAAACGAATGGCGAAGAATGAGCATATCGATCTTATACAAGAAAATGCTGAATGGATAAGGGATCAGCGTAACAATACGACTTTCCCGCTCAACTATGAAGATTACAGCAGGGAAATGGAGCTAAACGAGGAGCAGGCAAAGAGGTTTGATAAGATCTCGGAGTATCAATCGAACCTCAGCTTCGAATCTCTTCCCTATGAGAAGGAACTGTTTAGTGTAGACACCGTACTTGCTGAAAAACGACAAAGATGGCATAAAAGCCTTAGCAGTGATATTTACATGGAAGAGGCAGTACATGTACTGGAAGACATGAAGATGAACAACATCAAAAAATCAGGTCTTGCTGATATAAAAAAATAAGAATAAGAAAAACAGCATATTCAAAAAGGGCTTTTTAAAGAGCCCTTTTTTTGTGCTTTACTAATTGGTGGGACAGATGTTTTGGAGGGACCAGGATTAGGTACTATAGTGTAAATGGACAGGCAGATGTCCAACACATACCCGCGATCCTGCCAGAGAATAGTTTTAGACGAAAGGAAGGGAGAGGAAACCTATGGCTGCGGAGTCCATTGTCTCTATTTGTTAGGGACGGACTCGATTCAGAGCAAACTTTTTAGTACTTGATTTGAAGCTGTCTCAAAAGCTGACTTCAGAAGGAGCGACACTAAAAGGGATAAATAAAAGCGATGAAAGAAACTCCGGAGCAGCGCCGTAATTATTCTGGCTAAATTTTTCGGAAGTCAGTTCTTGAACCTCTCCTATTTTCAAATTTTCTCCCTACCAGAAGGACATCCTTTCAGAATCCAGCTTCACAAATATGAACAGGAGAATGGTGAAGCCCCATAGACCTGAACCTCCATAGCTAAAGAAAGGCAATGGAATCCCTACAGTTGGAAAAATACCTATGACCATCCCAATATTTACAAAGAAGTGGACAAAGAGAATCCCTGCCACACTATAGCCGTAAACCCGGTTAAACTGAGACTTCTGCCGCTCGGCAAGATGAATGATACGAAGCATTAAGAAGATGAAAAGAAACACCACCACAGCGCTTCCCACAAAACCCCATTCCTCACCTACGGTACTGAAGATGTAATCTGTGTGCTGCTCGGGAACGAAATTACCTTTGGTTTGTGTGCCTTCGGTCCAGCCTTTTCCAAACCAGCTTCCGCTTCCAATAGCGATCTCACTCTGATTGGTGTTATAACCAATTCCGCGGTTGTCGACTTCCTTTCCTAAGACGATATTGAACCGGTCGCGGTGCCGTTGTTCAAAGACGTTCTCAAAAATATACTCCACCGAAAATGAGAGTGCCACTGCCAGGATTAGTATACTTAGGTAAGCAATCGCCCCCGGTCTTTTCTTTTTCCGGAAGAAATATAAAAAGATCACCAGAATAGTTGCGCCTATGGAAACCCATACGGGGCTCCAAACCAGGGTAAGTACGAAGACAAGAACTCCTACCGTGGCTGCTATGAGATAAACGCCCGATAAACCTTCCCTGTAAAGCGGAAAGAAAAAAGCAGCATAGACCATGGCACTACCGGCATCGGGTTGCGGCAAAATGATCAAGGCAGGAAGCGCAATAATTATAAAGGCTCTGAATTGATCGGCCAAATTGCGCATATTCGTTTGAATGTCGCTAATGTACTTCGCCAAAGCAAGGGCTGTGGCAACCTTTGCAAATTCGGCAGGCTGAATGGAGAAACTTCCAAAGGCATACCAGGAAGTAGCACCGTTTATGGTTTTTCCAAAAAAGAATAACCCCAGGATGGAGAGTAGGGAAATGATGTAGATAATACTGGAAAAACGTTCATAGAACTTTGCCTCAAGGGAAAGTAAGATTGTAATAAGAAAGACGCTGAGTAGGATCCACAACAATTGTTTTCCATAGATCTGGCTAAGATCAAACATTGATGTCGCCGTATCATCCAGGGATGCAGAATAGATATTCACCCAACCAATCATAACCAGTAAGAAGTAAACCAGAATGGTGATCCAGTCGAACTGGGAAATAGTTTTGGGCATAATTACTCCTTAGTTCTTTAGTGGTTTCTTTTCGGTCCAGCCATGCTTCTTGTTATCGTTGATCATGAACGGCTTTCCACTATATGGTTTTTCATATTCTTCTTCCAGGCTGTTGGTAAGGACCCAGTTTTCCATATCTTTTCTGGTGATCTCTCCCTTAATATATTTCTCGATCATTAATCCTGCTATACGTCCTGCATAACGACCTCCCCAGTATCCGTTTTCCACAAATACTGCCAGTGCGATTTTAGGATCATCTACGGGGGCAAAGGCGACAAAAATAGAATGATCTGTTAGCTGCATTCTCTTCCCATCTACTTTGGTGAAGTTTTCGGCTGTTCCGGTCTTTCCTGCTATTTCTATTCCCGGCACCTGTAGTGCAGAAGCAGTTCCTGCTTTATATACCTGGTGCATACCTTCTACTACCGGGCCAAAATGTTTTGGGTCGATAGTGGTAAATTTCTTTTCAGTAAATTCTTTTTCCTTAATAGGTTTACCTTCGATCTCTTTGAGGATATGCGGAGTATAGAACCAGCCCCGGTTTGCAATAGCAGCAGTCATGTTGGCCAGCTGGATGGGTGTCATTAAAACTTCTCCCTGTCCAATTGCATTAGATAGTGTTGCCGTAGAGAACCACTTATATGTAGGATAGTCATAGATCTTGTTGTAGTATTCTGCAGTCGGGATCTTGCCGGGTCTTCCTGTGGAAAGGTCAGATCCTAAGTAATCTCCCAGGCCAAAACTCCGCAAATGGTTCGCCCATGCATCTACTCCTTCCTGTGGAGAAGGATATTTTTCAATTACCCTGCGATAGACGTTGGCGAAATATGCGTTACATGACTGGGCAATTCCCGGGATCATGTCCAACGGACTGGAGTGCGGGTGACAACCCATTTTGCGGCCTCTTCCATAAAAATAGCCGCCGTGACATGAAAAACGATCGTTTGTTGTTACTACACCCTCCTGTAAAGCGATAAGGGCATTAATGGTCTTAAATGGAGAACCCGGAGGATATTCAGCTAAAAGTCCGCGGTCAAACAAGGGTTTGGCGATTGAATCCAGCCATAACTCGGTAAAGTTCTGCGACCTTTTGCGTCCCACGAGGTCTGCAGGATCATAATTGGGTGCTGTTACCAGGGCGAGAATCTCTCCTGTAGATGGTTCAAGGGCAACAATTCCGCCTCTTTTGTTTTTCATTAGGAGCTCCCCATATTTCTGGAGTTCGGCGTCAATAGTAATAGTGATGTCTTTTCCCTTTTTTGGGAGGGTATCATATATTCCACCTTTGTAAGCTCCAATATCCCGGTTGAACCTGTCCTTCTGAATATACTTTACCCCCTTTACTCCCCGTAGCAACTCTTCATAATAGCCTTCAACTCCCTGGCGGCCTATAAGATCTCCGGAAAGGTAGTAAGGGTTTTCATTCACTATTCGCTGGTTAACTTCAGTGATATAGCCAAGTACGTTTGCTCCATGTTGGGTATAGTAATCCCTCAGGGAACGCTTTTGGATATAAAAACCTTCATATTTCCGCATTTTTTCAGCTAAATATGCGTATTCACTTTTGGTGAGCTGGGGGATAACGACCGAGGGTAACCTGGGAGAATAGATCTTCGCTTTATCAAGCCTCTCTACCAGCTGTTTGGGAGTGATGCTCAAAATATTGCAAAGCTCTGTAGTGTCAAAAGGTTTAAGGTTTCTTGGGATCACCATTACATCGTAGGAAGGCTGATTAGAAACCAAAAGTTCTCCGTTCCTGTCAAAAATGAAACCCCGCTGAGGGTAGTCATACACTACCTTTATGGCGTTGTTCTCCGAAAGCCCTACAAAGGAGTCATCCATGATTTGCAGGTAAAATAACCTGGCAAGGAAAATTATTCCTGAAGTGATGACTATTATGTAGAGTAAAATTTTTCTCATCTGGATCGTCTGTTAAATAAAGCAAGCGTCAAAAACACCAGAATTATTGTAAATATTGCTGAAAAAAAGGTTTTTTTAAGAAGTAGCAAGAAGTGTGCAAAATTGAAGAATTCCAGCAAAAACAGGACAAAATGATGAACCAGCACCAGGATAAATACATAACTAATTCGCGATCCCGGTTGGGTACTTGAAAATTTTATCGTTTGATAATCGTAACTCACTCCGAAGGAGAAACGCAGGATAGCAGGGCGAATATAAGCAGCCACAAGGCAGGCAGCCGCATTGATACCTCCACTATCTTCAAAGATGTCAACTCCCCATCCCAGGAGAAAACTCAGAAATATAAAAAGTGTTTGATTTCCATTAAAAGGATAAAGAATTAAAAACAACACATACAGGTAGGGATTGATGTACCCCAAAAAGTTAATGTTGTTCAATAACAGTACCTGTAGTAAAAGCAGCACTACAAAACGCAGGGTATTTGTAATTATCACACTATTCATTTTTGGACAGGTTTTGCAGGGCTCTTATCTCGTCTTGCTGCGTATTTTCAATGATATAGACATAACCAATATTCGTCATATCGTTGAATAACTGGATGTCGATGTTGTAGTAGCTCTCGCTTTGATCAAGTGAAAAGTTCTTTACAGCACCGATAGGAAGTCCTTTTGGAAAAATGAGGGAACGTCCTCCGGTAATAATGGTGTCACCCTCGGCTATTGGAGCAATTGAAGGAACATCAATAAGCTGTACTACATTAGGGTCATCTCCATTCCACACCAGTGTTCCGAAATGATTCGATCTTTTTAGCTGGGCGTTGATCCGGGAGTTGGAATTAAGTATAGAAATCACTGTGGAATAGTTGGGAGATACATTCTCAACAATACCCACGATACCTCTACTGGTTACTACCCCCATGTCCCGTTCGATCCCATCCCGGGCACCACTCTTAAGGGTAAGATAATTGTCGACTTTGGCGTAGTTGTTATTTATAACTTCAGAAGCTCTAAAAAGATAATCGGCATCAAAACTACTGGTATCCCTGTATGATTTTACTTCCAATGAATCCTCATAGCTGGCCAGCCTTGTACGCAGCCTTTCATTTTCTTCCAGCAGCCTGAGGTTGTACTGTTCAAGGTTAAAGTAACTGTTGATGTTGCTCGTCCAGCTATAAATTCCCCCGCTTAAAAAATTGGCAGAACTTATGAACTTACTCTTTTGATAAGAGTGGGACTGAATGGTTAAAAACAGGGAAAAGGTAAGCAGCAATAAGAATAGTATATTGTTCTTATTGCGAATAAGAAAATTAATTATTTGCTGCATAAACTACTCCTACTTTATCAAGATCCCCTTGTAACGGTGAAGGGTTTTCAGGCAAATTCCTGTTCCGCGTACCACAGCACGTAAAGGATCTTCGGCGATGTAGACAGGAAGATCGGTCTTTTGTGATAACCTCTTATCAAGCCCGCGCAACATGGATCCACCACCGGCAAGGTAAATACCGGTGTTGTAGATATCGGCTGCAAGTTCCGGCGGAGTTTGTGAAAGGGTTTCCATCACAGCGTCCTCAATTCTAAGGATAGATTTGTCAAGGGCCTTAGCGATCTCACGATAGGAAATATTGACCTGTTTGGGTTTTCCTGTTAGTAAATCACGTCCCTGAACATTCATTTCATCTGGTGGCACCTCAAGATCTTCGGTAGCGGCACCTATTTGAATTTTAATTTTTTCCGCAGTACGTTCCCCCACATAAAGGTTGTGCTGGGTGCGCATGTAATAAACGATGTCGTTAGTGAATACATCCCCCGCGATCTTGACAGATTTGTCGCAAACAATACCTCCAAGGGCAATAACTGCAATTTCGGTAGTACCACCTCCAATGTCCACGATCATATTACCTTTGGGCTGCATGATATCAACACCAATTCCTATGGCAGCAGCCATTGGTTCATGGATAAGATAGACCTCTTTCCCGTTTACCCTTTCGGCGCTTTCTTTTACCGCACGCATTTCCACTTCTGTAATACCTGAAGGGATACAAATGACCATTCTCAACGCAGGAGTGAACATTTTTTTCTTAAGCGCAGGTATTTCTTTAATGAACATGGTAAGCATCTTTTCAGATGCATCAAAATCGGCAATTACCCCGTCTTTAAGAGGTCTTATCGTCTTAATATTTTCATGGGTTTTCCCCTGCATCATCGCAGCTTCTTTACCTACAGCTATAATCTTGCCGGTAGTGCGGTGACGGGCTACGATAGACGGACTGTCAACCACAACCTTATCATTGTGTATTATGAGTGTATTTGCAGTTCCTAAATCTATAGCAATTTCTTCAGTGAGAAAATCGAAAAATCCCATGTTAAGTCAATTAGTTGAGGTTCGGTAAATGTAATAAAATTAATGTTTAAAATGCCTCGTGCCGGTCATTACCATAGCAAGATTATTTTCGTTGCAATAATCTATACTCAGCTGGTCCTTAATGGATCCGCCGGGTTGAATTACAGCAGTGATTCCGGCTTTATCGGCAATTTCCACACAATCGGGGAATGGGAAAAACGCATCACTGGCCATCACTGCACCCTGCAGGTCAAAATTAAAAGATTTTGCCTTGTCTATGCTTTGTCTCAGGGCATCTACACGAGAAGTTTGGCCTGTTCCGCTTGCCAATAGCTGATTATTCTTTACGAGGACGATAGTATTTGATTTTGTGTGCTTGCATATTCTTGAAGCAAACAACAGGTCATTTAACTCCTGCTCCGAAGGTTTATTGTTGGTGGCAAAAGTTAAATCCTCTTTGGCGTCTGTCTTGCTGTCTTTATCCTGAACTAAAATCCCGTTAAGGCAGGTGCGAACATTCTTTTGCGGAAGCTCTGTTTCTTTCTGAACCAGGATTACCCTGTTCTTTTTCCCTTTTAAGATTTCCAGAGCTTCTTCGGAATAGAAGGGGGCAATAACAACTTCGCAGAAAAGTTGGTGGATCTCTTCGGCAGTAGCTTTGTCAATTTCAGTGTTGCTGATCAAGATCCCGCCAAAAGCTGAAACAGGATCTCCTGCGAGAGCATCTTTATACGCCTGAAGCAGGGTTTCCCGTTGTGCCAATCCACAAGCATTATTATGCTTTAAAATAGCAAAAGTTGGAGCCTGGTTTTGAAATTCATTCATCAAATTAATTGCAGCATCGACATCCAGAAGGTTGTTGTATGAAAGTTCCTTACCGTGAAGCTTGTCGAACATTGCGGAAAAGTCCCCGTAAAAATGCCCTTTTTGATGGGGATTCTCACCGTATCTTAATTCGAGTCCGCCATTGAAGCTTTCCTTATAGGAGAGCTCGTCATTGTTAAGGTAATTAAATATTGCTGTGTCATAATGTGAGGAAACATTAAAAGCCTTTGCAGCAAATCTTTTTCGGTCTTCAAGCGTGGTTTTACCTTCCCCTTCTGAAATGATGCTGAGGAATTCAGAATAACTTTCTACTGAAGGAACGCAAATAACATCTTTAAAATTCTTGGCTGCTGCCCTGATGAGGGAAATTCCACCTATGTCGATTTTTTCAATGATATCATCTTCCGGAGCACCCGATGCTACTGTTTTCTCAAAAGGATAAAGATCCACGATCACTATGTCGATCTGCGGAATTTCATATTTCTCAAGTTCGGCTTTGTCATCTTCATTCTCGCTGCGGTTGAGGATGCCGCCAAACACCTTTGGATGTAAGGTCTTTACTCTCCCGCCAAGGATCGAAGGATAGGAAGTTATGTCTTCAACCGGCACTACATCTATTCCCAGTTCTTTGATGAATTTTTCGGTTCCCCCGGTAGAGTAGATGGTGATCCCCAGCTCATTAAGCTTTTTTACAATAGGTTCCAGCCCATCCTTATTAAAGACAGAAATAAGTGCAGATTTAGCCGATTTTAAGTCGCTCATTGTGTTGGTTTTGTTGAGGTTGCAAAAGTAATTATTTCGCTAGAAAATAATGCGGCTGTTGCCTTTATTTCTATATTTATTTTGTAACGAATTTTTAAAGCTGGCGTCTTATGATGTACAGGTCATAAACAACAGAGGAAAGCTGCAATGTTAATATATCTAAGGGTTCTAAAAGAGAGTTTTTTATTTGCTATTAATGCTCTCAAAAATAATAAACTACGAACCATGTTGTCCCTGCTGGGTGTCACCATAGGGATCTTTTCAATTATCGCAGTCCTGGCTGCAGTAGATTCTCTGGAAAAAGAGATCAAAGGAAGCCTTAGTTCTCTTGACAACCGCACCATGTTCCTTACCCGTTTTTCCTTCGGGCCAACAGATATCCCTCAGTGGAAAAGACAGCAATTTCCCGATGTTACCTATGAGGAGTACGAATATTTGAGCCGTACCGTGCCGCAGGCTTCCGCCATGGCTTTTGTTCTAAACGTGCCTTCAGAGAATATAAAGTACAGCGATAAGACCGCTTCAAATGTTGGTATAGGTGCCGTCTCTGCCGAATATTATGATATTGAGGCCCTGCAAATAGAGGAAGGCAGATTTTTCAATATGGCCGAGGCTGTAAGTGGAACTCCGGTGATCGTTCTTGGACATGACGTCTATGAAAACCTCTTCGGAAGTAGAAATGCGCTGGGAGAGCAGGTGCGGCTCTATGGAAGAAAATTTACAGTTATAGGGGTGCTCGAGAAAATGGGTGCAAGTCTTATGGGAGGCAGTCACGACACGAATGTTTTTGTGCCGGTAAATATTGTAAGAAGGATATATGGAGGGAGTAATCGTGGTACTTTTCCGCAAATCGTGATCAAGCCCAACCCAGATGCCGACAGTAATGAGCTTATTGCATACATTACACAACAGCTTCGCAATTTGAGGGGGTTGAGAAGAGAGGATGTCAACAACTTTTTTGTCAATCAATTGGAGGGCTTCACAGATCTTATCGACAACATGACAGGTCAGCTTAATTTCTTTGGTCTCATCATTAGCGGATTTTCCCTTTTGGTAGGAGGCTTTGGGATTGCCAACATCATGTTCGTAAGCGTGAAGGAACGTACCAACCTCATTGGGATACAAAAGTCTTTGGGTGCAAAAAACAGATTCATTCTGTTCCAGTTCCTTTTTGAAGCAGTAATTCTATCAGTAATTGGAGGATTAATAGGATTATTTATGGTATGGCTGGCATCGCTTATAGTATCTCAGTTCACTGGAGATTTCCAGTTTATCCTGTCTCCGTGGAACATGTTTATTGGAACGGCTGTTTCTGCAGTGATAGGACTAATTTCAGGAATAGTTCCTGCAATTTCTGCCTCAAAACTTGATCCTGTTGAGGCGATCAGGACAGGGATGTAAAAAGATATTAGAAACCTATTGCAGGGTGGAACATCTAAAGTCTTCCCGCAATTAATAATACGATATAGAAAAAGGGTGCCAAAAATATCATTTTTGAGCACCCTTTTAATTTTAGTTTCTGCCTGTGGATTCTATCCAATAGAGAGGCAGGGATGAGGATTAAATAATTTCGGCCACCTTTTCGTTCACAAATTCCAGGAAACGCTCGTCTTCTTCAGTAAAAGGATCGGGTACATTGGAATCAATGTCGATCTGGCCGATATTTTCACCATTCTTGAATAAAGGCACTACAATTTCGGCCTTTACGTGAATACTGCAGGCAATATAATTATCCTGGGCGCTTACATCGGGCACTACAAAGTTCTTGTTGGATACTGCAACCTGTCCGCATATCCCTTTTCCGAAAGGAATAATTGTATGATCTGTAGGTTCGCCTGCAAAAGGCCCTAACTTTAGTTCATTTTTGTCCCCGTTCTTAAAATAAAAACCTACCCAGGTGTAATAATCTATTTCAGCTTTAAGAAGTTCGCAAACTTCAGCTAATCTTTTATCTACGGGAGTTTTATCATTCGAGAGGATCTCGGAGACCTCATTTCTTAGTTTATCAAAAGACATTGTTCACATTTTAGGCAAAAGTATTTAAAAATTCATCTCGCGGCCACGTGATAAATAAATACTTTTGATAAAACCATTGGTCAAAGTTTGCATCAGCTTCTAAAGAAATATTCTACGGTAATTAAGTTCATTTTTACCTTTTTAGGCACCTATCTCTTTTTGGCGCTGCTGTACAATATCTATCTGCAGAATTATTCTTCGGCTGTTTACTATCCCGATTACCTGACGCATTTGGTTGCTTTGCAAAGCGAAGCCGTGGTTTCTGCTCTCGGTTACGAATCCCATCTTAGATCTGGTTTTCCTGAGGCCACCATGCATCTTTATATTGGAGAAAAATTTGTGGCCAGGATAATAGAAGGTTGCAATGCAGCAAGCATAATCATACTTTTTGTCTCCTTTATGCTGGCTTTTTCGGGCCGTTTGAAGACGACGCTTTTCTTTACGCTGGCAGGAGCGGTAGTGATCTACGTGACCAATATTCTAAGGATCGCACTTATGGCTATAGGGATCTTTGAATATCCATGGCACGCACACTTCTTGCATTCCATAGCCTTTCCCCTGGTGATCTATGGAGTAGTTTTCCTGCTATGGGTGCTATGGATTGCCATTTATTCAAAACAGATAAGGTATGAAAGCAGTCACTAAGATCTTGATCATACTTGGTTTAGTAGGGTTGCTGGCGCTGGTAAGAATGTATGAATACAGGTTCTTTTACGATCCTTTCATGTATTTTTTTGAAAAGCAATATATGGACGGAGAGAGCATTGCTTTCCCCGCTTACATGTTCTGGAACGTTTTCTGGAGATTTTTGGTAAATACCCTTATCTCTTTACTTATTCTTTATGTGGCCTTTCAAAACAGGAGCATTATAAAATTTTCGGTCCTTATTTATGCCGGCTTCTTTATTGTGTTGTTCCCTTTATTCGTCTACCTCATGCATCACGTGCAGCCGGAAGATTATCTGGCAGCCTTTTATGTCCGCAGATTTTTGGCGCATCCGGTACTGGTTCTGCTGTTACTTCCTGCTTTTTATTATTATCGAATTCAATCGGAATCTTCCACGAACTGATCCTTTACATTTCAGTTCTTTCCTTGTTCTTCTGTAGCCAGTGTCAAAAACCAAGTAGTTCAGGATCTGATTCCCTCTTACTTTCTAAATCTCTTGACTTCTTCTTTTTCCATTTTTACCACCTAAGCAGCAGTTATTTAAAATTTATTTACCTTTGTCTTCTGTGAAAACTTTTTTTCAAAAGTCGGGATCTTTGTTAATGGCACTTTTGGTGCTATTCTCTACTATGTCCTTTACTGTAGATAAACACTTCTGCGGAGAGATCCTGGTGGACCAGGCTGTTTTTTCTGAAGCTAAGACCTGCGGAATGCATTCCGATATGCCCGCTTCGGCTGAAGATGAGTGCTGTGACGAAGAAAAAGTTTCCGTAGAAGGACAAAAGGAGCTAAAGATATCCTTTGATGATCTGGACCTTGAAAAACAGGTTTTTCTCGCTTCTTTTACCTGGTCTTATGCCGAACTTTTTGAAGGAGAAGCACAGGCTGAAACTCCTTTTTTTCACTACAAACCACCCTTGCTCGTCTACGACATACATTTGCTCGACGAGACTTTTCTTATTTGATATTGAAATTGATTTTTTAAACCCTGCATGACGGGGTTGCTGTGTTTGTTCACATTTAATCAATTTAATATCAAAGAATGCTTACTAAAATAATCCATTATTTCCTTTATAACCGGCTGGTCACATCCCTATTGTTGATCTTCATGATTGGTTGGGGCGTGGTTACTTCTCCTTTCGATTGGGATTTCGACCTGCTGCCAAGGGATCCCGTGCCGGTAGATGCAATCCCCGACCTGGGAGAGAATCAACAGATTGTCTTTACCGAATGGCCGGGCCGTTCCCCACAGGACATTGAGGATCAGATCACTTATCCCCTCACTACTGCTTTACTCGGTATTCCGGGTGTGGAATCTATTAGAAGTACCTCCATGTTCGGGTTTTCCAGCATCAATATCATTTTTGATGAAGATGTTGAATTCTACTGGTCCCGTACACGAATTCTGGAAAAGATCAATTCCCTATCTCCCGGCCTTTTGCCCGAAGATGCTCAACCTACCTTGGGACCTGATGCTACAGCTCTTGGGCAGGTTTTCTGGTATACTTTAGAAGGAAGGGATTCTGCCGGGAATGTCACGGGAGGCTGGGACCTGCATGAAATAAGGTCTGTGCAGGATTACTACGTGAAACTCGGTTTAAGCGGAGTGGAAGGTGTTTCAGAAGTTGCTTCTGTCGGTGGATTTGTTCGCGAATATCAGGTGGATGTTGATCCCGATGCTTTAAAAGCGTTCAATGTTGGAATTGATGAGGTGATGATGGCTGTGAAGAATTCCAATCGTGACATTGGAGCCAAGACCATTGAAGTGAACAAGGTGGAATATCTGGTTCGAGGGCTCGGTTATATCGAATCCCTGGAAGATATTGAAAATACAGTAGTTGCCGTGAATGATAATACCCCGATCCTCATTTCCGATATTGGAGTTGTGACCTTGGGTCCGGCAGAAAGACGAGGAATTCTCGACAAGGCAGGAGCTGAGGTCGCGGGAGGAGTGGTGGTTGCCCGCTATGGCTCTAATCCTCTCGCGGTGATCAATAATGTCAAAGACAAGATTGAAGAGATCGCACCGGGAATGCCGACTAAAGTGTTGCAGGATGGAACAGTGAGTAAACTTACTATAGTTCCGTTCTATGATAGAACGCAGTTGATACATGAAACTCTGGGAACGCTCGAAAATGCCCTTTCAGACGAGATCCTTATCAGCATCATTGTGGTAATAATTTTAGTGCTGAACCTGCGGGCTTCGATCTTAATTTCCAGCCTGCTGCCCATTGCGGTGCTCATGACCTTTATTGCAATGCGCTACTTTGGTGTAGACGCCAACGTGGTCGCGCTTTCGGGGATTGCCATAGCCATTGGAGTCATGGTAGATGTTGGAATTGTGTTTGTGGAAAACACCCTGCGGCACCTCGAGTTTCCGGAAAACAGGAATGCAAAAGGTTCAAAACTTCTGGAAGTAATCAGAACGGCAACCATAGAAGTCGGTCCGGCCGTCACCACTGCTTTAGCCACTACCGTAGTGAGTTTTCTTCCGGTTTTCTTTATGGAAAATGCCGAAGGAAAACTCTTCATCCCGTTAGCCTTTACAAAAACCTTTGCTTTGGTAGCAGCCTTTTTATTGGGCATAATGGTGCTGCCAATGCTATCTTATTACTTCTTCTCTTTCAGACTGAAAAAGGATAGGGTAAACCTCATCTGGAACTACAGCCTTATCGCCGGCGGAATAATCCTTTCACTCCTCTTCGGAATGTGGTTGCCACTGGCGCTAACGATCATAGGAATCCTTAGAATACTTGAGCCTAAGAGCCGTGGGTTCCTTGGAAAATATTCAAAAGAAATTTCCCTGTTCATCATCCTGGCGGTAACGATCTTCTTCCTCACCACACACTGGATGCCATTGGGAGTAAGAAATTCTATTATTGAAAATTACTTGTTTGTGATCATTCTTTTGATGATCACTCTTGCTGCGTTGTTAGCCGTGGTGAGGTTCTATGAAGATATTCTTAAGTGGTGTCTCGAGAACAAGAAAACTTTCCTAATGCTTCCGGTGATCACCATTTCGATCGGATTATTGATCTGGCAGGGGTTCCCAAAGATCTTCGGATTTCTTGGAGACGGTGCCGAAGAGATTGGCTGGGAAATAAGAGAAACGGCTGCCTGGGAAAATGCTTCCGAAGCTTTTCCCGGAGTAGGAAAGGAATTTATGCCAACCCTTAACGAGGGAAGCTTTTTGCTGATGCCTACCGCCATGCCACATCTTGGAATTGAAGGCAGTAAAGAAGTACTTCAAAAACTTGACATGGCAGTTACAAATATTCCTGAAGTAGAAGTAGCTGTTGGGAAGCTGGGAAGAGCAGAGACGGCAATTGATCCCGCTCCAATTTCCATGTACGAGAATGTGATCAATTATAAGCCCGAGTACATGCTGAATGAAAAGGGTGAAATGCAGCGCTTCCGGGTAGATGATGAGGGGAACTTCATCTTAAAATCGGGAGAAGCTTTCCCTAATGAAGAAGCTGTTATGGGGAATATAACAGCTAATGACCTTATCCCCGATGAAGATGGTGAGTACTTCAGAAACTGGAGAGACCACATTAACAGCCCCGATGATATTTGGAACGAGATCGTTGCTGCCACACGATTGCCGGGAATAACCTCTGCGCCCAAGCTGCAGCCTATCGAAACCCGGCTGGTGATGCTGCAAACGGGAATGCGGGCTCCAATGGGAATCAAAGTTTATGGACCCGATCTGGAAACCATCCAGGCTTTTGGGTTTAAACTGGAAGAGATTCTTAAGCAAGTACCAACGGTCAAGGAAGAAGCCGTTTTTGCCGACAGAATTGTTGGGAAACCTTACCTGGAATTGGACATCAACCGGCAGAAAATTGCCCGATATGGTCTTAGCATTGAAAAAGTGCAGCAAACCATTGAAACTGCCATCGGCGGAATGGAGATCACTACTACCGTTGAAGGTAGGAAACGTTATCCTGTTCGGGTGCGTTATCCACGGGAACTGCGAAATTCACCCGAAGAAATAGAACAGATTTTGGTGCCAACACCAACCGGAGCGCAAATTCCCCTGGGACAACTGGTGGATGTGAGGTATGTTAAAGGTCCGCAGATGATCAAAAGTGAGGACACCTTTTTAGTGGGTTATGTGCTGTTTGACAAAAAACAGGATTTTGCAGAAGTCGATGTGGTCAATGATGCGCAGGATCTAATTGCCGAAAAAATAGCACTGGGTGAACTGGTGGTGCCACAGGGAGTGAGCTTTGAATTTTCAGGGAATTATGAGAATCAG
The DNA here is from genome assembly GCF_035607535.1 of Salinimicrobium aquimaris. NCBI lineage: Bacteria > Pseudomonadati > Bacteroidota > Flavobacteriia > Flavobacteriales > Flavobacteriaceae > Salinimicrobium > Salinimicrobium aquimaris. The sequence goes on from NZ_JAYDZX010000010.1 coordinate 132,679, forward strand.
GTGCGGGCAGTGAAAAGACTGGCTATTGTGATCCCAATTTCACTGATCATCATTTTCCTATTGCTCTATTTTCAATTCAAAACAGTAATCGCTTCCACGATACATTTTTCGGGAGTATTTGTTGCCTTTGCCGGCGGATTCATCATGATCTGGCTATACGGTCAGCCGTGGTTCCTGGACTTCAGCATTTCGGGAATGAACATGCGGGACCTGTTCCAAATGGGCACGATCAATTTGAGTGTTGCGGTTTGGGTAGGATTTATCGCCCTGTTTGGGATCGCTACAGATGACGGGGTGCTCATGGGAACCTACATCCACCAGGTCTTTGAGAAGCGGGATCCACAATCAGTTCCGGCTGTAAGAGCTGCAGTGCTCGAAGCCGGTAAAAAGCGGGTAAGACCGGCAATGATGACCACGGCCGTAACAATAATTGCCCTTTTCCCGGTTCTTACCTCCACAGGAAAAGGGGCCGACATCATGGTACCCATGGCAATTCCAATTGTAGGAGGAATGGTGATACAGATCATGACCATCTTTGTGGTTCCCGTGCTGCAGGCAATTTGGCGTGAAACAGTAGTCACAAGAAACTCAAACAAAACAACAGCAGAATGAAAGATGCTCTAAAAATATCTTTTTTGACAGGTCTGTTTTTTCTTCTTTCGGGAAGCATAGGTGCACAGACTTTGCAGGATTACCTGTTGATCGCTGCGGAAAATAATCCGAAAGTTAAGGCTGCTTATTCTGAATTTGAAGCAGCATTGCAGGAAGCGCCGCAGGTGAAAAGCCTGCCCGATCCCACCCTTACGGTTTCCGCTTTTGGGCAAATGGTGGAAACACGACTGGGGCCACAGGAAGCTCGTTTTTCCCTGATGCAGATGTTTCCCTGGTTTGGGACACTTGAAGCACGGGAAAACGTTGCAAATCTCATGGCTGAAGCTAAATTCCAGGCTTTTCTGGAAACGCGCAATGAGATCCTGTTGCAGGTGAGTTCCAAATACTACGAGCTCTATGAACTGGAGCAGCAACTTAAGTTTCAACAGGAGAATTTGGAGATCCTTCAGAATTATAAAGACCTTGCCCTGTCACGCGTAAGTGCCGGTAGCGGAGCTTTATCTGACGTTCTACAGGCCGACCTGCTTCGGAACGAATCTGTGACCGGGCTGGAAGTGATAAGACTGAAGCAGGATGCTTTGCGGGCGCAATTCAATGCTCTGCTGAATCGGGAAAAGTCTGAAGCAGTTGTGGTGCAAACGCAAATAGAAATACTTCCCGAAAATGCCATTTTTGACACCTTAGTGGAAGGCAATCCTCAACTGGAAGAACTGGAGCATATGGCAGCTTCGGCAAGGGCGAGGGAAGAACTGGCCAGGAAGGAGGGGATGCCAAATGTAGGTATTGGGCTGGATTACGTGATCGTTGGGGAGAGAATGGACATGGCAATAGAAGATAACGGGCGAGATGCTATTATGCCGATGCTTTCTGTGAGTCTGCCCATCTTCCGCGGAAAATATAAAGCAGCGCGCAAACAGGCAGCCTTTATGGCCGAAAGTTATGAGCAGCGAAAAGAGGGAGTTGAAAATCAACTTCTGGCCGACCTTGAGACAGCTCTTTTTGAGGTAAGGGAGGCAAGGGCAATGTTGGAACTTTATGAGCGCCAGGTGGAAAGTTCGGAACAGGTGCTCAATCTTCTGCTTTCTTCTTATCGCAACGCAGCATCAAATTTTGAAGAGGTGCTACGGGTGCGACAGGAACTACTAAAATATCAACTGGCGGTTGCCGGGGCAGAAGCCGGTTATCTAACCGCATTGGCAAAAATCGATTATTTATCGGGTAATACTTTGGACTATGACAGGCAGAAATAAAAATATTCTCATTATCGCAGGTACTCTTGTCGCAGGAATCCTGCTGGGCTGGCTCTTTTTTGGAGGCAGTGATGAAGTTGCACATGAGCACGAAATGGTGGAAGAAGGACAGGAGACCGTCTGGACCTGTTCTATGCACCCACAAATAAGGGCTACTGAACCCGGAAAATGTCCCATTTGCGGAATGGATCTTATTCCGCTGGAAGGTTCAGAGGTGATGGAAAATCCGAATGCAGTTCAAATGACCGAATACGCTATGAAGCTGGCAAATATTCAGACGCAGGAGGTGGGAGCAACTTCAGCAGAAAGGGAAATAGAGCTCAGCGGAAAAGTGGAAGTCGACGAAAGGATCTCCTATACCCAAAGTACGCATGTGCCGGGAAGGATTGAGCGCTTGATGGTCAACTTCACCGGGGAAGAAGTGAACCGGGGGCAGGCTCTGGCTGTGGTTTATTCCCCAGAACTTGTCACGGCCCAGGAAGAATTGCTGCAGGCTTACGCCATTCGCAATTCACAACCCGAACTCTTTGAAGCTGCAAAACAAAAGCTTCGCAACTGGCGGATTGGAGAAAACCAGATCAACCGCATCCTCGAAAGCGGCAAGGCCACCGATCGTTTTACCATCACCGCAGATGTGGGTGGCGTGGTGACCGAGAAGCTCGTGGAAGTCGGGGATTATGTGGAACGTGGAATGCCGCTGTACCAGATCGCTGACCTTTCAAAAATGTGGGTTTTATTCGACATTTATGAGAGGAATATGGGCATGGTGGAGGTTGGTGATACTGTATATTTCACTGTAGCTTCCATCCCAGGACAAACATTTACTGGAACCATAGATTTTATCGACCCTATTATTAACAGGCAAACCCGTGTTGCTACCGCGAGGGTGGAAGTGCCAAATAATAACGACAGGCTTAAGCCCGGAATGTTCGTCTCGGGAGTGGTTACAGGCGGCGGGGAGAAAGTTGCTGCAGGATTGATTATTCCGAGGTCCGCAGTACTGTGGACCGGGAAACGCAGTGTTGTTTATGTCAATGAAGGTACTGCGACAAATCCGCTTTTTGTGTTGCGGGAAGTTGTGCTGGGGCCTCTCCTGGGAACTGCCTATGTGGTTGAGGAAGGCCTTAATGCGGGAGATGAGATCGTGGTGAACGGAACTTTCACTGTTGATGCCGCAGCTCAGCTTGCTGGAAAACCGAGTATGATGAACCCCGAGACGGCAACTACGGCCGGTGCGCCCATGGATGTGAGGCAGTATCTAAAGCAGGGAGGGAATAATTTTAGAGCTCAGACTTCAGAAGAATTTCAGCAGCAATTGGGAGGTCTTGTAGAGGTATATCTCGAGCTTAAAGATGCGCTGGTGGAAGGAAGAGCAAAAGAAAGTTTAACTTTGACAAAGGAATTTGCACAAGCGCTTCAGCAGGTAGAAGCAGCAGGATTGACAGGGGATGCGGAGAAATTTTGGCAAGAGAAGAAGCGGTTCCTGTTGCAACATTCCGAAGAAGGACTTAATACAGCTAATCTTGAAAAGCAAAGGGAGAATTTTATTTATCTTTCTGAAGCGCTTATCAAAACAGTGGCTGCTTTTGGCCTGCAGAACAAGACTGTTTATGTGGATTACTGCCCAATGGCAAATTCAGATAAAGGCGCTTACTGGCTTAGTGATGCGGCCGAAATAAGAAACCCGTACTACGGTGATGCGATGCTCACCTGCGGGGAAATAGTAGAACAAATACAATAGAAAAATCAATTTAAACAACAGAAAAATGAAAAGAACAAAAATGACAATGCTGGCTTTGGCAGGAGCTTTTTTACTGGCTTCCTGTGGAGAGACAAAAAAAGAAAATGAAATAGAAGACGGTGCGATGCCAATGCAGAATGAAATGCACATGGAGGAGACCGATGACCACGACATGGGCGAAATGAGCGCTAATCTTGACGACGGGCAGTCTGGGGCAGTTGGTTTTAGGGATGAGAAAATGGGTGAAGCATATCAACATTATATGCACATTAAAACTGCACTTGTAAACACCAACGCAGAAGAAGCTCAAAGCGGCGGGAAGATGCTTGCTGAAGTATTAAACAAAGTTGAAAATAACACAGAGGCACTTGAGGCAGCTCAAACCATTGGTAATTCTCAGAACATTAATGAACAAAGAACGGCTTTTGAAGATCTTTCTATGGCAATGGAAGAAATGTTGAGAGGTTCTCTTAGGTCTGGTGAGGTCTATAAACAATTTTGCCCTATGGCCTTCGACGGGAAAGGTGCTTACTGGCTATCTGCTTCCAAGGAGATCAGAAATCCTTACTACGGGGATAAGATGTTGAAGTGCGGAAGAGTTGAAGGTACTATTACCGGGAGCTAAGCGTGAAGCTATTCATCAAAAATATGGTTTGTAACCGCTGTAATATGATGGTGAAGTCTGAGCTCGAACAGTTCGGGCTTCATCCTCTTACAGTAGAGCTCGGGATGGCCGAAGTAGAGCGCGATCTCTCTGCTGAAGAAAAAAAGCTGCTGAATGAGCGGCTGGAAAAACTCGGTTTCGAACTAATTGATGATAAAAAGACCCGGCTCATTGAGAGCGTAAAAACTGCGGTGGTCGAACTGGTCCGGAATCCGGAAGACCTTCCAAAAATGACATTTTCGGAACATCTTTCAGATAAATTTCACCAGGATTATTCTGCCCTGAGCAAACTTTTTTCTGAAGTGCAGGGCATGACCATTGAACAATATCTTATTCACCAGAAGATCGAAAGGGTGAAGGAACTGCTGGTCTACGACGAACTTTCCCTGAGCGAGATCGCCCTCCAACTCAATTATTCAAGCGTCTCCCATCTTAGCAAGCAGTTCAAAAAAGTAACGGGTTTAACGCCCACCCATTTTAAGCAGGTAAAGGAAAATAAACGTATTCCTCTGGACAAGCTTTAGAATCTTACCACAAATTTCCAGAATTGTATAACATTTCCGCTTTTATTCCTGCGAACTTTGGGATGTAAAAGTGTAAGAGATGAAACATACTTATAAAATTACCGGCATGACCTGCAATGGTTGTCGGGCACATGTTGAGGAAACACTGCGGAAGGTTGACGGAGTAAAATCTGCAGCCGTGGATCTGCAAAAAGGAGAGGCTGTGATCGAAATGGAACAGCATATTCCCTGGGACATTTTTGAAACTGCTCTTCAAAAAAGCGGAGGCAATTATCACATCCTGGCCCCCGGAACTTCGGAAGAAGATTTAAACTTTGCCAAAGTTCCAAAAAATAAGAATTCGGGTCGTGATGATAGCACTGCCGCTGGTGGGGAAAACTTTGGTAAAGTTGAAGAGAATTCAGGATCTGAATCAAACTTTGCCAAAGTTCCAAAAAAGGAGAATTCGGGTCTTGATGATACAACTGCCGCTGATGGTGAAAACTTTGGCAAAGTTGAAGAGAATTCAGGATCTGAATCAAACTTTGCCAAAGTTCCAAAAAAGGAAGATTTGAGTTATGATGATACCACTGCATCTGATGGTGAAAACTTTGGCAAAGTTGAAGAGAACTTGGGATCAGAATCAAACTTTGCCAAAGTTCCAAAAAAGGAGAATTCGGGTCATGATAATGCAACTGCTGCTGATGGTGAAAACTTTGGCAAAGTTGAGGCAAGCATGACCCACACCTATAAGATTACCGGAATGACCTGCAATGGCTGTCGGGCGCATGTTGAGGATACATTGCGCAAAGTGGACGGCGTAAAATCTGCAGCCGTGGATCTGCAAAAAGGAGAGGCTGTGATCGAGATGGAACAGCATATTCCCTGGGACATTTTTGAAACTGCTCTTCAAAAAAGCGGAGGCAGTTATCATATTCTAGCTCCCGGGACTTCGGAAGAAGATTTAAACTTTGCCAAAGTTCCTAAAAAGGAGAATTCGGGTCGTGATGATAGCACTGCCGCTGATGGCGACAACTTTGACAAAGTTGAGACAGGGATGACTCACACCTATAAGATCACCGGCATGACCTGCAACGGTTGTCGGGCGCATGTTGAGAAAACTTTGCGCAATGTCGACGGAGTAAAATCTGCTTCTGTAGATCTCGAAAAAGCTGAAGCTGTCGTCGGGATGGAAAAGCACATCCCGATTGAAGTTCTAGAGAATGCTTTGCAAAAAGACAACGGAAAATATCACATTTTTGAGAAGGAAGAAGGAGAAGGATCAAACTTTGCCAAAGTTCCAAAAATTGAAAATTCGGGTCATGATAATGCAACTGCTGCTGAGGGTGAAAACTTTGACAAAGTTGAGACAGGGATGACTCACACTTACAAGATTACCGGCATGACCTGCAATGGTTGTCGGGCGCATGTTGAGGAAACATTGGGCAAAGTGGATGGAGTGACAAGTGCTTCTGTAGATCTCCAAAAAGCTGAAGCTGTCGTCGGAATGGAAAAGCACATCCCGATTAAGGTTTTGGAGGATGCTTTGCAAAAAGACAACGGGAAATATCACATTTTTGAGAAGGAAGAAGGAGAAGGATCAAACCTTGCCAAAGTTCCAAAAAATGAGAGTTCGGGTCGTGATGATAGCACTGCCGCTGATGGTGAAAACTTTGGCAAAGTCGAGACAGGCATGACCCACACCTACAAGATCACCGGCATGACCTGCAATGGTTGTCGGGCGCATGTTGAGGAAACTTTGCGCAATGTCGACGGAGTAAAATCTGCTTCTGTAGATCTCGAAAAAGCTGAAGCTGTCGTCGGGATGGAAAAGCACATTCCCATTGGAGTTTTTGAAGATGCATTGCAAAAAGACAGTAGTAAATACCATATTCATTCAACAGGATCAATGGAGAAATACCAGGTGACCGGCATGACCTGCAGCGGGTGTCGTGCACATGTGGAGGAGACGCTCCAGAAAGTAGAAGGTGTCAAAGAGGCGAAGGTTAACCTGGAAAAGGCAGAGGCAGTTATTTCTTCAGAAAATCCCATTGCTGTAAATGTGTTTCAGGAAGCGCTAAGAAAGGACGGGAGCACGTATAATATTTATTTACCCGGGCAGAATGTTACAGCTCCACCTAAGCCTAAAATGCCTCAGGGCAAAGGCACAGGGACTTTTTATTGTCCTATGCACTGTGAAGGAGACAAAACATATAACAAGCCCGGAGACTGCCCCGTCTGCGGAATGGATCTGGTGGAGGAAGTAAGCTTAAAAGCCGAGCAACCATTGTATACCTGCCCAATGCACCCTGAAATTAAGGAGGATGAACCGGGAAGCTGTCCCATTTGCGGAATGGACCTGGTGCGCATGGAACCGGAACTTTCGGCTGAAAAGAAATCCTACAACAAACTGCTCAAAAAGTTCAAAATAGCCGTGGGATTTACCATCCCGATCTTCCTGATAGCGATGGGAGAAATGATCCCGGGGAATCCTATTTATGACTGGATGAGTATGGAGGCCTGGAATTGGGTGCAGCTGGGACTTTCGATTCCGGTGGTTTTTTATGCCACCTGGATGTTCTTTGAAAGAGCCTATCGTTCTATAGTGACCTGGAACCTGAACATGTTCACCCTCATCGGAATTGGTGCGGGTGTGGCATGGTTATTCAGTGTCTTTGGAATGTTATTCCCGGACTGGTTTCCGGAGCAGTTCCTGACTCATGAAGGAACCGTGCACGTGTATTTCGAAGCCGCGACAGTAATTCTGACTCTCGTTCTACTAGGACAATTACTGGAAGCAAGAGCACACAGCCGCACAAATTCGGCTATTAAAGAACTGTTGAAACTTGCACCGAATAAAGCCACTTTGGTGGTCAATGGAGAAGAACGTGAGATCCATACCGATGAAATTGAAGTGGGGAATGTCCTAAGGGTAAAACCCGGAGATAAAATTCCTGTTGACGGAAGTATAGAGAAGGGCCAGACCAACATTGATGAATCGATGATCACAGGAGAGCCTGTGCCGGTTGAAAAAGCTGAAGGTGATAAAGTTACTTCGGGCACGATCAACGGTAACAGGAGTTTTACCATGAAAGCCGAAAAAGTAGGGGATGAGACCCTGCTGGCCCAGATCATTAAAATGGTGAATGATGCCAGCAGGTCGCAGGCACCCATTCAGAAGCTGGCAGATAAGATTTCGGGATATTTTGTGCCGGTTGTAGTGATCATATCGGTCATTACTTTCTTCGTGTGGGCAGCATTTGGCCCTGAACCCAGCTATGTTTACGCCCTCATCAATGCCATTGCAGTATTGATCATTGCCTGTCCCTGTGCGCTTGGATTGGCCACTCCTATGTCGGTCATGGTAGGAGTTGGAAAAGGAGCTCAGAACGGGGTGCTTATCAAGAATGCTCAGTCTCTGGAGCAAATGGACAAGATCGATGTGCTTATTATTGATAAGACAGGAACTATTACCGAGGGAAAACCTTCAGTTGAAAAAGTTGTGGCTTCCGGAGGTATTTCTGAAGAAGAGCTGGTACAAATAATAGCTTCAGTTAATGCACAGAGTGAACATCCCCTGGCAGAAGCTACAGTGCGATACGCAAAGGATAAGAATTTGAAATTTTCCGAAGCATCGGACTTTAATGCCGTAACCGGAAAAGGAGTTACAGGAACTTCAGAAGGAAAATCGGCTGCTATAGGGAATGATAAGCTTATGCAGGAGATCAATGCTGATATAAGCAATGACCTTCAGCAACAGGTAAAAGCTGAACAGGAACAAGGGAAAACTGTTTCTTATGTGGCTGTGAATGGAAAGGTGAGCGGTTATCTTACTATCACCGATCCAATTAAGAAGACGAGCCGACAAGCTATTTCAGACCTTATAGACGCGGGCGTTGAGGTGGTGATGCTCACGGGTGACAACGAAGTTACGGCTAGTGCAGTGGCTAAGGAGTTACATCTTTCAGGTTTTAGGGCGGGAATGCTGCCACAGGATAAAATGGAGGAAGTTTCGAAACTTCAGCAACAAGGGAAAAAGGTTGCCATGGCAGGAGATGGGATCAATGATGCACCCGCACTTGCCAAAGCCGATATCGGAATTGCTATGGGTACAGGAACCGATGTGGCTATAGAAAGCGCAGAAATCACCCTGGTAAAAGGGGACCTGCACGGAGTTGTAAAAGCCAAGAACCTGAGCAAAAAAGTGATGAAGAATATTAAGCAGAACCTGTTCTTTGCCTTGATCTACAATACCCTGGGAGTGCCAATTGCGGCCGGGGTTTTGTTCCCGTTCTTCGGAATTCTGCTTTCTCCCATGATCGCAGCATTGGCTATGAGCTTTAGTTCGGTATCGGTAATTGCCAATGCCCTAAGATTGAGAAGTGTCAATATAGGTTAGTCAAAAATGGCATTTTTGACACCTCATAAAATGAAAGAGCCGGACAATCGTCCGGCTCTTTTCTATAGTATAAGAAAGAGATTAACTATTCGGGTCGAGTATAAGATTTACTCTTTCCAAAGCATCTTCTAAATGATAACGCGTTAGGGTATCTCTGCTTCGGCCAATGCTGTTGCGAAGATCACGCTGAAGCCTTTTGAGCTCGCCTCTCACAACCGGACGAATATCACTCTGCGCCACATCGATATTGGAGCGGGTGATCCAGGAACGGTAACGCGCAGGAATTGACTCCTGTTCTTCATTCATTAGATATTCCATTCTGTCAATATATGCTCGCTGAAGATTCCTTCTGTAAGTATCAATGTTCTGACCTCTTCTCAATTCACTCCAGATTCCGGTTCTTAAATCCTGCATCATTTCCAGAAGTCCGTAGGCATCGCTTCCGTTCATTTCGCGGTTCTCGATCAATCTTGCCATTCTTCCGAAGTCAAGAAGGTTGTTGAGCGTTCTCTCCTGAGTATTTCTTATTCTTTCAACGCTGCCGTCAAATTCGATCCTGTTGAAGATCTCCTGATCGATCAACCATTCGGGAGTTGAGAATAGTTCCTCCTGAAGGAAATTCATGGCGTTTTGCTGCTTTTCGGGAGTTACGTGGAAATACACGGCGCCTTCCTGGTCGTAAGTTTTGGTTTCCTTGATCACCCCACCCACGTTGGCAGCAACATGGCCCATATAGCGGTTGTACTGGCCAAGCACCTGCTCGTACATGGTTTCAAGATCTTCGTAATCCTTTCCTTTTTCAGCAGTCCATTCGATTAGGTTAGGGACAATTCTTTTCAGGTTTTTGATCCCATACTGGCTGGCAAGAACAGAATCATCGCCTAAATCTTCGGTCTGAGAAGTTGGATCAATTACGCTGCTCTGCTGGGCTCCAAATCTGTACATAGGATCACCTGCTTTTTCAAGGATCCATGAATCAAGGATCTCTTTTTCCTCTTTTCCAACCTTTTCAGGAATTGGTTTATAACCCCACATTACGGCATACTTATCGTACGGCCCAATGTTTGGCATTAAGGCTACGTCTCCGTCTTCCGGCTGAGCCACGTAGTTAAAACGTGCATAATCCATAATAGAAGGAGCTGTTCCATATTTCTTAGTGAATTCTGGATCTCTAAGAGACTCAACAGAATAAGCTACACTACTTCCCATGTTGTGTGGAAGTCCAATAGTGTGTCCTACTTCGTGAGCAGATACAAACCTGATTAAACGCCCCATGATCTCATCCTTAAATTCAACTCCGCGTGCTTCTTCATTAATTGCCGCGGTCTGAACAAAATACCAGTTTCTCAACAGGGTCATTACATTGTGGTACCAGTTGATATCCGATTCCAGGATCTCTCCCGAACGCGGATCACTAACGTGAGGTCCATTGGCATTTGGAATGGGAGAGGCAAGATAACGCACTACAGAATAACGCACATCTTCCGGGCTCCAGTCCGGGTCTTCCTCTTTGGATGGAGGATCTTTGGCAATAATGGCATTTTTAAAACCTGCAGCTTCAAAAGCAACCTGCCAGTCTTCAATTCCCTGCTTGATGTATGGAACCCACTTCTTTGGAGTAGCACGGTCTACGTAATACACGATTGGTTCTTTAGGCTCCACCAATTCTCCCCGCTTGAATTTCTCCATATCTTCTTCCTTCACCTCAAGTCTCCAGCGGTCAAGGTAGCGCACAGTTTCACTTTTTTGAGCATCAAGACCATAATCTGTTTGCCCTGTAGTAAACCAGCCAACGCGCTCATCATAGTACCTTCTTTCCATAGGTACTTTTGGCAGCAGGATCATAGAGTTGCTCATTTTTACGGAAATAGATCCTGTGCTTGAATTTGAAGGTGGTTCCCCGGCGTTGTACGTCTTTACGTGACGAACCTCAATGTTTTCGGGATAACTTCTAATAGTATCAATATAAGATCTGCTATCATCAAGGCGGCTGATCTTGTAGTTTTTACGACTTCTTTCCGGAAAACCTAGAGCCTGTACATCTTTTTTGAAAAGATCTGTCACTTTGATTACAGTGGCATTGTTCACAGAATCTTTGTGATAAGCTTCAATGTCAAAGGAAAAAAGAATAGGTTCAAAATTGGAATTTACCACGGCTTCGTGAACAGGAAGGGAATCAGCTGCATAAACATCGTGGGAAACTACGCGAAGAAGCACATTTTTGTTCTTCTTTTCCCATCTCAGCACTTGTTCATTTTGCTTTCCTCCACCAAAACCTATGCCCGAAGCAGTTTGAGCGATCCTGGTGACCATAAGCATTTCGCGGTTGAAAAGGCTGTCTGGGATCTCGTAATAGTAATCATCATCAATTTGATGTACGGTGAATAATCCGGTATCAGATTTTGCTTTTTTGGTGATCACCTTGTCGTAAGGTTTGATCCCGTTCTTATCTTTTTCGGCGGGTTTGGCTGTTGCGGCCGTTTTCTTATCCTTTTCAGGTTGAAAGACGGCGCAGCTTGTTATTGAAAAAGAAAAGAAAACAATAACCAGCCGGAACAATAGTCGGTTGTTCATTAATTGTAAATTTTTAGTTAAGAATTTGCCCAATTTAGGAAAACAGTCTTCGGTTGCCTAACCAAAAGCTGTTAAAATAAATGGAGGTGCACTTTGCTGATAGTTAGACGGGAGAAGCAGTAAAAGGTTTAATATTTTAATGAAGAAGCCGAAAGGCCTGATAAAGATCATAGACACAAGCTGCTAAAATTATCTTAAAATCTCTTTGCTTTCCCGTACCTTTGAGGGAAGATGAGAACTCCCTTACTTCTTATTTTCATTCTTATCTCCGGAAGTGCTTTTTCCCAGCTGGGATTTTGCCCCGGCAGTAAAGGAGACCCTATTTTTCATGAGACTTTCGGAACGGGAATAGGTACCGGGGCTCCATTGCCTGCAGGGGTTACTACCTATACCTATGTCACAGGTGATCCAAATGACGGGCAATATACCATCTCCAGCAGAATAGGCCAGAACAACGGAAGCTGGCATTCCGCTTTTCCGCAAACGACCTTGTCGAACGGGAAGGCGCTGGTAGTAAATGCCAACGAAAATACAGCAGGAATGTTCTACGAGACAGAGATCTCCGGCCTCTGTGAAGCTACCACTTACGAATTTTCAGCTTTCTTGATAAATGTGTATGACGCTGCAAGTGTAGACGTCTGTCCCGGCACCGGAATTCCGATCAATGTGCGCTTTGAAATCTGGGACGAAACTGATTCTTCACTTTTAGCAAACGGAAGTACAGGAGATATCGATGGAACTTCTTCTCCAAAATGGGAGCAGTATGCTCTGGTATTTCGATCTCAGGCAGGACAATCAAATGTGATTCTGCGAATGTTCAATAATGGAATTGGAGGCTGTGGGAATGATCTTGCTATAGATGATATTATTTTTAGGTCCTGTGGTGATCTCACAGAAATAACTTCTGATGTCACCGGAGGGAATTCCATGGAGGTTTGTGAACCCGAGGCTCCTGTAACAGTTGATCTTACAGCCTCGCCGGATGGTTCTGTGTACAACAGCTACGCTTTTCAATGGCAGGAAAGTACAGATGAAGAGAACTGGCAGGATATCCCTGGAGAAACAGGTAGCAGCTTTTCTTCTCCCTCTGTTAATTCCACCCGTTATTACAGGGTGAAAGTGGCTGAAGATGCTGTGAATTTGGCCGATAATCTCTGTAGTTCTGCTTCTGAAGCCTTTGCAGTCATTGTGGTAGAAGATCCTGAGGCCCCGATAAGTGAAGGGGACGTGGAGGTTTGTGAAGGTGATAATATCCCGCCCCTGGCGGTAAGCGTAGAAGATGATGAATCGGTTTTTTGGTTTGAGTCTGCTTCAGGCGGTGAGACCATTGGAACCGGCCGGTCATTTTTTCCCGCTACCGAAGGAACTTACTATGCTGAAGCTGCAAAAACAGGCTTTAGCTGTGATCCCGGCCCACGCACCCCCGTTAAGCTAAGAATTTTTTCCAAACCAATGGTGAATGATGAGGTTCGACGCCTTTGTACAGGCAGTGAAATACAACTTGATGCAGGAGGAGGGAATTTTAGTTACAGGTGGAATACCGGCATGACAACGAGGCAGATCGCAATAAATCAGCCGGGAAATTATTCCGTGACCCTCACCAATGCTAATGGATGTAGTGCCACAAAGAGGTTTGAAGTTGAACCGGTTGATGTTGCCGGAATAGGAAATATTACCTCCGAAGGTTCTACTGTGATCATTGAACCTTCTAATTCCGGGCAGTTCGAATATTCCCTTGACGGTAGCAATTTTCAGCGGTCAAATATCTTTCAAAATGTTTCCGGCGGAATTTATACGGCCTATGTTCGGGATCTTGAAGGTTGTAACACAGTTTCAGAAGAATTTCCTCATATTGTGCTTCCAAAATTCATCACTCCGAATGGTGACGGAATGAATGATCGATTTGAGCTGAAAGGAGTTGAATACTTCAGCAGCTCAGAGATCAGAATCTTTGATAGGTATGGGAAATTAGTGGCAATGGGCGAAGGGGCAGGATTTTCATGGAATGGAACTTTTAACGGAAGAGACCTGCCTGCAGAAGATTACTGGTATCACATTTCTATTGAGGGTTTTGAACCCCAAACAGGCCACTTTACCTTAAAGCGTTAATATGGTAGGACATACAAAAAGTAAAAACCTTCTAAAATGCCTTTTCTGGGCCTTTAGTTTAGGATCGTTCTTCAGCAGTGACCGCACTGCTGCCCAGGAGATCATCCCTACTTATTCAGATTATCTCACCGACAATCTTTACCTGTTACATCCCTCTCTCGCAGGGGCTGCGGGTAGAAATCAATTACGTATCACTGCGCGGCAACAGTGGTTTGAGGTTGCCGATGCCCCGGGAATGCAGACGCTTACAGTTAATGGCAGACTTGGGAACAGGGAGGGGATTGGCGCTATAATTTTTAACGACCAAAACGGTAACTTTTCAAAATCGGGTGCTTACGGGACCTTCGCCTATCATTTAAGACTCCCTTCCGGAGACCTGGAGTTGCACAGGCTGAGCTTCGGGATTAGTGCCGGGATTATCCAGCACCGGCTCGATCAAAGCGGATTTGATCAACCAGATCCCGTTATAGGACAGGATAAAACTTCCGTGAGTTACGCCAATATGGATGTGGGAATGTCCTATTTTAGAAAGGATCTTTATGTGCATCTTGCCGCAAAGAACCTGCTGCCTGTTACACGGGAGCTGTTTAATTCAGATAATATCGCAATTAACCAACGCAGGTACTTTCTTACAGCCGGATATATTTTTTCACCTTCCTATGACTGGTTTTTGGAACCCTCGGCCATGTTACAAATTGTTGAAGATACTTCGGAAAAAACTGCAGATGTTAACCTGAAAGCCTACCGGAATTTTGGTTTTGGACAGGTGTGGGCAGGACTTTCTTACCGGCAGGGTCTCGATAAAATAGAAGAGGACAATCTTGAAAATATTAGGTATGTCACTCCTTTCGCGGGAGTAGAATTCCGGAGTTTTTTAATTGGATATACTTACTCGCAGCAGTTTAATGATGTCGTGCTAAGTAACAGCGGATTTCATCAATTGACACTGGGCTATAACTTTGGAGCACCCCGTGCTCGCTACCACTGTGGCTGTCCTGCTATAAATTAAAGAGGCTGTTCAAAAAAACCGGAGAGATGTCATCCTGAATTAATTTCAGGATCCAAGTTAATTGAAAATCCAACTAAACTGGAAGCTGAAACAGGTTCAGCCTTACGACGATTTTTTTTAAACAGCCTCTTAGTGCCAGTTCAAAAATGGCATTTTAGAACCACTTTTCTACCTCGTCCAGCTGCAGTGCAGCTATGGGTAATTTATTCTTTTTGCGAAGGCCATTCAGCTTTTGATGTACCTGTGTTGGTTTATTTTCCTTTAGCCTCGCAACTGTTCCATATTCGTGCATCACCGTGTCTACCCACTCCTGTGGCACACCAATTTTGATAAAATCTTCGGGTTTTGGAGTAGCAATCTTCTTTTCGGGCTTCATTTGAGGGAAGAAAAGTACTTCCTGAATGGATTGTTTGTTGGTAAGGAACATGATCAAACGATCCATTCCAATTCCCAAACCTGAAGTTGGAGGCATCCCATATTCAAGAGCTCGTAAGAAGTCATTATCGATAAACATGGCTTCGTCGTCCCCTTTTTCAGAAAGTTTTAGCTGCTCTTCAAAACGATTTCGCTGGTCAATAGGATCGTTAAGCTCGGAATAAGCATTGGCGATCTCTTTTCCGCAAACCATCAATTCGAACCTTTCAGTGAGCTCGGAATTTTCCCGGTGCTCCTTACAAAGCGGACTCATCTCCTTCGGATAATCTGTGATAAATGTCGGCTGAATAAAATTACCTTCACATTTTTCGCCAAAGATCTCGTCAATGAGCTTGCCTTTCCCCATGGTGTCATCTACTTCGATACCCATGCTTTTTGCAGCCTCAAAAAGTTCTTTTTCAGACTTGCCTGTAATGTCGAAGCCGGTGAATTTCTTAATTGCATCGGTCATGGTGATGCGTGCGTATGGGGCTTTGAAATCTACCTGATGTTTTCCAAAAGTAGCTTCTGTGGTGCCGTTAACAGCAATAGCACAATGCTCCAGGAGATTCTCCGTGAATTCCATCATCCAGTTGTAGTCCTTGTACGCCACATAGATCTCCATGGCAGTAAACTCTGGATTATGAGTGCGGTCCATACCTTCATTGCGGAAGTTTTTGGAGAACTCATAAACTCCGTCGAAACCACCAACAATCAGCCTTTTAAGGTAAAGCTCATTAGCAATCCTAAGGTAAAGCGGAATATCCAAAGCATTGTGATGTGTTATAAATGGACGCGCAGCGGCTCCACCTGGAATGGACTGTAAAATTGGAGTTTCAACTTCAAAATATCCTTTGTCATTGAAGAAATTCCGCATTGCATTAAAGAGCTTTGTTCTCTTAACAAAGATCTCCTTAACTTTAGGATTCACAACCAGGTCGGCATACCGCTGGCGATATCTTAATTCGGGGTCGTTGAACTCGTCATAAGTTTTTCCTTCCTTGTCTGTCTTTGGTAGCGGCAGCGGCTTTAGGGACTTGCTCAAAAGAGTGAAATTCTCGACCATTACGGTTTTCTCTCCCACCTGGGTTTTAAAGAGTTTTCCCTCAATTCCAATGAAATCGCCTATGTCAAGAAGTTTCTTGTATACGTCGTTATATTTGCTTTTATCGTCTCCGGGGCAGATCTCATCACGGTTAAAATAAACCTGGATCCTTCCGGTGGAATCCTGAATTTCAGCAAAGGAAGCCTTCCCCTGAATTCTTCTCGACATTAGCCTTCCGGCTATGACTACCTTTTTATTTTCTTCAAATTCAGCTTTGATTTCAGAAGTAGTGTGATCAACGGGATAAAGCGCTGCGGGATAAGGATCTATATTCAGTTTTCGCAGGGAATCCAGTTTCTCCCGGCGAATTTGTTCCTGTTCAGATAAATGCATCTTGTTTATTTCAAAATTTGACTTGCAAAGATACAGACATTAGGAGAACCAATCAATTGTTTTTTATGGCCCGAAAGCAGCCATGTGATTCCCCAAAATTGCTATTTTTGTAATCGCTTATGAGTCTTTGGAGAGTAATATTATCGATTCTTTTTCCACCCCTCGCAGTAATAGACAGGGGCTGTGGATCTATTCTTATTGTTCTTATCCTAACCCTGTTGGGGTGGGTGCCGGGAGTGATAGCAGCTTTGATCATTTTAAATAATAATAAGCACAGTTAAAAGGAAGAAAGGATTTGAATAAGAAGGTGCAATTTGAGGAGTTGGGGCTTAAGGATTATAAGGATACCTGGGAATACCAGGAAAGGCTTTTCAAAAATATCCTTGATCAAAAGATAAGGAACCGTAGAGAAGGAACTACAGAAGTTACCGGGAACCATCTTCTATTCGTCGAACATCCTCACGTTTATACCCTCGGAAAAAGCGGAGATATTTCGAACCTTCTAATTAACGAAGAGCAGCTGAAGCAAAAAAAAGCTACTTTCTATAAAATCAACAGGGGAGGAGATATCACCTATCACGGCCCCGGACAGATAGTAGGATATCCAATTCTTGATCTGGAAAATTTCTTCTCCGACATACATAAATATCTGCGACTGCTGGAGGAAACTATTATACTCACCTTGGAAGAATATGGTGTAAAAGCAGGTCGAAGTGACGGTGAAACGGGAGTGTGGCTGGATCAAGGAACTCCTTTTGCAAGAAAGATCTGTGCTATGGGCGTGCGGGCAAGCCGCTGGGTGACCATGCACGGTTTTGCTTTTAATGTAAATGCAGATCTCGGCTACTTCGACAACATCATTCCCTGCGGAATTGAAGGTAAGGCGGTAACTTCATTAAATTTAGAATTAGGAGTTAAGGAAGTGCCGGTGGAAGAGGTCAAGGCAAAAATAAAGAAGCATTTTTCTGCCCTTTTTGAAGCGGAATTGGTTTAGGGCTTAGGCGGATTTTTTAGCCACGGATTCACTGATGGTCTTCTGAAATCTTTCTGTCTACTCTCCACCGACCACTGCTCACTTATCACTGAAGTTCATAAACAAGGACTTCATCCTTCTCACCTTTTACAACCAGTTCCAGGGCTGGGTCTTTATCGGTATTTGCCAGATCAATCCCCGAAGTTCCATAAACTGGAAAGCCCGGCAAAAGAGCAGCGTTACTATCGAACAGATACACCTTATTGGCCTGGAGGTCGGTTAAGCTTACGTAGATCTTGTTGTTGAGATAAAAGATCTGGGGTTCTGTATACAATCCAAAATCCAGGGTGGCAGAGTTTCCTTTGATCTTCAACTCATTGTCTGATAGTGTGACCAGAGTTTTTTCTGTTGCAACAATGCGGTGGTTGTCCGCCAATCCCAGGTCGTTACGGGAAATTTTCCCTCGTTCGGTGACATTTATAATTTGACCTGAATTGTTTGAGGAAATAAAGTTGCCTTGGTATTCGTACCATTTATTTTGGGTTAGGTCGAGATTTTCCTTTACGGCCACCCTTGTTTTTCCGGTGCGGCTCAGGATATTCAGTTTTCCTGATTCTTCCGGAATCACAATATAATCTTTGCTTCCAATTCTAATGTGCTTCGGGGGGTGTGTGATTTTTGATGAAGTCTTTGAAAAAGTAAAGCCTTTTACACTTCTTCCCTTCCGGTCATACATAAAAACTTCATTTCCCTGGGTAATTACGAATCGATAATCTTTTTTTCCGCCGTAATCAAAAACAGATAGCGGCTGTGTAATATCATCCCTAAACTTTAAAGGGAAAGGATTCACGGGATTCCCATCTCTGTCAATGATGTGGAGTTTATTCTGAGTAGCAAAGGCGAGTTGATATCTTCCATTTCTTAAAATATCCACTGTCTGTACATCTCCTAAAATGCGGGAATCGAGCCTCTTTTTCCAATAGATCTTTCCTTCAGGAGATATTAGGTAAAGGGTATTGTCGATATCCTGCACAGCAATATCCATCCCTTTAGTACGATGGTTCCTGAAAAATACCGGTTTGGATGAAAGAGCCGCACCTAATTTAACCCCTGAAGCCTGGGTAGTTGTTCCTTTAGTTTGAACAATAGTATTTTTTGTAAGCACGCTGTGTATATGAGCAAAATTATCCTGGTAGATTACCTGTATTGCAGTTAAAGGATAATCTGTAAAATCCAGATCATTCTCCACTTTTCCAGCCTGATTATTTCTTACCATTAAAAGCGATGCTTCTGAACTGAGATTTTCAGAAGATGTTTTATATGCTTCAGTATTTGCCAGAACGAGATCATTTTGGACTGAAGTGATCATTTCTTTCAAGGATTCGGAACTTTCGGCGAACAGAACATAACCCTTTAAAAATGTGAAAAAATGAAGATCTTTTGGGTTGAGTAGCGGCTCCAGGAGCTGTTGGAAAGCATTTGGATGGGGGTGACTATAGATGTCATTTCCGCGGAATTCTTCAACTACTTCAGGTTCAAAGTTCATTGATTGTTTAGCACTCCCGGGATCCAAGACCTCAATGGCAAGAACTTCCCCTTCAGAAAGGCTGATAACTCCGGCTTCATTTGAATTTCTAAAGACTTCAGCTGCAGACAGCTCAAGACTGTCAGGAGTATTTCTCTTCAAAAAAGCCAGGTTCGTCTCTAATTTTTTAAAATCCTTAAAGGTGATTGATGTGAAGCTGTCAGCATTCACCGGTGTAATGCCTGCAAGTGAATTTTGAGCCGCCCCCACGTCCTTATAGACATTTACAAGCCTGGGCAGGCTGTCTGTGGCTACTGTAATACCGTTTAGAAGTATCTTCTCTTGTGTGATATCTGTATCCAAAACTGTCCAATTGCTAAAAGCAGGAAACTGCGGAGGTAAAATTTCTTTCAGAAAGGAAGGAATTCTGTTGTGATTTATTAAAACAGAAGTTTTCTTTCTAGAGGCAGCCTTGAAAGCTGTATTTAGGTCATTATCATTTACTGTTTCTCCGCTAAGGATCTTTTCAAGAATTGGTCTGGAATTACTTAAAATGTTGATGCTATCTATTCTTGTCGAAAAGGCCTTTTTTTCTTCCAGAATATACCTTTTGATATTTCCGTTAGCTGTCTTTATCGACTCTACTTGCTTATTGGAAATAGAATCTAAATTTCCAGGAAGGAGAGTGTTTCTGGTTATAAAAGTAAAATCCAGGGAATCAGCTTCCTTTGCGTTTAGCACAAGTAAGGCCTCTTTGTTATGCGGGAAATAATCAAGAATAGACAACTGTTCTTTCAGTTTTCTGAAACTTTTGTTTTCTGAATTGGATTTTATAAACTCATTATTCCTTAGATTACTGAAGAAAAGATCGGGATTTTGCATCTGAATGATCACTCCGGCATTTACAGGTAAAAAATCGGTCAATTCCCCTGTCTTTCCCGGGTCATCACTACATGAAATCAAACAAACAGTAAGAAAAAGGAGAAAAATTTTTTTCATGTAAAGATTTTGTTCTTTTCAAGGATTAGAATGACAGCTCTAGTTGCTCCGGTAAAAGTTTAAAGCTCCTGCGGTGGTACTTGGTTACTCCGTACTTTTTGATCGCCTCTCGATGTTCCACAGTAGGGTAGCCTTTATTTTGTTTCCAGTTGTACATAGGATACTCTTCATGGATCCTCATCATAAATTCATCTCTGTAGGTCTTTGCCAGGATAGAGGCCGCGGCAATAGTGAGGTATTTCCCATCTCCTTTGATGATACATTCGTGAGGCACCCCTTTAAAGTTTTTAAACCTGTTCCCGTCCACAATTATAAATTCGGGTATGGGATCAAGTTCATCTATGCATTTATGCATCGCGAGAATAGAAGCATTCAGGATGTTGATCTCGTCGATCTCCTCCATATATATGTGTTGCACGGAGTAACAAACAGCTTTTTCTTCTATTACTTTTCTTAGACTGGCTCTGGAGACCGAATTTATCTTTTTGGAATCGTTGATAAGTTTATTGCGAAACTTTTTCGGCAGAATAACTGCAGCGGCAGTGACGGGTCCTGCTAGACATCCTCTTCCAGCTTCGTCGGTACCGCACTCTAAAGGTGATTTCGAAAAACTTCTTACTAGCATAGTGTTAAAAACCTCATAAATAGCAGATTATGTCGGACGGTAATTTTTAGGGGTGAATGCAAAAGTAGAAAATAAGTTAATGCTTGAAAAAATTAACCTCGGGAAATGCGATGTGTGAAATAAAACACTTTAATACTTTCTGTTTAATTCTTGATGAAAAAAGACATAATAGGTAGTTCTGACAGGTTTTGAATCTAAAAAATATCAACAGGCTTAATAACTTCAAATAGAATCAAGAAACTTCTTAAAGAATTAACAGACAAGTTTCTTTCGTTAGCTTGTTTTATTAAGAAATTATTATCATTTTTGGCCTTGGCTAATTCAAATAATTCATAAAATGAAAAGAAAATTAAGTGGAATTCTAACACTATTACTGGTGTTAGTCGTGCAAATTGCCTTTGCACAAGAAACGAAAACAGTTACCGGGACGGTGGTTGACGATCAAGGTCTTCCTCTTCCAGGGGTAAATGTTTTGCTTAAAGGTACCTCGACAGGTACACAAACAGATTTTGGTGGTAACTATACTATTACTGCCAGTCCACAAGACGTTCTTGTTTTCTCCTATGTTGGCTTTCAAACAACCGACAGATTAGTAGGAGCTCAAGATGTTATTAATGTAACCCTAAAAACTGATGCTGCCGAATTGGAAGAGGTGGTTGTTGTAGGGTATGGTACAGCTACCAGGCAGTCATTTGCCGGTACAGCTACCACCATTGATGCTGAGAATCTTGAAGTGAAGTCATACTCTAACGTTTCTCAGGCTCTTGCTGGGGAGGTTGCTGGTGTGAACGTAATAAATACTTCGGGACAACCGGGTACAGCTTCTACTATACGTATTAGAGGTTTTGGTTCTGTTAACGGAAACAGGGAGCCACTTTATGTTGTAGATGGCGTGCCTTATTCTGGAAGTATCAACGCCATTAACCCTGCCGATATTAAGACTACTACTATTCTTAAAGATGCAACTGCAACTGCGATCTACGGTTCCAGGGGTGCTAACGGGGTTATCTTGATCACTACAAAAAGAGGTAGTGCTTATGGTGAGGACTTCATCGAAGTTGACGTTAAGACAGGGGTTAACTCTCAAATGATCCCACGTTATGACGTGATCACTTCTCCAGAGGCTTATATTCCACTAGTTTGGGAAGGTCTTTATAATAGAGGTGTGATTGAGAATCGTGCAGATCCTATTGCTTATGCAAACACTAATCTTTTTTCAGACAACGTAGTGCCTGCAGGATACAACATGTGGAATGCTACTGCTGCCGAGTTGATCGATCCTGAGACAAGAATGGTTCGGGACGGAGTTACTCGAATTTACGATCCGGAAAGATATGAGGATCTTGCTTTCGATTCTGCAATTAGAACTGAAGCCAACGTGCGTTTTGGTGGGGGAGATGAAAAAACCTCTTACTATACCTCTTTTGGTTACCTTAATGATGATGGATACTCAATCAATACTGGGTATGATAGGTATACAACCCGTTTAAATGTTTCTTCTCAGGTGAAGGAGTGGATCGAAGTGGGTGCGAACATTGGTTACGCATATTCCGAATCATTGCAGAACGGACAGATAGTTGGATCTGAGAACGTGTTTGAATTTGCAGACAAAATGGCTCCTATTTTCCCTGTATTTCTTAGAGATGACGAAGGAAATCTGGTTCCTGATCCGGTCTTTGGTGGATTCCAGTATGACTATGGTGGGGCTTCAGGCTTCCGTGCGCGTCCTAACGCAAACAATTTGAATCCCATTGGTTCTGCTTACTATGATTTTGACGGAACAAACAGGCATGAATTGAATGGTAACTTCTCTTTTGATATTACTATTACAGAAGAGCTGACTTTTGAGTCGACTTACGGAGCTCAATACTATACCTGGAGAAATAAGAATTTCACCAATCCATTCTATGGTGGTGGTACTGCTACAGGAGGTGATCTTTTCGAATGGGAGCGTGAGGTACTTGTTCAAAACTTCCTTCAATTGTTGAGGTACAAGAACGATTTTGGAGATCACTCTCTTGAAGTTCTTGCTGCTCATGAAAGCAATGAATTTGAAAGGTCTGAGTCGACTGTATGGAAAGGATTGGCAGTTAGCCCCTTCATCTATGAACTTAATAATTTTGTAGAGAACCTTCAGCCGCCAACAGGCTTTACCGAAGGACGTGCCTTGGAATCCATATTTGGGCAGATCAACTATGACTACCTTGATAAATATTTCCTTACTGGATCTGTGCGTCGTGACGGTTCTTCTAGATTCGTAAATGACAAGTGGGGTACATTTGGATCTGTAGGTGGTGCATGGGTAGTGTCTAATGAAGATTTTCTTAGCAACAATGAATTGGCTACCTTCTTGAAGCTTAAAGCTTCCTACGGTATTACCGGAGATGAAGGGGATTTTGCAGGTGATGCAGATTTCTACAGAGGCTATGATACTTTTAACCTCGGTCTTTTGGCAGGTGGAATTTCTATTTCTCCTAGAGACAATGGTAACCCTGATCTTACCTGGGAAACTTCAAGGATGTTCCAGACTGGGGTTGAATTCAGCTTAGGTACTTTCCTTGATGGTTCTATTGACTACTACGTAAAGAATACCGACAACCTTATCTTTGATAGAAGGGTAGGTCCGTCTCAGGGAATTGCTATTATCACAGTTAACGATGGTGAGCTTCGCAACACAGGTTTGGAATTCAATCTTACCGGTCATATCTTTAATACTCCAGACTTTAAACTGAACGTTAATGTGAACGGAGAGATTCTGGATAATGAGATCGTTACTATGCCTTTAGAACCATCAACAGGTGAACCTAGAATTCTGGATACTTCCAATGCTCCATTTGCTTATTCGAAAGGTAGGTCTATTTTTGATTTCTACACTAGAGAATGGGCAGGAGTGGATCCTGCAACAGGTGCTCCGCTGTGGTATCAATATTTTGACGATATCAATGACAACGGAATCTTTGATACAGGAGATACTGCAATTGGAGAAATGACACCATATCTTACAGATAACCCTGAGGCTAATGTTGAAAGAAGAGTAACTTCTACTTATGCAAGTGCTACGAACAAATATGTAGGTAAATCTGCTATTCCAGATGTGCGTGGTGGTATTAGAATTGGTGGTTCATGGAAAAACCTTAACTTCTCTACTCAATGGATATATAGTTTAGGTGGTTACGCAATAGATTACCAGTATGGGGAACTTATGAGCGACCGTTTTGGTGCAGCTGGAAATAACTTCCATACTGATATATTTGACAGATGGCAAAGACCTGGAGACATCACTAACGTACCTCGTTTAGCTGATGGATTCGACCAGACTGCAACTTCAGGATCTACGAGATTCCTAACCAGTACAGATTACCTTTCATTGAACAATGCACTTGTTGGGTATACTGTATCTGAAAACGTTCTTGGTAATACCGGACTTGATTATGTAAATATATTTGTTTCCGGAGATAACCTGTTTGTAAAAACAGCGAGAGATGGTTTCCTGCCGAATACGAGTGAAACAGGAAACTCCGGACGTCGACTTTATGCCCCGCTAACCACCATTACCGCAGGTGTAAGAGTTAAATTTTAATACAAAAAAATAATATGAAAAATCTTTTAAAATTAACAGGTGCTGCAGCCCTACTTTTTCTGGGAACAAGCTGTAGTGAAGAGTTTCTTGAAAAGGAGCCGACCGAATTTTTAACGACCGATCAAATTGCGGAGGCAGCTGAGCTAAATCCAGCGGTTGTTCGTGGAACTTTGACAGGGATCTACTCCCTTATGATTGAGACAGGTACTGGTGGTACAACTAACCATGATGATTTTGGGCAAAAGGGTTACGATATTTACGGAGATATGCTTTCCGGGGATATGGCTCTTTCTGTAAGTACTTATGGATGGTATCGTGCTGATATCACTGAATTTGTTGCGCCAACAGATTTTACCAGGCAGCGTAACTATATGGTTTGGAGATACTACTACAGGATTATAAGATCTACCAACACTGTAATTGATGCACTTGGTGGAAATGATGCAGTTCCTGAGTTGGAAGAAAACAAGTATATTATGGGGCAGGCTAAAGCTATAAGGGCTCATTCGTACTTTTACCTGACTCAATATTTTACTGAAGACTATGATCCTGCTGCAGAGATTCTTCCTATTTATGATGATCTTCAGGATCAAAATGGTCCTAAAGTGGCTACTTCTGAGATCTTTAATTTGATCGAAAGTGACCTTAATGATGCTATTACCTTACTTGATGGTTTCAATCGTACAGGTAAAAATGAGGTGAATAAATATGTTGCTCAAGGTATCCTTGCTTACGTGAAGGGTTATAAACAGGAGTGGCAGGCAGTTTATGATCTTACTCAGAGTGTGATCACAGAGGGAGGCTTCCAGATTATGACAGCTGAGGAAGTTGTAAGAATGCGCCATGATGGTCCTGATACTACTCCTTATGGTGGTGGCTTTAACGATCTGAGTACTCCGGGTTGGATGTGGGGTATCGATCTTACTACAGATACTGGTTTAGGACTTGTTTCTTGGTGGGGTCAGGTTGATTACTTTAGCTACAGCTACGCTGCGGTTGGAGATTCTAAGGCAATTGATTCTGGTCTTTATGACCAAATTCCTGCTGATGACGTAAGAAAGAATCAATTCAGGGTGGCTCCCGGTACTTCAACTCACCTTATGCCAATCAATAAGTTCTTTGCTCCTGAAAGAGTTCCATTTGGTCAAAACCCAATGGTTACCGATTATGTATTCATGAGGGTTGCTGAAATGTATTTGCTTCACGCAGAAGCTGCTGCTCAACTCGGAAGATATGATGAAGCTAGAGATGCCTTGGACGAATTGTTGAGCAAGCGTTTGGCTGATTCTTCATCTTACCTTGCTGGTATTTCTGATGAAGGTCTGCTTGATGAGATCTATCTTCAGACTCGTATTGAGCTTTGGGGAGAAGGAAAAAGTTACCTGGCTCTTAAGAGGTTTAGAGAAACTGTTGTAAGAGGAGATAACCACCTTTCCTTTGTAGGTGTGCCAATTCCTTACAACGATGACAGATTGACCTTTGAAATTCCTGAATCTGAAATTCAGAATAACCCATTCATTGATAGTCAAAACGATTAACGTCGTCTAACAACCAAAATTTGTGATAACTATGAAGAAATATCTTTTATTATTAGTAGCGACGTTTAGCATGTCCATGTTTGTAGGATGTGATTTCGACGAAGATCTGGAACCACTTAGCTATGCGACCTTTGAAAGAGGGCCGCTTAGTGTAGGTGTTGATATTGACGGGAGCAGAACCTATGATGTGACTGTTTTTACTGGTAACGTGGTTGGTTCTGATAGAACTATAGATGTTACAGTGGATGCAAGTTCAACTCTTGATGCTGCTGCATACTCTGTACCTGCAACTGTAACTATTCCTGCAAATTCAAACGAAGGAACACTTACTATTGATGTTTCCGATGTGAACATTGGTGCTACAGGAGAGACTCTTGTGCTAAACCTTGTACCTACTTCAGAACTTTCTGTAGGAAGTGGAATTACACTTAATGTAAGAACTGTTTGTCCTGAAGGGACTACAGAAGTTATGCTATCTTTCATCTTTGACGGATATGCAAGTGAAACTACCTGGGAGATTACAGACGCCGATGGTACTGTAGTTTACGAAGGAGGAGGTTTTGCCGACGGTGATGAAACTTTCATGATGCCGGTATGTCTATCTTCAGGAGATTATACTTTCACTATATATGATGTTTATGGTGATGGTCTCTCTTATCCTGAAGCAGGTTCTGTAACACTTTCTGCAAATGGAACAGAGCTTGGTAGTATTGAAGGAGACTTTGGATTTGACGATTCATTCGATTTCACTATTAACTAAGTCCAGATAAATAATTGTAATAAAGCTGCCCTAAAGGGCAGCTTTTTTTTTGTGTATTTTCCCTTAATTCCATCTTTGGAATTTGGTTAACTTGCCATTTTGAAAAATTTCAAGTAAAACATTAAATCATGCGTCAATTTCTTTTGCCTTTTTTACTTTTATTAATTTTTTCTTCCTGTACTCAGAATGATGTTATAGAGGAAGTACCTCCAAAGAATGAAGTGCCGGTTCAAAAGAAGTTGGCGGGCAGGATAATTATCCATGACTTGGAAAAGACAGAGGATGCCTATGTGCTGGTAAATGACGCGATCAATAACAGGGTTTACATAATTGAAAAGAATGAATCAGAGATCTTATACGAGTGGAAATTACCTTCAGGAATTGGAAATGATGCTGTGCTTATGGAGGATGGCAATCTTCTGGTAGCTTTAACAGATCCTGAACCAGCATACAATTTTGGGGGTTACGGTGGAAGAATAGCTATAGTTAAACCTAATGGTGACCTAATTTGGAATTATACCTATTCCGATGAAAAAAATCTCGCCCATCATGACATCGAAATGTTACCAAATGGCAATATTTTATTCATTGTTTGGGAGAAAAAAGATTCGAACGAAATCAGGCGAAGTGGTTATACCGGTGAGGAGGAAGTGATTTATACAGAAAAAATTTTAGAAGTAAATCCTGCGAACAATGAAATTGTTTGGGAGTGGGATGTATGGGATCATCTTGTGCAGGAGGAGGAACCTTTGCTTGCTAATTATGGTTCTGTTGCAGGATCACCAGCAAAGGTAAATGTAAATTATGTTGACCACCTTAAGGAGGGGCTTTACAATGGTGACATCTTCCATGCTAATGGATTGGAATATGATAAAGAAAATGATCTAATATTTCTCAGCGTGAATTATTTCAGTGAAGTATGGATTATTGACCATAGTACTACCACTGAAGAAGCAAAGGGAAGTACTGGTGGAGATTATGGGAAGGGAGGAGATCTTGTTTATAGAATCGGAAACCCTGCAGCATATGATAATTCTGAAGGAGAGAGGATGTTTTATCATAATCACCACCCTAATTTAGTTCCCGGAAAAAACAATTTGCTTGTATTTTCCAACGGCATTCCGTCTGTTGATGCTCATTCTATAGTATATGAACTTGAGCTTCCGGAAGTGTATGAACTAAGAAGCTCCACCAATAATGAACTTAACGTTGCCTGGAGTTTTGCTCATGAAGACTTCTTTTCAGCTAAAGTTTCCGGAGCACGTAGATTACCCAACGGGAATACTTTGATCACTGAAGGAAGTGCTGGATATTGGGAAGTGACAAATACTGGTGAGGTTGTTTGGAGGTTTGAAGGAGATGGTTTTTTCTGGAGAGGATATCATTATGCTAAAAACGACAGTGCATTAGGACCGTTGGGATTGTAAACGGGTTCTCGAGAGCTCATGTTTACAATAAATCTCTTTTCAAGGCTGAGCTAAAACTTATTCTATCATTTGTCATATTTTTGTGGCAGTACTAGTTCTATGGGGAAAAATAAAATTCTATTAGTTTTTTCACTTCTGTTCTGTGTGCATGTAAATGCACAGGAGAGAAAATTAAACCGCGGGAATGCGGAAGTTCAGGACAGAGATGCATTTGAACAACCTGATGCCCGGCAATCAAAAGAATCATCTGTCGAAAAAGCGCCTATTTCTCTCTACAAGATCGTTTCCGCGGAAAATGATACTACCATTGTAGACACTTCACTACACATTTACAAGGATTATAAATTCAATTACCTTAGGAAAGATAACTTTGGACTGCTACCTTTTTCCAACGTTGGACGATCTTACAATCGCCTTACCTATGATTTTCTACGAGAACGGGAAATAATGCCTCAATTTGGAGCTCGGGCGAGACACTATAACTTCATGGAGGTAGAGGATATCTTCTACTATAATGTGCCAACCCCCTTCACAGAATTATTTTTTAAAACGGTATTTGAACAAGGGCAGGCTGTCGATGCGCTTTTTACAGTGAACACCAGTCCAAATTTAAATTTGTCTATTGGGTACAAAGGTTTGCGTTCCCTGGGAAGATATAAACATCTTCTAACCAGCACCGGGAATTTTCGGGCTACTGTCAGTTATAATTCCCCAAATGAACGATATAGCCTGAAAACCCATTTTGTTTCTCAGGATCTGCTCAATGAAGAGAATGGTGGATTAACACCCGCATCCCTGGAGCAATACCTGGCTAAAAATCCCGAATTTGAAGATAGGTCACGTCTTGATGTTAATTTTGAAGATGCCCAGTCTACGCTTTTTGGAAAGAGATTCTATCTTGATCATTCCTATGCCCTCTATAAAAAAAGCGATTCATTAGTCGAAAGAGATCTTACTATAGGGTATACCATTAACCACACCTATAAGAAATATCAGTACCAGCAATCTAGTGCTAACGACCTTTTCGGTCCTTCATTTGAGCAGGTTGGAATAAAGGATGAAACGCGCCTCACCTCGACCTCCAATGAAGTTTATGTTGGTTTTACGGCCGGGAATCTTGCAAAAGTAGTGGCCAAGGGAAAGTTCACCCGGTACGATTACGGTTATAACACGGTGCTGGATCTTCAGGAGGGTTTTATAACTAACCGTCTTCAGGGGGATATCGTCTCTGCCGGAGGGGAATATACTGGCACTCTCGCCGGATTTCAATTTCAAGCGGACGGAATGATAAATCTCACCGGTGAGTTTTCAGGGTATGATCTTGGTGCCAGGCTATCTTATGCCTCTTCACCGAATTTTGTCGTTGCTGCTACAGCTAATTTGAATGATCGAGCACCTAATTATAATTTTCTTCTCTATCAAAGTGACTATATAAACTATAACTGGCAAACATCATTTTCAAATGTGAGCAGGCAATCTCTTGGCTTTGATCTGTGGGCTCCAAAGTTCTTAAATGCCAATTTCGAATTCACTACCATCAATGATATGGTCTACTTTGGACTTGATGAGAATGACATGGTGCAGCCCTTTCAACATGCCGGGCAGGTGACCTTTTTTAAAGTTAAAGCTCAAAGAGAACTTACGTACGGACTTTTTGCTCTAAACAATACCGTGTTATATCAAAATGTATTGGATGGCACCCAGGTTCTAAATGTACCCGATCTCATTACCAGGAACACATTTTATTATCGGGATCACTGGTTCCGCAGGGCACTTTATCTGGAAACCGGATTTACCCTGAACTATTTTACCAGCTATGCAATGAATGGCTATGATCCTGTTTTAGCTGAATTTTACGTTCAAAATGAACAGGAATTTGACGGATTTCCGACTGTTGATTTTTTCTTCAATGGGAAGATACGACAGGCGAGGATCTTTTTTAAGCTTGAGCATTTGAATGAGTTGATCCAGGGCAACAACAATTTTTCTGCACCTCTTTATCCCTACCGGGACTTCGGCGTGAGATTTGGCCTGGTTTGGAATATGTTTATGTGATACTTTTTTGGGCGTTCCCCCGCCTCAGCCTTTTTCCCATTTCAGGTCTTGTTGTTAGCTCTTCCATAATTGGGAATGTCCGCCGAAGCTTTAGCTGGCTGGGGTCGCGTATTCTGCTATAGTTTTAAAGCGCCTTATGTGTCAGCGCTTTAAAAACTACCGCTTCACCCGCTAACGCAGTTTGTAATTTCCGGTTCAAGATTTAGAATTCAATGTTGAAATTTCAGAGTTAAGAACAAAAGACAAGTGTGTCCTTGTCCACCCTGTCAGCGGCTATCAGCCCTGACAGCGGTTTAAAGTTGCGAATCCAGAGCAAGAATAAAAGAGCAAGTCCTTGTCGTCGTCCACCCTGTCAGCGGTTAAAGCAACACTTCTAACTTTAACTTCTACCTTCGTAATTCTACCTTCGTAATTCTACCTTCAAAAATGTCATTTTGAGCACCTTATCTACAGGGGATTTAAAAATGTCAAAAAAAGCTTAATTTATTTTTTCAGAAAACTTGCGGAAGTGAAAATCGGTTGTATATTTGCAGCCGCTTTGAGAGAGAGTAAGGGCAGGGGTGAAGAATTAGCTGAGCCTTTGTACAGCAAGACTTCAAAGCAAATAAGTTCTCTGAAATATTTTTGAATTTTAGCTTGGATTGTAAAGGAAATTGATTTTATCTTTGCATCCGCTTTCAGAAACAGCTTTTGGTTGTGAAGAGAGGTAAAAAAGTTCTTGAAAAAAGTTTTGAAGTTAGGTTGAAAGGGTTGTAAGTTTGCATCCGCTTTTGAGACAAAACAATTTCCGGAGCCTCTGAAAAAAATAATTTTTTTTCTTGCGGGGGGTTGAAAAAAGGTTGTACATTTGCAGCCGCTTTGAGAGAGCAAAAGTTCAAAAATTTTACTGATTAGAAATCCCGGGCGGGGCACAGGTAGAAAAGGTTCAACTCCTTTTATTTCAACAAGACGATCCTTCCAATAATACGGAATGATCCTCTCCTTTCCAAGGGGAGGTGCCGAAGGCGGAGGGGTTTGAGTTCATTGACATATTGAATTGACAGCGCGTATGTTGTTTTCATTAACAACAAATGCAAAATAAGAATTAAGACTAGAAAACGTCTTTGAGCTTTTTGACTGGAAACAGTTAAGAAAGGAATTCCTTTAGTAGTTGTAAAATTATTTAAGATTTAACGATGAAGAGTTTGATCCT
>NZ_JAYDZX010000011.1:0-216384 GCF_035607535.1 Salinimicrobium aquimaris
AGGATCAAACTCTTCATCGTTAAATCTTAAATAATTTTACAACTACTAAAGGAATTCCTTTCTTAACTGTTTCCAGTTAAAAAGCTCAAAGACGTTTTCTAGTCTTAATTCTTATTTTGCTTATCATATTATTGCTAATATAATACGCGCTGTCAATTCAATATGTCAATGAACTCAAACCCCTCCGCCTTCGGCACCTCCCCTTGGAAAGGGGAGGATCATTCCGTATTATTGGAAGGATCGTCTTGTTGAAATAAAAGGAGTTGAACCTTTTCTGCCTGTGCCCTGCCCGGGATTTCTTATCAGTAAAATTTTTGAACTTCGCTCCTGTTCTAAGCGGCTGCAAATGTACAACCTTTTTCAAACCCCGCAAGAAAAAAAATAATTTTTTTTCAGAAGCTTCAGAAGTTATGTTGTCTCAAAAGCGGATGCAAACTTACAACCCTTTCAACCTAACTTCAAAACTTTTCAAGAACTTTTTTAACTCTCAATCACAACCCAAAAGTTGCTCTTAAAAGCGGGTGCAAAGATAAAATCAATTTCCTTTACAATCCAAGCTAAAATTCAAAAATATTTCAGAGAACTTATTTGCTTTGAAGTCTTACTACACAAAGGCTCAGATAATTCTTCACCTCTGCTTTTGCTCTCTCTCAAAGCGGCTGCAAATATACGACCGATTTTCACTTCCGCAAGTTTTCTGAAAAAATAAATTAAGCTTTTTTTGACATTTTAGAATCCCCCGTAGATAAGGTGCTCAAAATGACGTTTTAGAAGTTAGATCTACAAAGTTAGATTTACGAAGGTAGAAGTTGGAGTTTTTTAGAAGTGTTGCTTTAACCGCTGTCAGGGCTGATAGCCGCTGACAGGGTGGACGACGACAAGGACTTGCTCTCTTGTTCTTGCTCTGGATTCGCAACTTTAAACCGCTGTCTGGGCTGATAGCCGCTGACAGGGTGGACGACGACAAGGATTTGCACTCTTTTTCTTGCTGTGGATTCGCAACTTTAAACCGCTGTTAGGGCTGATAGCCGCTAACAGGGTGGACAAGGACAAACTTGTCTTATGTTCTTAACTCTGAAATTTCAACCTTGAATTTTAAATCTTGAACCGGAAATTACAAACTGCGTTAGCGGGTGAAGCGGCAGCTTTTAAAGCGCTTACACAAAAGGCGCTTTAAAACTACAGCGAAACACGCGACTCCACCTACGCCGAAGGCTACGGTGGAGAAACGCCCAAATAATTTATATTATGATTTACGGTCGTCCTTCTTGGGAGCCGTCCATTTATTAGTGAGCTCCAAAAAGTCAAAATCTAAAGCAGTCGGCTGTTTTTCCAGCTGTTTACCCTGGAAAGCCCTCTGTAGAATGTCCTCTATATAGTAGTCTTCCTGGTTTCTAGCAGGATCGTATTCTTCTTTCAAGGAAATATCAAAGAAACTCGCCGTGGTATTATACCAGAACGCCCTCCAGCCACTCTTTAATTCCTTTACCAGATCAAAAGTTGTCACCCCGGTTTGCCGGTGGATAAGTTTCACGAGGATCTGACCTTCGGTACGGGTGAGTTTTTTAAGTTCTGCCGAGAACTGGTTCTCAATATAATTTTGAACGATCTTAGTATAGCGCTTCCTGTCCCGGCGGGACTTTATCTGGTCCAACCTGCTATTGAGCTCAACCAGTCTTTCGGAAGCAAGCTTGGCATAAGGGTACACTTTTAAGGTTTTACGCCGCAAGATCAAATATTTGCGACGCTCCAGATCATTCTCAAAGGAAAGTCTACCAAGAATGAGCACTTCATCCAGATCAATATGTTCCCGCGCCACAGTATCCCCTTCTATTATAAAATAGTCGTACTCAAGAGTATCTTCAACAGGTTCCTTTACCTGTGCAACAACAGGTAGTGTGGTAAAAAGGAGAAAAAGGATAAAAAACTTCTTCACATTAAATTTTTATACTGTTGCGCTAAAATCATTCCAAAATTACATTATCCAGAAATTGTCAGCTCTTTAAATCTTATTAAATTCGTGCAAAAGTTTAAAAAATGAACCAGGAAACAATCCTCAACGACAAATCAATAAAATTTTTAGAAAAATACCTGAACAACGCCGCTCCAACGGGATATGAATGGGAGGGACAAAAACTGTGGATGAATTACATCGAACCTTATGTCGATGAGTTCATCACCGATACTTACGGAACTGCAGTAGGAGTCATTAATCCCAAAGCGAAATACAAGGTGGTAATAGAAGGTCATGCCGATGAGATCTCCTGGTATGTCAATTATATTACAGATGACGGATTGATCTACGTTATTCGCAACGGCGGTAGTGACCACCAGATTGCAGCTTCTAAAAGAGTAAATATTCACACCAGGAACGGAATCGTAAAAGGGGTTTTTGGATGGCCTGCCATTCACACCCGTGACAAGGAAAAGGAACAGGCTCCAAAGCTGGACAATATTTCCATCGATGTGGGTTGTTCTTCAAAAGAGGAGGTTGAAGCTCTTGGGGTGCATGTAGGTTGTGTGATCACCTATCCTGATGAATTTTTTATTCTGAATAAAGACAAATTTGTAAGCCGGGCACTGGACAACCGTATTGGCGGTTTCATGATAGCTGAAGTTGCCCGCCTACTGAAGGAGAACAAAAAGAAGTTACCGTTTGGTCTCTATGTGACTAATTCGGTGCAGGAAGAAATTGGATTGAGAGGTGCCGAAATGATCACCCAGCGCATTAAACCGAATGTGGCAATAGTGACCGATGTGACCCACGACACCACTACTCCTATGATCGAGAAAAAAACAAACGGACTCACCAAAATTGGAGATGGACCTGTAATTTCTTATGCTCCGGCAGTGCAAAACAAATTGCGTAACCTGCTTATCCAGACTGCCGAAGATAAGAAGATCCCATTCCAGCGCATGGCGTCTTCAAGAATGACGGGAACAGACACCGATGCTTTCGCCTACAGTAATGGCGGGGTAGCTTCGGCCCTAATCTCTCTGCCTTTACGCTACATGCATACTACTGTTGAAATGGTACATCGCAATGATGTGGAGAACGTGATAAGGTTGATCTATGAAAGTTTACTGCAACTTAAAGACGGCGACACTTTCAGCTATTTTGAATAGCATCCAAAAATGGCATTTTTAAACCTCCTTTTTAAGGAGGTTTTTTATTTCCGGTAAGTTTTCACATTTCTTTACAAGGGCGGCAGTCAGCTGAAAGCTATATTTAAAGAAAAAAATTCATGGTTCTTTCTTCAGATGAAGTAAAAGCGCTCATCTCCAACCCGGATCTAGCCGCCGAAAAAGCCAACCTTCAGTATATTTCTGAAGAGCAGCTCTGCATTGAACGGCGCAAAAGAGGAAAAGGATACCAGTATCTACAGGAAGGAGAACCCTTAAAGGACAATGAAAAACTGGAAAGAATAAAAAAGCTGGTCATCCCTCCTGCCTGGGAAAAAGTAAAGATCTGCCCAATCTCCAACGGACATTTGCAGGTGGTAGGTCTTGATGCCAAGCAGAGGAAGCAGTACATGTACCACCCCGACTGGACAAAGCTGCGTAATCTCACCAAATTCTACAAAATGGCCGCCTTTGGAAAAGTGCTTCCAAAGATACGTGCCCGGGTAGACGCAGACCTGGACAAGCGGGGAATGCCACAAGATAAAGTTCTGGCCCTGGTGATTAGGCTTATGGAAGAAACCCACATTCGTATAGGTAACGATACTTACGCTAAGCAGAACAAATCCTACGGGTTATCTACCCTTAGAAGCCGCCACGTCCAGATTTCCAGCGGAAAAATGAAGATCAATTTTGTGGGAAAGCGGGGTATTGAAAACACAGTTTCAGTGACCGATAAAAAGCTTGTAAAGCTGGTCAACAAATGTGAGGAAATTCCGGGTTGGGAAGTATTCAAATACTATGACGAGGAAGGTAAGAAACGAACCATCGACAGCGGAATGGTGAATCACTACATACAGGAAGTGAGCGGAGAGCTATTTTCAGCAAAGGACTTCAGGACCTGGAGCGCCACCAAGATCTTCTTTGAAAAACTTAGAGAGATGGGGTATGCCGAGGAAGAAAAGCAGAACAAAAAGAACATAATTGAAGCCTATGACACAGCTGCAGAAGCTTTGAACAACACCCGCAGTGTTTGTCGCAGCTATTACGTGCATCCATATGTCGTTCAACTTTATGAAACAGGCGGGATAGTTACATATTTCAAAAAGGTGGATAGAAAAAGAACCACTAAACCGAATATTTCTCAAACAGAGGAGGTCTTACTGGAGATCCTGAATGATTTCGAAATTGAACTGGAGGAGAAAGAGTCCTGAATTCCTATTGGTCAATAAACTTCAGGAATGCAACAAGATCCGCAACCTCTTTGATCTTATTATCTGATAGATATTTTTTTGCGGCTTCCGAGGTAAATTCTTTCCTGATGTCTCTGTGTTTTATTTTCACCTCTGTAATTTCTCCGGAAGGTTTCTGAACAAAAAATGAAGATGTCTTTTTGATCTGTGCAGGCTGGTCTTCAGAATAACCCGAATCAGATCGCACAGGCGGAGTGACTTTGATCTCAGGTTTTTCGAGGAGCCTGTATTGGCTACCATCGAAATGTTCAATAAAAAAACCTTTGATCGTTCGGCCGTTGTGGTCGACCTCGGCAGAAACGAACTTCTTCCCTCCCATTTCATAGATGGCATTTTCCCAATCACTCACAGTATAGATATCACGCTTCCCCTTATCTACCTTGATCTCAAAATTTTCAGCATAAATGTTGAAACGGAGTTGCACCGGAAGATCCGGTTTTCCCTCGAAAAATATCTTTCCGGGAAGGAAATCATCATTGAGGTAGGGTGATCCCTGTGCCTTGTTAAGGTTTGGATCATCTTTTCCAAAAAGTTCATAACGCCCGTCTTCGGTAAAGATCTGCGCCTGCACTGTCCCTAGTACCAACAAGGCGACCAGCGTGAATATTATGTTTCTCATATTATAAATTTAGACCTTGGCGTCGGCCATTATTTCATCGACAATTTCAGGATTTAGAAGCGTAGAAGTATCTCCCAGATTCTCTGTATCCTTAGATGCTATTTTTCTTAAGATCCTTCTCATGATCTTTCCGCTTCGGGTTTTTGGAAGTCCGCTTACGAACTGGATCTTTTCGGGTTTGGCTATTGGCCCCAGAGTTTCTGACACCAGTTTTTTGATCTGCCCCTCCAGTTCTTCGGAAGGTTCTACCTCATTGTACAGGATCACGTATGCGTAAAGAGCATTTCCTTTCACATCGTGCGGGTAACCCACTACTGCACTTTCCACCACGTGTTCATGCTCATCTATAGCGTTCTCAATGGCTGCCGTACCGAGATTATGACCCGAAACAATTACTATATCATCAACCCGCCCGGTGATGCGATAATTACCCATGGCATCCCTGTAGGCACCGTCGCCGGTAAAGTATTTGTTCTTAAAAGTTGAAAAATAGACCTGCTTATAGCGCTCGTGATCCCCATAAATTGTACGCGCTATTGATGGCCACGGAAATTTTATAGCTAACCTTCCTTCTGCCGGTTCTTTGGTTTCGGGAATTTCTTCTCCCCTGTCATTCATTAGCACCGGTTGTACTCCCGGTAAAGGAAGGGTGGCAAATGTGGGTCTTGTAGGAGTAATTCCTGCCAGTGGGGAGATCATTATAGCGCCGGTTTCGGTTTGCCACCAGGTATCAACTACCGGGCAATTCCCTTTCCCTATATTGTCATTATACCAGTGCCATGCCTCTTCATTAATTGGTTCCCCAACACTTCCAAGGACCTTTAAAGAAGAAAGGTCATGTTGCTCCACAAATTTTAGGGGTTGCTTTGCCAGGGAACGAATAGCGGTAGGAGCAGTATAAAAGTGCGTAACTTTCAGCTTATCCACTATTTCCCAAAACCTTCCGTAGTCAGGATAACTGGGTATCCCTTCGAACATTACAGTGGTGGCACCAGATAATAAGGGGCCGTAAATAATGTAGGAGTGTCCGGTGATCCAGCCAATATCGGCAGTGCACCAGTAGACATCATTTTTATCCAGCTGAAAAACATTCTGAAATGAATAGGTAGTGCCTACCATATAACCTCCCACCGTGTGGACCATACCTTTAGGTTTCCCTGTTGAGCCGGAAGTATACAGGATGAACAACATATCTTCGGCATTCATAGTCTCAGCAGGACATTCCTTTTCTGCTTTCTGCAGTTCGTTAAACCAGAATTTATCCCTGCCCTCTTTCATTGGGGTAGGTTCAACAGTCCGGCGATATACAATTACTGTTTCTATGCTCGGCGTTTCTTCCAGCGCCTTGTCACAGATCTCCTTTAAATTCACCTTTTTGGAACCCCTGTAAACCTCGTTGGCGGTGATAAGCATCTTACATTCCGAATCATTAATCCTGCGGGCAATGGCCGAACTGGAAAACCCTGCAAATACAATAGAATGTACAGCACCAATACGCGCACAAGCCAACATGGCAATGGCAAGTTCGGGGATCATTGGCATGTAGATACAAACCTTGTCTCCCTTTTTGATCCCGTTATTCTTGAGAACGTTGGCAAAATGAGAAACCTTAACGAACAACTGCCGGTAGGTGATATAACGTGACTCCTCATCGGGATCATTCGGTTCCCAAATAATTGCTGTTTTGTTGCCAAGCCCGGTGAGGTGCCTGTCGAGACAGTTTTCGGTGATATTCACCTTTCCACCCTGAAACCATTTTACCTCGGGCTTTTCGAAATCCCACTCCAGGGTCTTCTCCCATTTACTCTGCCAGGTAAAGGTGTTGGCGATCTCATCCCAAAAGGCCTCGGGATCCTTGATACTTTTATTATAAGCTTTCTTGTAATCGGCGAAGCTGCGCAATTGTAGATTTTCCATATTTTAAATTTAGGAAAAGCAGCTTCAAAAACAAACAACTATAAGAACCTGATAAATAGAAGGATACCTAAAAATTACATTTTTAACAGGTCAAATTTCAGAAGGAATAAATTAAATTCCTGCTGTTTTATTTTTTCTGAAATATGTACCTTTAAGCTAGCAGAAGACCTAACAAACTTCATAAAAACCTATGGAATTTATAGATTATTACAAGGTTTTAGAGCTTGATAAAAATGCTACTAAAAGTGATATAAAAAAGGCTTACCGGAAGCTCGCCCGCAAATACCACCCGGATCTCAACCCTAATGATGCTGCAGCACAAAAGAAATTTCAGCAGATCAATGAGGCACACGAGGTATTAATAGATCCCGAGAAGCGAAAAAAATACGACCAGTACGGTAAAGACTGGCAACATGCTGAAGAATTTGAAAAAGCCAAAGCTCAGCAGCAGCAATATCAGCAGTACTCCGGAGGTGGCTTCGGCGGAAGGACCGGTGGATTTGGGGGAGCAGAAAGCTTCAGTGGCGGCGGATTTGAAGGAGGAGATTTTTCAGAATTCTTTGAATCCATGTTTGGGGCTGCAGCCGGAAGAGGTAGATCAACGAGATTCAGAGGGCAGGATTTCAATGCCGAATTACACCTGAACCTCACCGATGTTTACAGGACCCAAAAGCAAACACTAACGGTAAACGGCAAGAACATTAGACTAACAATTCCTGCCGGAGTCGAGAATGGTCAAACCATAAAGATCAAAGGATACGGCGGGGAAGGAATAAACGGTGGTCCAAATGGTGATCTGTTCATAACCTTTGCCATTAACAACAACACCTCATTTAAAAGAGAAGGAAAGGATCTCTACAAAGATGTGGATCTCGACATTTTTACAGCCATCCTTGGCGGAGACCTCATGGTAGAAACACTGGACGGCAAGGTAAAACTCAGCGTGAAGCCGGAAACCCAGAACGGAACTACTGTTAAATTAAAGGGCAAAGGTTTTCCGGTTTACAAGAAAGAAGGTCATTACGGCGATCTCTACATCACCTATAAACTCAAGATCCCAACCCACTTAAGCCAAAGGGAGAAAGAACTTTTGCAGGAATTAAAAAAACTGAGAAAAAATGGATGATAGATATATCTCAATCATAGAATTTTGTAATTGCCATCAGCTGGAGTATTCCTTCATTAATTC
Source organism: Salinimicrobium aquimaris (assembly GCF_035607535.1). Taxonomy (NCBI): domain Bacteria; kingdom Pseudomonadati; phylum Bacteroidota; class Flavobacteriia; order Flavobacteriales; family Flavobacteriaceae; genus Salinimicrobium; species Salinimicrobium aquimaris. The sequence goes on from NZ_JAYDZX010000011.1 coordinate 8,099, forward strand.
TCTCACTGAACACGGGCTTATTCATACGGTAATCATTGAAGAAGATGAGTACATTGAGCGGGAGCAGTTGAGAGACCTGGAGAGATTTATGCGCCTGCACTATGAGCTCGAGATCAACCTGGAGGGAATAGACGCAATAAATCATTTACTGGAGAGGGTTTCGAAGCTCCAGAATGAGGTACGTCTTCTTCAAAATCGCCTGAGACGGTACGAAGATTAATTAAAAACAGAAATATGAAAAACATTTTAAATATTATTTTAGGGATTAGCCTGCTGGTCTTTACTCAAACCTGCAGTAATAATGAAAAAGAGGAGGAAAGCTCTGCCTCGGCAGTCGCAAAAGAAAATGCTATGGAAGTAACAGGTACAATCCGGGAACAGGGAATCACCTCTTATCAATACGGTACGCACACCATCACCACAGTAAACGATGAATATTACGCTCTCAAGAGCGAAGCTGTGGATCTTGATGAATATATAGATAAAGAAGTCACTATAATTGCTGAAAAGATTGAAGGTTATCCCCTATCCGGCGGACCGGATTATCTCCTGGTGCTGGAAGTGAAATGATGGTAGAGAGTTTAGTGTTCAGTGGTCAGTGGTCGGTGATCAGTGATCAGTAATCAGTGATCAGTGTTCCGTGATCAGTGATCAGTGTTCCGTGATCGGTGATCAGTGTTCCGTGATCGGTGATCAGTGGTCGGTGATCAGTGGTCGGTGATCAGTGTTCCGTGATCGGTGTTCCGTGATCGGTGTTCCGTGATCGGTGATCGGTGATCAGTGGTCGGTGATCAGTGGTCGGTGATCAGTGATCAGTGGTCGGTGGTCAGTGATCAGTGTTCCGTGATCGGTGATCAGTGTTCTGTGATCAGGAATTGGGGTTAGTTTTCTCCACCAATATACCTGAACTTTAGACCTTCTCCGAACTCCGAACTATTGACTCTCAACTATAAACTACCGCAGGTATTCCAGCACATTCTTCTCGATCCTTTCCTCGATGTTGGAAATTTCGGCTTTAATGAATTTTTCGCCGGTGATCTGTTCGTAAAGTTCTATATAGCGTTCAGAAACTGAATTGATGTATTTATCGCTCATCTCGGGGATTTGCTGACCTTCTTTGCCCTGAAAACCATTCTGTATCAACCACTGTCTCACAAATTCCTTTGAAAGTTGCTTCTGTGGTTCTCCTTTTTCCAGTCGGTCCTGGTAACCTTCAGCATAGAAATACCGGGAAGAATCTGGAGTATGGATCTCGTCGATAAGAACGATCTCGCCATCGGCGGTTTTCCCGAACTCATATTTAGTGTCTACCAGGATGAGTCCGTTTTCTTTTGCGAGTTGGGTGCCACGAAGAAACAACTGCCGGGTGTAAAGCTCAAGTGTGGTGTAGTCTTCTTCAGAAACAATTCCTTTTTCAAGGATCTCTTCCCGCGAGATATCCATGTCGTGTTCCCCCGACTCTGCTTTTGTGGTTGGTGTAATAATAGGCGCCGCAAAAGCTTCATTTTCCTTCATTCCCTCCGGCATATGCACTCCGCAAAGGCTCCGCTTCCCACTTGCATATTCCCGGGCCGCATGACCTGTAAGATATCCACGTATCACCATTTCCACTTTAAAAGGCTCACACTTCTGCCCTACTGCTACGTTAGGATCGGGGGTGGCCTGTAACCAGTTCGGAACAAGATCTGCAGTAGCTTCCATCATTTTGGTCGCCAGCTGATTAAGGATCTGCCCCTTGTACGGAATGCCTCTCGGCATAACCACATCAAAAGCCGAAAGCCTGTCGGTCACGATCATGACCAGCCGGTCATCTTCGAGGGTATAGACATCACGCACCTTCCCTTTATAAACAGCTTTTTGTCCGGGAAAATTAAAATTGGTCGAGGTAATGGTATTCATGAAATAGTAGATTATTATAAAGGAAACCCCACACAGGCGGGGTTTCAAAAAAGTCATTTTTATTCGGCGTTTTCTATTCTCTTGTAGGCAGCAATGATCTTCTTGACCAGCTTGTGACGAATCACATCTTTATCATCCAGATAAATGATCCCCACTCCATCAACGTCCTGCAAAACAAGGATAGCTTCTTTAAGTCCAGAGATCACCCTTTTTGGAAGGTCGATCTGTCCCGGGTCACCCGTAACCATGAACTTTGCACTTTTACCCATACGGGTCAGGAACATCTTCATCTGGGCATGAGTAGTATTTTGAGCTTCATCAAGAATCACAAAAGCATGGTCCAGAGTTCTCCCGCGCATGAAGGCCAGCGGGGCGATTTGTATTACTCCTTTCTCAATATAGCTTTCCAGCTTTTCATGCGGGATCATATCCCGAAGCGCGTCATACAAAGGCTGCATGTAAGGATCCAGTTTTTCCTTGAGGTCGCCGGGAAGAAACCCGAGATTTTCACCTGCTTCCACGGCCGGGCGGGTAAGAATGATCCTTTTTACCTGCTTTTCCTTCAGTGCTTTGACTGCCAGGGCAACCCCGGTGTAGGTCTTTCCGGTCCCCGCAGGGCCAATGGCAAAGACCATGTCATTTTTCTTCATTAGCTCCACCAGGCGACGCTGATTGGCGGTCTGGGCTTTGATCATCCTGCCACTCACCCCATGAACCAGCACTTCCCCACTTTCATTTGAGGTATCGTATTCTTCCCTACTCTGGCTGGTAAGTACCCGCTCTATGGAATTTTCATCAAGCTTATTGAACTTCCCGTAGTGGTCGATCAACATATTGAACCTTTTGTCAAATTCCTCGAGCATTTCTTCGTCCCCGTAGATGCGCAGTTTATTGCCTCTTGCGACAATCTTCAGCTTCGGAAAATACCTCTTCAGCAGTTCAATATGTGAGTTTTGTTCTCCGAAAAAATCTCTCGGACTTATTTCCGAAAGCTCAATGATAAGTTCGTTCAAAAGCGGCTGGATTTAATTTAAAAAATGACTTAATTATCTTTAGATTTGCATTACAAACTTAAATAAATAAAGGTTTAAGTTAGGTAAAATATTATTAGAAATTGCCCATGGCCATAATTACCTTAACGACAGATTTTGGGGAAAAAGATCATTTTGCAGGGGCAGTTAAAGGAGCAATTTACACCGAGTTACCAACGGCCAAAATAGTAGACATCTCCCACTCCATCGCTCCTTTTCATATTACAGAAGCATCTTATATTATCAAGAATGCCTACAGGAGCTTTCCCGAGGGAAGTATTCACATTATTGGAGTAGATTCAGAATTGACGCCCGAGAACAAGCACATCGCGCTCAAACTCGACGGACATTACTTTATTTGTGCCAACAACGGTATCCTGTCTTTAATTGCTTCGGAATTTGTGCCCGAAAAGATCGTGGAGATCAATATCCACGACAAAATACAGAGCAATTTCCCTGTGCTGGATGTTTTTGTGAAGGTGGCAGGACATCTTTCCCGCGGCGGAACCCTGGAAGTCATTGGTAAAACCATTCCTGAAATAAAGCAACTCAAGGAGATGGAACCTTTGATCAACCAGGAGAAAAACCAGATCAAGGGCAACGTGATCTATATTGACAACTATGGAAATGTGGTGACAAACATTTCCAAGAAGCTGTTTGACAAGGTAGGTAAAGGCCGGAATTTCAGCATGAGAGCCAGGACGGCTACTTTTAATGAAATCTACAGCACCTATAGCGAAGCCATAAATTTTGATACCGAAATGATCAACCGGGAAGACGGCAAAAAACTCGCCATCTTCAATTCCGGCGGATATATTGAACTGGCGATCTATAAGAGCAATCCGAGTACCGTAGGCAGCGCCTCTACCCTTTTTGGGCTGGAATACAGAGATACGGTGACGGTGGAGTTTAGTTCCTAGTTGCGGGTTGCGGGTGTTTGGAGAACCAAGAGTCAAGAGTCAAGAGACAAGACCTTTTTTTGAGACTCTGGAGTCTGGAGCCTGGAATCTGGACTGGAAAAGTTACAGGTTGCCAGTTGCCAGTTGCCGGTTGCGAGTTGCGGGTTGGAAAAGAGTCAAGAGCCAAGAGACAAGACTTTTTTCAGACTCTGGAGTCTGGAGCCTGGAAGCTAGACTGGAAAAGTTTTATGGGTTGCCGGTTGCCAGTTGCGGCTTTTTTTAGGAAGTAAAGAATCTTGAATTTTAAATTTTAAATATTGAATCCATTAATACGAATAGTAAAAATGACTTTTGAACCTTCAAAAATTGAAGAGTTCCAGGAGTTGTTTGAGAGGAATAGAGATAAAATCAGAGGTTTTGAGGGCAATGAGTTCCTCGAGCTTTATCAGGATAAGAACAATAAAAATATTTTTTTCACGTACAGTTATTGGAAAGATGAGGAAGCGCTGGAAAGTTACCGCGTTTCTTCGCTTTTTAAAGAGGTATGGAGTGAGACCAAGAAGATGTTTGCGGGAAAACCGGAAGCATGGAGTGTAGATAAGGTCTGGTCTTCGGATTCAGTGGGGAGTGCGCAGTAATTAGCAGGCAGTTGAACGAGAATCAAGAAACAAGAGTCAAGAGACAAAAAAGAACCAAGAACCAAGAGACAAGACTAAAAAAGTTTAGGGTTGCGGGTTGAAAAAGAACCAAGAGTCAAGAGTCAAGACTAAAAAAGTTGCGGGTTGCGGGTTGCGGGTTGAAAAAGAGTCAAGAGTCAAGAGACAAGACTAAAAAAGTTGCGGGTTGCGGTTTTTGGAGAACCAAGAGGCAAGAGTCAAGAGACAAGATCTTTTTTTAGACTCTGGAGTCTGCAGCCTGGAAGCTAGACTGGAAAAGTTGCGGGTTGCGGGTTGAAAAAGAGGCAAGAGCCAAGAGTCAAGAGTCAAGACTAAAATGTTGCGGGTTCGGGGTTGGTCAAAATTTGTTGCTTGGAACTTGGTACTTGGAGATTGGTGCTTGGAACTTGGTACTTGGAGATTGGTGCTTGGAATTTGGTGCCTGGAATTTGTTGCTTGGAATTTGGTGCCTGGAATTTGGTACTTGGAGATTGGTGCCTGGAATTTGTTGCTTAGAGATTGGGATTTGTTGCTTGGTGCTTGGTGCTTGTCCCTTGTAATTTACGGTTATACAATATTCAATATACATTATACAATTTAAAGAGTGATAGCGGTATTAAAAAAAGAAATTAATTCATTTTTTGCTTCTCCCATAGGCTACCTGGTCATAGGACTGTTTTTGGTGGTGAACGGATTGTTCCTTTGGGTCTTTAAGGGGGAATACAACATTCTGGATAGTGGTTTTGCAAGTCTGGAGCCATTCTTTACCCTGGCGCCGTGGATCTTCCTGTTCCTCATTCCGGCGATCACGATGAAGAGCTTTTCTGAAGAAATAAAGCAGGGAACCCTGGAGCTGTTGCTCACCAAACCTTTAAGTACCGCTCAGTTGGTATTGGGGAAATATTTTGGCGCCCTTACCCTGATCCTCCTGGCGCTGTTACCGACCTTGCTGTACGTGGTGGCGATCTCTTCCCTGGAGCAAACCGGAGCAGATCTTGACAGCGGAGTTCTCCTGGGGTCCTACTTCGGACTCTTATTCCTGGGAGCCTGTTATGCCGCAATTGGGATCTTTGCTTCCATATTGTCCCCAAACCAGATCGTCTCATTTATCCTGGCTATTTTCCTGTGTTTCATAGCCTATTTTGCTTTTGAAGCCCTTGCCAACCTCAATCTGTTCAGCAGCGGCGCTTTCGGAATAGAAGACCTGGGACTAAATGCACATTATGAAAGCATTAGCCGCGGAATAATAGACACCAGGGATATCATCTATTTCCTGAGCTTTATTTTCCTGTTCCTGGCGCTAACCAGGTTTAGTCTTGAATCCAAAAGAACAGGAAAAAGATGAGTCTCCAAAAATCACATTTTAAGAAGGTATTTTTTCTGCTGCTTGCTTTAGTAGTAATCAATGTCCTCTCCTATAACTTCTTTGAAAGGTTTGATCTCACCGCCGACAAGCGCTACACGCTTTCTGCTGCTTCTGAAAATATAGTAGAAAAAGCCGGTTCTCCACTCATCATCGACGTGTTCCTGGAAGGAGAATTTCCGCCGGAATTCAGGAGGTTGCAGGTAGAGACGCGGCAACTGCTTGAGGAATTTGCAGCGGTCAATTCTAATATCAACTTCAGGTTTACCGATCCTTTGGAGGAAGGCGGTAACGCAAATGAGGTCGCCACCCAATTCTATGAAATGGGGATGACGCCGGCACGGATCAATGTCGTGGAAAATGGCCGCACCAGCGAAGCGATTATTTTTCCCTGGGCTATGGCCAACTATGGAAACAGGACCGTATCCATCCCTTTGCTGAAGAACCAGTTGGGTGCAACTACCGAGGATCGCGTGGCTGCATCTGTGCAACAGCTGGAATATGCCTTTGCCGATGCCTTTTCCAAACTTCTGGAACCAAAACGGAAAAAAATAGCAGTAATGCGCGGCAACGGCGAACTCGAAGACAGGTACATAGCCGATTTTGTGAGGAGCATTCAGGAATATTATTTCATAGCTCCCTTTACCCTGGATTCTGTCGCTGTAGATCCGCAGGGAACCCTGGAGCAATTAAAGGAATATGACCTGCTTATAGAAGCCAAACCTACCGAGCCGTACACCGAAGCCGAAAAACTGGTACTGGATCAATACCTCATGAACGGCGGCAAGCAACTTTGGTTGATCGAACACGCAGCCATGGAAACCGACAGCCTTTTTTCATCTGCGGGAAGTGCCTTTGCCCTACCTCGAGATCTCAACCTGGGAGATTTTTTCTTTAAATACGGGTTACGTATAAATCCGGCGCTGGTAAAGGATCTTTATTCGGCTCCAATAGTTCTGGCTACCGGCAGCGGGAATAATGCGCAGTTCAATCCTTATCCGTGGTTCTACTATCCGCTTTCCTCCTCACCTATTGACCATCCGGTGGTAAATAACCTGGAGGCGGTGAAATTTGAATATGCCAGCCCTATTGACACCCTTCAGAATGAAATAAAAAAGACGGTTTTACTTTCTACTTCCCCTCGATCGGAAGTTGTTGGACTTCCGCGGGAAATAAGCCTGGAGGAGATCTCGGCCGAACCCGATCTTTCAGAATTTACGGCAGGGGAAATTCCGTTGGCGGTACTGCTGGAAGGGGAATTCAGCTCGGTTTACGAGAACCGGATCCCGCCCTTTAAGCCTCAAAACTTCCGAAGTAAAAGTGAAGAGACTAAAGTTCTGGTGATTAGTGACGGGGATGTGGTAAAAAACCAGTTGCAGCGCGGCGAGCCACTGGAGCTGGGATTTGATCGCTATACGGGAACCACGTACGGCAACCGGGAATTTATGCTCAATGCAGTGAACTACCTCCTGGACGATGACGGCCTTATCAACATAAGAAGCAAAGAGGTGAAGATCGCCTTTTTAGACATGGAAGAAGTTGAGGATAACAGGGGCTTTTGGCAGGTGATGAACATACTGCTTCCGTTAGGCGTGCTGGCTTTGTTTGCAGGGCTTTTCAGCTATTACAGAAAGAAAAAATATATCAGGAAGTAAGAGTTTGGTATTCAGCTTCAGCAAAAAGCATCAGTTTATTAACAATTCCGAAGCATTTAAAAACATAGGGTTCTAAAAATCAACTATTTAGCAGGTATTCTTGAGATTCTGCTGTTAATAAAAAAGGAGCACCGTCTCCCGACTTTTTAAAGGATTAAGATATATTTGTATCACGATTAACTTATTTCGAAGCCAATGAAATTTATTGTATCAAGCACTTATTTGCTGAAACAGCTACAAATACTCGGGGGAGTGATCAACAATAACAACACCCTTCCCATTTTAGATAACTTCCTTTTCGAACTGAATCAAGATGAACTTACCGTTTCTGCGTCTGACCTGGAGACTACCATGTCGGCCAAACTTACCGTGGAATCTGATTCTGAGGGGAAAATAGCAGTTCCGGCAAGGCTTTTACTGGAGACTTTAAAGACATTTCCGGAGCAGCCGCTTACTTTCGTAGTAGAGGATAACAATACTATCGAACTTAGCTCCAACCATGGAAAATACGCCCTTGCTTATGCCGGCGGGGAGGAATTCCCAAAGGCGGTAAGCCTTGAGGAGCCAAGCAGCACTACCATACAGGGAGATGTGCTGGCGACTGCTATCAGTAAAACCATATTTGCTTCAGGGAACGATGACCTAAGGCCGGTAATGAGCGGAGTTTTCTTCCAGTTCACGCCCGAAAACCTGACTTTCGTAGCGACCGATGCTCACAAGCTGGTTAAATATTCCCGCAATGATATTTCGGCTTCTCAAACGGCAGAATTCATCATGCCTAAAAAGCCTCTGAACCTGCTGAAGGGAATACTTTCAGGATCAGATTCAGATGTGCTGATTGAATACAATGATTCCAACGCCCGCTTCACTTTTGAAGATACTACTCTTGTTTGCCGACTTATAGACGGAAAATATCCGAACTACGAGGCGGTGATCCCGAAAGAGAATCCGAATAAACTGGTCATAGACCGCGGACAATTCCTGAGCTCTGTAAAAAGGGTTTCTATCTTTTCAAATAAGACAACCCACCAGGTACGCCTGAAGATCGCCGGAGCTGAGCTCAATATTTCTGCGGAAGATGTAGACTACAGCAACAAAGCGGAAGAACGCCTTACCTGTTCTTACCAGGGCGACGACATGCAGATAGGTTTCAACTCGCGTTTCCTCACTGAAATGCTTTCAAACCTGAACGCGAATGAAGTGCAGCTGGAAATGAGCCTGCCAAACCGCGCCGGAATCCTTACTCCCGTCGACGGACTGGACGAAGGAGAGAAAGTGACCATGCTGGTGATGCCGGTAATGTTGAACAACTAAAATAGACCGCTGGCGCTGTTAGATCGCTTCGCTGTTAGATATGAGATCGCTGCCTTTGGCAGCTGTTAGACTTAATTTAGAAGACCCTCCAAAAAATTGCATTTTTGGAGGGTCTTTTTGTTTACTATCATCCTCTCCTTCGCCCTCTTAGCAGTTGGCAGTGGGCAGTAGTAAACTGCAGAATCGGTTAAAAATCATTAGCGATTAAATTTTGGGGCACCAAAAAGATCAAAAATTAGACAGTTGTGGGCAATTTTTTTTACTATAATTTTTTAAAGTTCTAAAATAGAGAACTTTTGTTATCTTTGTTATAGACTTTTTAGAATGAAAAGAATAGTTTCAAAAAAGACTTTAAGAGAATTCTGGGAAAAACATTCTGATTCAGAACAGTATTTAAAGACCTGGTATGAAACAGCTAAAACTTCCAATTGGAATTCTCCGAACGACATTAAGAAAACTTATATACACGTCAGCATTTTAAAAGATAGTAGAGTCGTTTTCAACATAAAAGGAAACTCATATAGATTAATTGTAAAATTTAATTACGACCGACAATGGGGTTTTATAAGATTTGTTGGAACACACGCAGAATATGACAAAATAGATGCTGACACAATTTAAAAACTAGAGTTATGAATATTAAACCTTTAAAAAACGAACAAGATTATGAGAAAGCCTTAGAAAGGCTCGAGGTAATATTTGATGCTCCAGAAAATTCTCATGAAGGAGATGAGGCAGAAATTCTTTCAATGCTAATTGATAATTACGAAAATGAGCATTATCCGATAGAAGCGCCAGATCCAATTGAAGCTATAAAAATTAGAATGGAAGAAATGAATCTTAAGCAAAAAGATTTAGTTGGCGTACTGGGTGGAAAAAGTAGAGTTTCAGAAATCTTGAATAAGAAGAAAAGATTGACCGTAGATATGATTAGAGAATTGGAAAAGATCTTACATATTTCTGCTTCTGTATTGGTATCTAATTACCGATTATCGAAATAAAAACAACAGCACACCTTTACTTCGAACTTCATCTTCCTCCCCGCCCTCTTAACAGTTAGCAGTAGGCAGTTCAGTTGTAGGCAGTAAAAAACCCACAAGATCAAATAAGATCTTGCAGGTTAATGTAATGTAGGTTCAATTTTTTCTGATCACTGCTCACCGATCACTGAACACTATTTAATTATTTCAATCGTCAGCGGGTAAGAAGGGATTTCACCGTTGTTCACTTTGATTGCGTTAAGGATAGGAAAAACTATGGCGATGATCCCAATGGCGATCAACATTAGAATTCCTATTCCGAAAAGGAGGATTAGCGGAATTGAGATGATCGAATAGATGAAGATTGAGATCTGGAAGTTGAGGATCATCTTTCCGTGGGCATCCATTCCCAGCACCTTATCCTTTTGGGTAAGCCATATCACCAGCGGAACGATGAATCCGCCGATCCCGGTTACCAGGTCCAGTAACTGACTCAGGTGCGTAAGCATTAATAATTGTCTGTCTTCTCTCATGATTGTTGCGTTTGTATGGTTCATTTTGATCTGATTGATGATGATGATTTATTACTTTGTATTGCAAGGTACTAAAAAATGCAATATTATTTGTATTTGTTTTCAATTAATTATGAATTGAGGTAGAAAAAAGTGCCACGGATGCACGAATGTTTCTTTTCCTTACTCTGCCCTTCATCATGGTCATTGATCATTGCTAATTGATCATTGTCAAGGGCCACGGATGCACGGATATCTTCTTTTCTCACTCTGAGGTGCTCACCGGATTTAGAACTGTTTATTGTTAATTGTTCATTGTTCATTGGCAAGGGCCACGGATACACGGATATTTTCTTTTCTCACTCTGACGTGCTCACAGGATTAATAACTGTTTATTGTTTATTGTTTATTGTCAAGAGCCACGAATGCACGAATGTTTCTTTTTCTTACTCAGCCGTTCATAATGGTCATTGATTATTGACTAATTGTTCATTATTATAAGCCACGGATACACGGATATTTTCTTTTCTCACTCTGACGTGCTCACAGGATTAATAACTGTTTATTGTTTATTGTTTATTGTCAAGGGCCACGAAGACACGAATGTTTCTTTTTCTTACTCAGCCGTTCATAAAGATCATTGATTATTGCTAATTGGTCATTGTCAAGGGCCACGGATGCACGAATACTTCTTTTTCTTACTCAGCCGTTCATAAAGATCATTGATTATTGCTAATTGGTCATTGTCAAGGGCCACGGATGCACAGATATTTCTTTCCTCACTCTGACGCGCTCACCGGAGTAGAATTGGCAATTGATTATTGGTTATTGTTGATTGTTTATTGTTCATTGTTCATACGTCTCCCGTCAAAAGACTAAAGTCTTACGTCTAAAGTCTATTTAGTATTTTTGCCCCATGAAACTAAACGACAACATTGTTGCCCTCGCAACGCCTTCAGGGGCAGGTGCTATTGCCGTGATAAGAGTATCGGGTCCCCAGGCCATTGAGATTGTAGCTCCCGTCTTTAAAGCCAGGAGCAAAAAGGACATTCGGGAGCAGGCTTCTCACACCCTGCATCTTGGGAATATGATGGACGGGGAAAGGATCCTGGACGAGGTGCTGGTGTCGGTTTTTCACGGACCAAAGTCTTATACGGGAGAGAATACCATCGAGATCTCCTGTCACGGGAGTCCGTATATTCAGCAGGAGATCATTCAGCTGTTGATCAGGAAGGGTTGTCGTTCTGCGGAAGCCGGGGAATTCACCCTGCGCGCCTTTCTTAACGGAAAGATGGATCTGAGTCAGGCAGAAGCGGTGGCCGATCTAATCTCTTCTGAAAATCAGGCGAGCCACCAGATGGCCATGCAACAAATGCGCGGCGGCTTTTCCAACGAAATCCAAAAGCTACGGCAGGAACTGCTGAATTTCGCTTCTCTCATAGAACTGGAACTGGATTTTGCTGAAGAAGATGTGGAGTTCGCCAACAGGGACGAATTTCAGAAGCTGGTGAGCAGAATTCAGCAGGTGCTAAAAAGACTTATAGATTCCTTTGCCGTGGGCAATGTTCTAAAAAACGGTATTCCCGTAGCCATAGTGGGCGAACCCAACGTGGGAAAAAGTACGCTGCTAAATGCCCTTTTGAACGAGGAACGCGCTATTGTTTCAGAGATCGCCGGTACTACAAGGGATACCATTGAAGATGAGATCTCCATTGGCGGAATAGGCTTCAGGTTTATCGACACCGCCGGAATAAGGGAAACTGAAGATGTAGTGGAAAGCATCGGAATAAAACGCACTTTTGAAAAGATTTCACAAGCTCAGGTAGTACTTTATTTATTTGACGCCTCTCGTCTTCAGGACTTGAAACCTGAACCCGATCGTCATCCTGAACTTGTTTCAGGATCCCGGGAATCGGGACCAGGGCTCGACCAGGTTAAATTAGAAATTGAAAAGATCAGGAACAAGTTTCCGCAAAAGCCTCTGGTAATTCTGGCGAATAAAGTAGATCAATTATCCGAACTTCAAGTTGAAGAGTTAAATGTCAGCCTGAGCGGAGTCGAAGGCTCTTCTTACCTCCCAATCTCGGCAAAAACAGGAATTGGCGTCGAAGACCTGCAGCAAAAGCTGCTGCAATTCGTCAACACCGGGGAGCTGCGCAACAACAACACCATCGTCACTAACTCCAGGCATTATAACGCGCTGCTAAGCGCCCTGGAAGAGATCAACAAGGTACAGGAAGGACTAAACCACAATCTTTCGGGAGATTTGCTGGCTATCGACATCAGGGAGGCACTACATTATTTCGGTGAGATCACCGGCGAGATCACTAACGATGACCTGCTGGGGAATATTTTTGCGAATTTTTGTATTGGCAAATGATTTGACTCAAAAAAAATTTCAATACCTCACAAGCCCTTAATTTTAAAGGGCTTTTATTTTTTTAACTTACAACGGCAGCAACCAATGCAACAGGTGGCACGAGATACGACAGTAAATGAAAGGCCTTAAAACTTTTACAGGTTTGAATTAGGTTTAGTTTTATGTCTTCAACTGAGGCGGATTTCATTGAGATTCATTTACCTTTTCCGAAATCGGGATGTGGTACCATTCGAGAATCTCCCTTCCTAAATTACTTTTCAGTTTCCCTCTTTCCAGAATGTTTAATTTACCCACGGCACACTGATGATCCCGCTGCCTGAAATTTTTGAAATCGGGAGGCATTGAAACTTCCGCAGGATAGAGCAGCATAGCGCGAACTGACTTCCAGTAATCATTGTAAACATACATCTGCCGCAGATCCTGAGTGGACGGATTGAAATTCTGGATGTTTTTCCATTTAGTATCGATGACAAAATACTCGTCATCCTTTTTCACCACGATATCAGGGCGAATGGTTATCCCCTGCCAGAATTCTCTGGACTGCTGCCCATACACCTCCACATTTTCAAGATCAGCGGCTTCCTGTTTTAATTTTACCAGCACATATACTTCCCACAGGTTGTTCATATCAAAAAGCAGCGCCAACATCTTTTCATCCCCTGCAGAAATATTAGGTGCATAGTTCAAAATGATGAGCCGGGCGATTTCCAGAGCAGTAGCATAAGGAGCGGTCTTTCTGCCTTTTTTGACTCTTGAGAAGGTGGTTTTATCTACTTTGATCTCCTTTACTTCCGGAAAATCCAGGCGAACAGATTTACACCTGGAATAAAGATAAGTTCCCTTTGTAAAATCTTCTATGATGTATAAAGCTTTTGACAAAATTTGGTGAATGAGATGATCCTTGTCGTATATTTGGTGCGTCGTGTAAAAACGTTCTTTATGGATCAGGTTTTTTCTGAGGTGGCCGGCAAATTCCAGCTTGCCTTTTAAGGCTTTTACATTCTTTGTTTGCTTGTAGTACTGCTTTATTAAACCGTTATGGATCAACAGCTCCAGCTCATTGAGAAACCATTCAAAATAAATATCGAGGAGGTGAATGTTTTGCCGGGAGACATTCGCGTTTCCAACTTTTTGGACCTGTAGCTTTTTAGTAGTTCTAAGCATCTCGATGAGTACCGATTGCCAAAGCTCCTCATTGGTTTCTGAAGCATCGATCTTAGGAAGGATCTCAACGGTCAAACCATCCACCTGGATCACCCCAACAAAATTTTTGAATTTAATCCCGTTGTACCGCAGGTCAAAATACATATCATCATGCAGCGCATTTAATTTAGAAAAAGCCTTTAAATGCTTTTGCTGAAACTGCTCCCCTACCTGCAGCAACTCATGTTCAAAAACCTGTATGATCTTATTCCCCTGCCTCATCTTCCCTGTTAAGTAAAATACGGACAGCTGACTCAATATCTTCTATCTCTCGAAGGTGATAAGATGGCAGAACTTCAGGAAGATCAATTTTGGAAAACTTTGCAAATTTCAACTTTGCATCTCTTCGTTCAATAAATCCTTCTCCCAGGATCAAAGCGATCTTTTCATAATCATGGTAAAAGTATTCCTGCAGCAAGGGAATGATCTTGTTTTCGAATGCCTCTTGTAAAGCTTCACTATCTCCGTCATCTATCTTTATGAAATAGGAATGCCCAATGGTATGATCTCTATCAAGAAGGGCTTCTATTCTTTCATTGATGTTCCTGAGCAACTCCTCCAGGTTAAAGCCATTAAACTCGATATCTCTCAACAGTTCCGGTTGCGGCATGATCTCTTCAAAGACAAAGCGTCGTCTTAAAGCAGTATCAAGAGCTTCGACAGATCTGTCGGCGGTATTCATGGTGCCAATGATATGGAGGTTTGGCGGTACTCCTAATTCAGTTTTTGAATATGGCAATTTTATCCGTAATTCATTTTCTTCTCCTAATCTCTTGTCATCTTCTATAAGCGTGATGAGTTCGCCAAAAATAGAAGAGACATTTCCACGGTTTATTTCATCAATAAATAGAGCGTATTGATTTTCCCTGTCAGCATCTGCTTTTAAACACATCTTTTTAAAGATGCCATCTTCTATGCGATACGAAACATTGTTTTCCTCTTCATCTAAATTAGGTTTAATGCCCTCAATAAAATCTTCATAGCTAAAGGATTGATGAAAAGTCACAAATTCATAGTTCTTAATCTGCTTATCCGAATTGGGATGATAATTTTTCACCTCTTCCAAAATGGAATAAGCTTCGGGATAAAACTGTTCCAGAAGATCTTCCTTTACTTCCCAAACTGAATTTTCATCTTTATGAAAAATAGGATTCGAACTCCTGGCCGCAACCTTTACATACTCACATTCAGGAACTGTATAATGTTGTAGATAGCCCCAAAGCGTGGCGTTAAGATTTTTACTGTTCGATAGCTTTGTTTTTATCCTTAACAGCTCATGAGAAACAATATCAGTCACTTTGGATCTCTTATGATCTAACAAAGCTATTGCAGCAGCCTGCCACCATTTTAGATCTGAAACAATATTTTCCAGGTATTGTTCCCGGGTCAATGAAGTTTCCTGGACAGTGAATTCTTTGAAATATTTATCCTGCAATTGAAAGGTTTTACCTGTTCCGGGAGGGCCGTATAAAATTCTATTTAAGGATCGTGCCGTCTTTTTCACCTCTTCAGTATCAGTAGATCTTTCTTCAATCAAAAGATCTTCTTCTTTTTTCCATACTTTCACACCGTAATAAGGAGAAAATAGTAGCTCATTCGCCTCTCGTAAATCAGGAATCTCCACAAGGGTAGAAAAACCACTTGGCAACCAGGAGCGCTTATCGTGCACCAAACTTCTAGTGTGGTTAGTCTTGGGGGCTGCTAAAATTTCTAACCTCCTTCCAAGATAACCCTCTTCTCCTATTTTATTATCGATTTCCTCACCGAGCTCTTGGGCCTCACCTACAACCTTGCAAAGAGCACCCAATTTATCTTTTCCATAAGTGATATACACAAGATCACCCTCCTGTACCTGATGTTGAAAGTTTTCACCCTGATTGTTGGCTGTATTTTTATGCATCACCCCCAGGTGATTTTCTTCAAAATAGCTAATCAAATCCTGCTGCCGGTATTCCTTCGTTTTGAGAAAGGTTCCCATAGAAAGTTTATAAACAGTATTTCCATTAAGGTGAATTGTCTTCATATCACTTTTTGGATTATAAATATGACGGACGAATACCGGGTCTATAAATTTTTTATAAGGGGTTTTATTCTGCCTCTCTAGCTCAATTCTGAAGCCCTCTTCAATGAAATCCTGAAAATCTTTCAAATTATCCACTTTATTCCAGTACATCTCAGTTTCACCCGTATAATTGTTGAACTTACCATGATCATCACTAAGGACTTTAGATGAAATGAATGAGAACTCTGTATCAGTCCTTCTTTTTTGAATCATAAGTGCATAACGATTACCTATTATGAAAACTAACCGTCTTCTTTCAGGTCTTACGTTGAAACTTATTCTATCATCATTGGGAGCGAGATTAAATTTCTTTACAAATTGCCTTAGAATATTTAAAAATTGCTCTACCTTTTCCTTTGGAAATTGTCTCTTTACCTCATGATAATAACTCCTGCTTTTCCCCTCTCCTATATCCTTTATGCTGAGATATTCTTCTTTTGTTGCAGAAAAGTTTGTGCCCTGATTGCCCGCTTTAAAGGTTTCAAATTCGGGTAGTTCTTTTATATCCTCCCACAGTACCGGATAATCTGCCAGGTATAATTGTATTCTTATTTTGACACGATCTACCGCTTCTCCATCAGATCGTCCATTTTTGTAATAACTCTTTTCATATTCCTCTTCTGAAACCTTTCCTACTTCTGATATCACTTCTGCAAGTGCGTAGCATCCTGCTCTTTCTCCTGTCTGCCATAAGATAATTTTGTCACCTGGTTTTATTTTGTCCTTGTGAGCAGCAACCTTCCAGCTTTTAAGATGTCCCGCTCTTAAAGCTCTTTCAACATCATAGATCTCGGGACTACCCTGAAAGATCCAGTAATTCACTTCTCTCTTACCGGAACTGAACTTCTCCTTTAAAAATTTCAAGTAATTTTCCTTGCCTAAAAGAGCTTTGGGGCGTCCACTAGCTACTCCTGCACTAAATTTATCAAAAGGAGTATCCTTTTGATATAGTTCCTCCCTAAGGTATTTCCGCATTTCGTTGTAGTCAGAATGATTTACTTCCATGATGTCCCTGTCAAAAAATTCATTTGACTCATCGATATTCTTGGAAATGGTTTCCCTGCCTAGACTTGAAAGATTTGGATTAGAATTTTTATAAATCCAATCGATAAATTCTTCTTTGACATTCATTTTTCCATCTTATGATTAATACAAGTCAGTGGTTCCTCCAAAGAGGGTTCAGTAAAATTATTGGTAGGGAATTTCTGTAGGGATTTAAATGTAAGAATTTTCCCTTCACACTTCCTTAACTTTTGCCTTTTTTTCTTTAAATTGGACTCCCTAATCCTTCCCTACCGGATTAATAAATAAGTGAGTCCACATATTTAATTTTACCGGTCTCTCTATTTCTAAATTAACCCCTATTTAATGGCAAAAGCAGACATTGATTTTGAAAAAGAACTCTGGGATGCGGCGAACGAATTGCGCGGCGCGGTATCTGAGAATAACTATAAAAACTACATCCTTCCCCTTGTTTTCGTAAAGCACCTTAGCGAACGCTATGAGGTGGTGCGCGAGGAACTGAAGGAGCAGCTGAATGATCCCAAATCTGATTATTACACTACAGATAAGGAGGAGATCAATTACGTCCTGGAAGACCGGGATGAATACCGCTCCCGAAATACGTTTAAAATTCCCGAAACCGCTTCCTGGCAGTATTTGAAGGACAATGCCGAGCAGGATGATATCAAGGTGAAGATCGATGATGCCTTTGATGTGATCCAGGAACTATTAACGGGGTATAACCCCCAGCTGGTGAATATTTTGCCGCGGATCTTTGTACGAAGTGAACTATCTCCCAAACAAACCGGCGGAATCATTAACCTGCTTTCCCACCCTAAATTTTCTGAAAAGGAAAATCCCGAAAGCGATATCTTGGGCCGTATCTATGAATATTACATTGGCCGCTTTGCAATGGCAGAAGGATCGGGTGCGGGGCAGTTCTTTACGCCCGGAAGTATTGTAAGGCTGCTGGTGGAATTGCTGGAGCCTTACAAAGGCCGCATCTTTGATCCGGCTTGTGGTAGTGGCGGGATGTTTGTGCAGAGTTTGAAGTTTATCAAGGAACACGGCGGAAACAAAAAAGACATCGCGATCTACGGGCAGGAAATGACCGCACAAACCTTGCGTTTGTGCCTGATGAACCTGATGTTTCGGTACCTTTCTTTTGATATCAAACTGGGGAATTCTTTGCTCGATGACAAATTTCCGTCGTCTTCCTCCGCTTCGGTCCCAACGTACCTTTTGAAGAAAAAATGGAGGGTCTCAAGACCCAATTATTAATGCAGTTTGAAAAAGGGGAAGAATTAAGAGAGAAGATTAAAGCTGATTTTGAGGAAATATTTTAAAATATAATTGATGACCAATCGGAAAAATGAGTACAGAAGTAAGGGCCAGTGCAAATAAACAATAAAAGAATTAAAGAATAAAAATTAGCGCATTTCTATCTACAATTATGAGACAACATTTCGTACCAAAAGTTTATCTCAAACATTTTGCAAAAAAAAGTGGAAATGAATATGTTGTTGATGTTTATGATATAAAGAAACGAAAATTTTTCAGTGCAAATACAAAAAATATTTGTGCTGAAAAACATTTATACACTCTCTCCGAAAATTCAAAAATTTCCAATGATATTCTATTTATTGAAAAAGAGTATGCTAATTGGATAGAACCATTATACCTTAAAGCATATGAAATTTTAATTAATAATTATGTTTCGCATATTTCTAAAAGTCAAAAGGAAACAATTTTAATTGGAGTTTTTCAATTATATCTTAGAAACCCTAAACATCTAAGAGAAACCCTTATTTATCACACAAATAAAATAAACCAACTTTATAAAATTCAAAAATCTGAGAATAAAAAAGGATTGACCTATTTAAATGAGGATTTTGGTTTTAGAGAATTTACTCTGGATGAAATTATAGGTAGTGTTCATTCAAAAATGAAGAATTTTTTTAAAGAAGAACATTTAGTTGGAACAAGAGCAATTGTAGATTTTCACAGAAATGCAGTGCTTGAAATAAGTAATATTAGAGATGATTCCGAATTTATTACGAGCGATAATCCATTAATAGCAGAGGATACCTTATCAAACGAAATAAATCCCTTATTAAGATCTAAAGAATTTACTGTTCCTATAAATAAAAAGTTTTTACTCCGAATTTTCCACGATAATTCGATGAACTCGGATGTAATTTATCGAAGGAAAATTCCAAATGGCAGTGTGGCGTCTTTAAATCATTCAATTTTGAGAGATAGTTCGAGATTCCTTATAGGGGATAAAAAAGCTATTGAAGATTTCTTAAAACTCAAAAATGATTTTTTAGATAATACTTCATTAGAATTAAAAATGGATGCTTTAAAGCAAATTCTCGATTTAGAATCAGCTTCAAATGGAAATGATAAAGCTATGCAGTTAATTAGACACTTTGTACAGCTCTATGAGCAAAAAGGAACTCTGACAAAACAAGAAGAGTATTTCCTATTTAATTCTATAAAGGAATTTGGTAGAAAAGCAAAAAGAGATAAATTATTATAACAGCAGCTACCACTGCTAAACACAATGCTTAAATTAGTCCCTGATCGAAGCTCCGTGCTCTATTGCTGCGCCTGATTGTCCTGCGGACAATCAAAATCAGCTCGCATTGTTTTGTACGAGACGCTGTGGGTAATGCTGAAAAAATACTTTGATTATCAAATTATAATCGCCTAAAGAGAAAAAAGAACTAATTAAATATGTCAGACAAAGGAAGCGTTTTTCAAAAAGGAGGTGGTGGGACAAACTTTGAGCAACTCGTTCAAACAGCATTTATAACAACGCTTATCATACGTGGTAATGTTCCTTCTATAGATTCAGGTCAACTTGCAGAGGTTGCTATGCAAATAACTAATAGAGGCTATGAGACTGACGATTTTATGGCTACTGCAAAATCCAAGAAAGGAGATCATCGCTTATTGGTTCAAGTAAAACACGACATTTCATTTACTGCTGACAATGAAAAATTTAAAGAAGTAATTGGTGCTTTTTGGAAAGACTATAATAATACTTCAATTTTTGACAAAACAAGAGATAAACTCATAGTAGTAAAAAATGGTTTAACTAAAGATGAACGAAATCATCTAAAATCACTTTTCAATTGGGCCACAACCCACGCTACAGAAGCCGATTTTATTTCGGAAGTACAAAGAATAAAGGGAAAAAAGAAACGGCTAGATGTTTTCCGCGAAGTACTAAAAGAAGCAAACAGAAATATCGCCTTAAGCGATAAAGAGTTATGGGAATTTTTAAAATGTGTTGATATTCTAGAATATGATTTTTCAAACGAAAGTAGTATTGATAAAGCATATTTTCTTAATCTCATCAAGCTATGCAGAAGTAAAGATTCAACTGCTACAGAAAAAGAAATTTGGGATAGTATTTTTGCTTACGCTGGAACACTTAATCCAAATGGTGGGAGCGTTACAGTTGAAAGCATTAAAGACAGAGATTTCTACAATCATTTTGACAATACACAAATAAGTCCATATTTAAAAACTGTTGAGAAACTTAAATCAGACAGCAGAGAGATTTTACGACCAATAAAAACTTCAATTGGATCTGGCGGAAATCAATTTCAATTACCGAGAACCGAAGCAAAGGAAAAAATTTTAGAGGCATTAAGCCGTAATCAAATTACGATTGTAACAGGAAAGCCGGGTGTTGGTAAATCCGCGAAAATCAAAGAAATTCTTGAAAAAGATTTTCAAAATTCAAGCGTGTTCGTTTTCAGAGCTGATCAATTTAATGAATCAACACTTGCAAATGTGTTTTCAAGGCAGGGCGTGAACGAAACGATACAAGATATTTTCTCCTGTATTTCTCTAATCCCTGAAAAAATCATTTTTATTGATAGTTTGGAAAAATTATTAGAAGCAGATCCGGAATGTGCTTTTAGACAATTAATAGGATTGCTTACAGAACATCCTGAAATCAAGGTTATTGCTTCATCCCGGAGATATGCGATTGATTTAATTACCTTAAAATTCGGAATTAATAAAAATGAAATAGACATAATTGACGTTCCAAGTCTCAATGGAGAAGAACTTAAACTTGTAGCTGATAAATTTCCACAGTTAAGCAGTGTTCTGAAAAATGACAAAGTCAAAAAATTACTTCGAAGCCCAAAATATCTCGATTTTTCAATATTAGCAATTGGTAAAACAGACGAAGATTATGCTACGGTTTCAATAACTGAATTTAAAGATAAGTTGTGGAATTCATTGGTTGTAGATTCGACAAATACAAAAAACGGCCTGCCAATTAAAAGAGAAAAAGCGTTTCAAGAAATTGCAGTTAAGAGAGCAAAAGAGATGAAACTCTTTACTACACCCGATAAATCCGATGCGGAAGCAATTGTTTGTTTAGAAAATGACGAAATAGTATTTCAGGAAAACAACAATAGAAAGTATGCCCCCACTCACGACATTTTAGAAGATTGGGCTTTAGTAAAATATGTTTCCTCAACCTTCGAAGATTTTCCTGAACCAAAAGATTTGTTTGTTAACTTGGGGAATGAACCCGCTATCAGACGAGCATTTCGCCTATGGGTAGAAGATTATCTAATTGACAACAATAGCACTATAAGCGAGCTAATTAAGACGACAATTTCTGACTCAACGATTG
Source organism: Salinimicrobium aquimaris (assembly GCF_035607535.1). Classification (NCBI taxonomy): domain Bacteria; kingdom Pseudomonadati; phylum Bacteroidota; class Flavobacteriia; order Flavobacteriales; family Flavobacteriaceae; genus Salinimicrobium; species Salinimicrobium aquimaris. The sequence goes on from NZ_JAYDZX010000011.1 coordinate 29,721, forward strand.
AAAAATATTGGGCTGATGAATTGCTGATAGCTATTTTTAAATCCGAAAACAGTAATTCGTTTTTCCTAAATTTTGAAAAAGAACTTCTTGAGAACAATGCTGTTTTCTTCAACAGATGTTTGCATATCATAAAAACTTGCTGCAAAGAAAGCGATCAAAAAGCCAATAATAGCAATTTTCTTTTACCTATTGGTTCGGGCTGGAAAGAAGCAATATTTTTTATTCAGAAGCACATAGTTCAATTAGACACAATTAAACTATCAATACTGAATTTTCTTACGGAATGGTATTACCGATTACTTTTTCAATACCACAAAATTGAAGGTTTAGAATTAGAATCGGCAAAATCTATCGTCCTTTTTTACCTTAAAGAAGTTGAGGAAGAAAAAGAGTTTTGGCAAGAAGAAAACGCCAGAGATAAAGCTTCAATCTTGATTACAATTTTGTTCGACTTGGCTACAATTTCAAAAGAAGAAATTATACAACTTCTTTTTAGAGCATTTGATAATAACGAAAATCGTGATTCTTGGAGATTGAACACTTTTTACGAGAACGTAATTGAAAGTTGTCTTTCAGGTATAGGAAATCAACGTTTATTAAAGGAAGTACCCGAATTAATTGTTGAAACAGCTTGGAAAAATTGGAAATACATTCCACCGAAAAAAGAAGACTTTCCTAATGGTTTAGGATTTTTAGCAAGCCGTTTACGAGACGAAGAATGTTGGGGCATTAGAGAAAAGCATTCTTTTTTTCCTTCAGGAATCTACAAGACACCATTTTACAATTTATTGTGGGTTCACCCAATCATTGGGTTAAAATTCATCATTGATTTTATCAATTATTCAGTTGATTTTTACGTGAACGCTACTTGTGAATACAAACACAAAATCTCACAAATAGAAATTGAATTGAAGGATGGGACAGTAGTAAAACAATATGCTGCCTGGGAATTATGGGCAGCTTACAGAGGCTCAAGCGTTACAAATTACGCTTTGGAATCATTGCTGATGAGTTTGGAAAAGTTCTTATTGGAAACAGCAAAACGAAAAACAGATATAAGTAAAAAGAACATACAATTTATGTTTGATTATGTTCTTAAAAACAGCAATAATGTTGCCCCATTATCGGTTTTGACAAGCGTTGCAATTGCATATCCTGAAGAAGTTGAAGAAGCAATGTTACCACTATTATCTATACCTGAATTTTATGATTGGGATTCAAGCCGGGCACTTCACGAACATTCAGTACTTTCTCCTATGGACAATCGGATTGCATTTGCACAAAAGGAGCGGGGGGAATCAAATCAATTAATACATAGAAAACAATACACACGTGGATTAGGAGACTTTATTGTGAATTATCAATTCAATATTAGAAAACTCAATCCAGAATTACACAACCTATTTGATAAACTTAAAGAAGATATTAAGGAAGATGATGTAATGTGGAAAAAGCGATTGAATGAAATTGATACAAGAACTTGGGAAATTCAACCATATGATCAAAAACTTGGAGGATTTATTGTTCAGCCCAAATACGAACAAGAAGTCGTTGAACATTTGTCTTCATCAAAAGATTATTTTGAAAAGCAAAATACCTCAGCTACATATTCAGATATAATTTCAAAAGCTCACAAAAAAGAAGAACCCATTAGTTGTGAAAAATGGATAGAGTGCTATCAGTATTATTCTGACGATAATAATTTCGATACCTTTTTCAGTAAACCTATAACACTTGCTATTCTCGGATTACGTGAATTTTCAAGTTCTATTGGAGAAGAACAGAAAAGTTGGTGTATAGAAACCATTGTAAATTCAATAAGCTCTATTCTTCAAGATACATTTAGCAGAAATTACAATCTTAATAAGAGCATTAATATAATGGAAAAGGAATTGGCATTATCATCTTTCCATTTGCTGATGCAAAATGCAAATAATGATGAAGATAAAAATGAAATAATAGCAACAATGATTTATATGCTATTTGCACCGTTTCACGACCACGAAATTGATAAAATCACTACGTACATTAGAGAGAAGTTTTTTCCACAATTTCCGGATGAGGCAAAAAGAATTTGGCTTGGGCTTATCAACTATTCCAATTACAAAAAAGCTCATCCACATTTAAACGGTTACCAAGATGAGGAAAAGTTAAAGGAAGCACAGGAAAATGAAGAAAATTTTGTTCAACGAATTTCATCTGACAAAAATTTAAAATTAGACCTGGCTGAAATAAATTTAGAAAAAAGCAAAGCATATTTATTGGCAAGAGCTTTGGTAATTACCCCTTACGATACAGCTGATAATGATTTTACAGATTTCATAAACCATATATTACCAATCGTTCTTAGTGATTTAATTAAAAAAGAAGATTATTCTTATAATAGAAGAAGAGAATCACGCCAATTTCATCACGAATCGATTTTTTTTATTCAACAATATCTTGCCAAATTGTTATTGAACTCAAATTTTAATTTTTCAAAATCTATTTTAACAACGTTAGTTGATTCATTATCAAACCAAACTAAAAATCAAAAGTTTGGAAGTAATGACTTGCTTGAATTTGTAAACACAACTTTAGATTACCTTGTATTAAAGTTATATGACAATGGGAATTTGAAAATAGAACAAAAGAAATACGCAAGACAACAAGCGAACTTTTGGAATCTTTGGGAAACTCTTTTTGATTTAATTCCTAGCAACGGAAAACATCCGCTAATCAAAAAACTTCTGTTGGACATAAGATATTTACTATGGGATTACCACGGTAATCCGAATGAAAATAGTTGGAATGTTTTGGTTGGCAAAAAAGATTTCTACAAAAAAATATACCTTGAAAAGGGTCAAAACCATACTTCCTCGGCGATTAACGTGTTTTCAACCGTTGGAGAGAAAGAATTTCTACCAGACGGCATAAGTTGGTTAACAAAAATATTTAAAACAAATACTCTTGCTTCACGGGCTTTGACGACAAGTGCGGCAGAAAGAATGATAAAACGACTTTTTTACAACCATATTTCTAAAATCAAGAAGGACAAAACCTTAATAGATGATTATGTTTGGATTTTGAACCGAATGGTTGATTTAGGCTCATCCGAAGCATATCTATTCAGGGAGAATGTAATTACATATAAAAACCTTGAAAACTAAAATGCACATACCCTCAAAATCTCCTATAAACAATTGTGGAATAATTGATTAACGAAAGTACTAACATAGCTGAAAGGGCAGTAATAAACTGAAAAGTTTAGGTTTGAAAACCAACAGCTCATAGCCGAAACCATTGTTTACAATGGTGAAGAATAAACCGAAAACAAATGACCAACGAAAGTAACTTTATTGACGAGAATATAAATATTTATATAGACTTTAATTATTTAACAGCTAAGCAACTTTCAATAATAATTAATTCCGCAAACGAAATCTACAACGACCTCATCCAGATCGGTGTTTTCGATGATTTTGTGTCATTCTCTCCTGAAAATCATTATTTTAGTCGCTTTCTTCATATTCCCCTATGTATCCAACAAATCAACACTGGAAATTCAGTTAATACAAAATTTTCTCTTGAGAATAGGCTCTTCCCTGGATATAGAATTGAGAATGGGGACACTTTAAAAATTTTACTTCCAAAATGGTCTGCAGCTGTAATTATGACTGGCTATATACTTACTTACGGTGTAGAAAAATATGAACAATTTTTAGAAATAAAAATAAAGGAGTTAGAATTAGAAGAAAAGCAAGATGAAAGAAATGAGAGGAAGAAAAGAGAACTTCAAAACCAATCCTTAAAATTATCTGAGTATAGAAATCAGCGTAACAACTCAACTTACATTAATATCCAAACAAATTATTATCAATTTCAATCACAAATTCAACAAAAGAATATAAACAAAGTTGAAGTGAACGGGATATCAGTCAAACAAGACACTGGAGAATAAGAACAACTCACAACACTTTAAAAACAATTCTAAAATAAATCTTGAATAGAATCTCAGTATATGCTTTATTAGCGCATTGTCCTGCGGACAATCTTGCTCGCCAGCCCGCACTTTTTTTTATACAGGATAAACCTGCAAATGGATACCATCCAAAATTTAAATATGAAAACAAAGGAGACATTCCTCTCAAATCAAAAACTAAAACCTTTCAAGGAATATTTATGCAACTGAACTCACAGCGAAAAATCTATTAATATGGATCCATCAATTTTAACTGGAATTTTTACTTTATTAGGTGCCATTATTGGAGGCCTAATTACCTTTTTTCTTCAAAAACAGCGATTCAATCAAGAATTAAAAATTTTACAGGAAAACTACAAAACTGAATTCGTGGCGGAAACGACAATTAAAAAATTTTTGAATGACCCAAGGTTTACAGATAGAACTTTCGCAACTATTAAAAAACATTTAGGAGGCTTTGATGATGAAGAGCTAAGAAAGTTAATGGTTAGATCAGGGGCAATCAGAATTTTTAAAGGAGAAGAGGAATATTGGCGTCTAATAGATGCAAAAGACGCATAAACGTTAAAACACAGGTGCTAACCCAAATTACAACCAAACCCTCACTCAACTCCGCGACACTTTACTTTCAAAACTCATCAGCGGGGAAGTCCGCGTAAAAGACGTGGAAAAAACCTACTCTGAAGTCCTATGACACAAATGATCGAGATCACGGTGCAAAAGGCTGCCATAGAGTGCCTTCAGGAGTTGGGGTACACTTATAAAGAAGACAATTCCCTGCAGCGGGATCTCAAAAAAGTGGTTTTGGAGGAGGATCTTCTGGAATTTTTAGTGAGCTCTTATCCAGGTGTACCTTGCACCGCCATTAACGAAGCCCTTTCAGCTTTTACGCAGCACGAAGGAATGGATCTCGATCACCGCAACCGCGATTTTCATCTTAAATTGACCCAGGGAGTTTCCATTACCTGGAAAGATGCTTCGGGTAAGGAACAGGCCCGGCACCTCTACCCTATCAATTATAAAGAACCTGAGAAAAATACCTTTGTGTGTGTGCAGATGAAGTAAAGATCATTGGCAAGAACAGCCGGCGCACAGATCTGCTCATCTTCATTAACGGACTTCCGCTTATCGTTTTTGAATTCAAGAATATGTTTGATCCCGAGGTGGGCGTGGAAAACGCGCACCGGCAAATTGGGCATTACTTTCAGGATATTCCGCAGCTGTTTGATTACAATGCCATCACGGTAGTTTCAGATGGGCTGGAGACCCTGCACGGGATGTACAACTCCTCCCTGAAGTGGTTTGCTCCGTGGAAAAGTCTGCACGGGGATGACCTTCAGCAGCAACAGGAACTTCAGCTGGAAACCTTGCTGAAGGGATTATTTCCGAAGAAAACCTTATTAAACTACCTGCAAAACTTCATTTTCCACGAAGACCACAACGGTAAAATAATCAAGAAAGGCGCAAAATACCACCAGTACTGGGGCATCAAAAAAGCGGTGGACTCTGCGGTAGAAAATATAAAACCCAGTGGTGACGGTCGGCTGGGAGTGATATGGCACACGCAGGGATCGGGCAAAAGCATTTCGATGGCCATCCTTACCGGAATCCTTCGGCAAATGCCCGAAATGAAAAACCCCACCATCCTCATCCAGGTAGACCGCAATGACCTGGACCAGCAACTCTATGAGAATTTTGTGCTGTGCAAAGACCTGGTGGGCCACGTACAACACGCAGATACGACAGATGAGCTGCGGGCCCTGCTGAGCACCGATGGCGGTGGGGTGATCTTTACCACCATTGAGAAATTTCGGTTAAAAGAACTGGCTTCGGGAAAAGAGCTCTCCCACCCTGTACTTTCTGAACGACACAACCTAATTGTGATGGCAGATGAAGCCCACCGCACCCAGTATGGATTCCATAGCGGCGGCTTTGCGCAGAACATAAGACGCGCCCTGCCCAATGCCTCCTTTATAGGCTTCACCGGAACTCCCGTAGATGGCAAAGATGCCGATACCCAACAGGTATTTGGCCCCACCATTCACACTTACGATATCAAACAGGCCGTGGAAGACGGTGCCACGGTGCCCATTTATTACGAGCCAAAAATGGTCCCGCTCAACATCAAAGCCAAATATGACAAGGAGCTGGATGAAATGGAAGAAGATGAGGACGAGGAGAACAATGCCGTGTGGGCAGCGATAGAAGATGCCGCCGGGGCTGCAGACCGGGTGGAAAGAGTTGCCAAAGACATCCTCACCCATTTCAAGGCCAGAACCGAAAGCCTGGAAGGCAAAGCGATGATCGTTTGTATGAGCCGGAAGAACTGCGTAAAAATGTACAATGCCCTCACCGCGCTGGAAGGCTGCCCTGAAATAGCCGTGATAATGACCGGAAACATCAGCAAAGACCCTCCAGCCTGGAATCCCCACATCCGGACCAAAGATGCGATGGAAGCTATTAAAAAGCGTTTCCGTACGCCTGAGGATCCGCTGCAGATTGTGATCGTTCGCGATATGTGGCTCACGGGATTTGATGCCCCCTGCGCCCATACGATGTACGTGGACAAGATAATGAAAGGCCATAACCTGATGCAGGCGATTGCAAGGGTGAACAGGGTTTTCGGCGACAAACCCAACGGACTTGTAGTAGATTTTATAGGCATTTCCGGCTTCCTGGCCGAAGCCACCAAAAAATACACCGCCGGAGGCGGGGAAGGAAAACCTACTATAGATCTTGAAGCCGCGGTAAAAGTGTGCCTGGAGCAGTTTGAGAAAGTGAAATATATGATAGGTGATTTTGATGCGGAAACCATCAACGCAATGTCCTCTATGGACAGGATGAAATGGTCAAACTCTAAAGTGAACAGCCTTCTAAAATCTGATGCCGTGACCGATGCCTTTTTGCTCGAAGAGCGAAAGCTGGCAGAGCTGGTGGCAATGACAAGTTCAGATCCCCGTGTTTGGGAAATTCAGGAAGAGCTGGCGATCATTCAGAAGATAAGGCAACTTATCAGAAAGATCAAATTCCCACCCGGTCCGCGTAGGGAAAAGAATGAAAAGATAAAAGACCTGATAAGCAAATCCCTGGAGTCGCAGGAAATTGTAGACCTGGCGAAAATGTACAACCTCGACAAGATCGATATTTCCATAGTAGACGATAAGTTTCAGGCCATTGTAAAGGAAAAAGGCGATGAGAACATCAAAGTAGAATTGCTGCGCAGGATCATCAATGACGAGATAAGAGTCCGAAAGCCCAAGAACATCCGCCGGTTCAGAAAGCTAAAGGAAGAGCTCGAAAAAGTGCTGAGCAACTACCACAGGAATTCGCTGGATTCTATCGCGGCCATCAAGCATTTGTTGGATATCGCGAATGAATTTCAGCAGGATGACATCAGGACCAGGCAACTCGGTTTAACCGAAGACGAACTGGCTTTCTATGACCTCTTGTCTGCCAACGAAAAACTTCTCAACCAATCCGGTCCCATCCAGGATCTGGTGCATAAAGTAGTTGACTCCGTAAAGAAAAACCTCCAGTTGGACTGGACCAAAAAAGAAGACGCCCGTGCCGCCATTCGTCTGGCAGTGAAAAAAGAATTACGCGGCAAAGTACCATTTTCTGAACTGGATAATTTGTTGAAAGAAGTGATTGAACAGGCCGAGGGGCAGTATAGGGATTGGCCGATGGAGGCGTAGAAGAATAAAACAAAAGACTGATATTTCCATATCCTATTCCGAATGCCCATTTGCTATTTTCGAAAGGGAAATAGTAATACGCTCAAATTCTAACTATTGAGAATTGTATAACGCTCTCCTAAAAGATTCTTATATTTCTTCTGATATTCTTCTGAAAGAAAGGAGTTACTAATCCATTCAAAAGCAACTTTCTTATTTCTGACAAACCTTTTGAAAACTCCAGTGATCTGTTTTTCGTTTAAATCGAGTCCAAGACCTAATCTTTCAAAATGCGCTCTGTTAAGTCTTCTTTTCTTACCCTCCAGGGTCAAAGCAAGTTCTTCATTATCATCAGGGTTAACAATAGAAACGTTCAACAGGTCGTAAGCAGGTGACAGTGCCCAAAGGTCTCCCCTCTTAATAAGCGAAAAGTTCTTTAAATGCATATCATTGTTTCCAGTGAGGAAACTAAAAACAGCTAATTCAAAAAAGTAGAGCTTATCCAGCAACGTATTATTCGAATATAGCCCAACCGCTTTTCCAATTTTTTCCATAGAGCCTTTATATTTGTCTGTAGCTCCCAGGATTTGGAACATGTCGAGCATATGAATTTTCTTATCTGCATCAGTGCGATCTACTCTTCTTGTGATATAAGACAATTCCCCGCTCTGAAGCCGAATTAAACTTGAGAGAACAGTATTGATCCCAAAGGCTTCGGCAATTCTCATCGTCACATGTTCATTTTCAGGCATCTGAGGAAATGCCTCGGATGGTGGCTTTAGAATATACTTCCCTCCTAATGCCCCCACTACTGTTAACCTCTGCCGTTCTTCGTTTAGGGAACCTTCCACCAACGAAAGCGACAGCTTTGGCTGAACTCCGGGAACTGCAATACGTCTTTCTACAACATTCTTTGCAAGATCGCTCATCTGGCTTAGTGAATATTGCAGTTCAGGTGGTTCTTCTGTACCAAAAAAGGTTTTTACACAACTCCTGTGGAAATCTGGGAAGTCCGACTTTTGTAGTTCCTGATAACAATAAAGACACTTATTCTTCATTTCCCTCGGCAATTGGATGAACACTTACTGCACCTATACAATTTTTACAACAGGCCAAAAGTAAACCCATGCGGTCTCTCCTGTTTATTTTCCAGTTCTTAGAAGCTATGTCAAGCAACCATCCTTCAGGAATAAGACCTTCAAAAAAAGGGAAAAGATGCTTGTCCACGTAGGGTTCTTCTCTTACCGGCATGGTGAAAGTTAAAAACTGCGTAGGGTTCTCTTTAATATAAGTTGTATCATATTGAAATTTATACTCTCCTTCGTCAGTTTCCGTTAAGATTCCTGCTAAAGTATGGCCATAGAAAATTTCTGCCTTTCTCATAAATTAGGTTATTTCTTTCTGCTCCACGGGTGCCAGTACGTGCCCGAACATTTTTAGCACATGATTGACCTTTTCCAAATTCAAATTTTCCTTCCCTTGTTCAATCTTCCGGACTACGGTTAAGGCCACCCCTGCTCTTTCGGCGAACTCCTCCTGGGTAAGGTTGTTTTCTTTTCTCTTTTCCTTTAAAAAATGCGCAAGATTCTTCATTATATGTGATGAGATATAATTATTGTCAAATATAATAGTTTATATGTAAGTAAATATAATTACCACGAAAAATATCTTTTTATATGCTAATGCATACATATTAGAAATTAAGATACTTTTTAATTATTCCTACCTCTAAATTTGTTTTCAACAATTTTCCTTTATAAACGTCCAAGATGAACAGTTATCATAGCTTAGTACTTAAAGGATGTATTTTCATCTCTTTCCTTTTCTAGGAGCTTCTTTTCACGCCACCTCAAATACAGGAATTCAAGTCAAAAACGGGCCCGTAGGTGAAATTATTGGTGAAATTATTAAATTGGCGAAATTATCGGCGAAATCACCAAAAACCAAAGATTTTGCAGTAAATAGACTTTTCTTTTAGGTTATCGGAAATGGCCTTGTACCTATTTTACACCTCAAAATCCGGCTATACCAGTATTAATAAGAGATGAAAACTTCTGTATTGAAAATTAAAAGAAACAAAAAAGTTCTGCTCTCCATCTTTAGCAGAACAGATCTTCATTCATCATTTTTCGGAAGTTACTCGTAGACAGTGTCTATTAAATTGCCGCTTTCATCATAGTATTCCGTATAATCCAATTCGCCTTCAGCATCGTAATATTCGATCTTGTATAACACGCCATCGACATATTCTTTATAAAGTTCTATGATATAGCCATACTCCAGGATCTTATAAATATTAATGCAAACCAGAACATCATTTTCGTAATTTTCTACAATTATCTGGTCATCGGTATAAGTTACCACCTCCTTTGTACCATCTCCTGAATTAATTGAAGTTCGGGTCGAGATTCTTTCTTCAGGTGTATAGATAAATGTTCTCGTACCAAAGTCAGCATCATCATTAAAATACTCTTCTTCCTGTCTTTCCAAAGTTTTATTTCCCCCGTAGAGATAAGTAACCTTGTTATAAGCGCCATAGATATTGTAAAAATGGTAAGATAGCGGATCTCCATTTTGATTATAGGTGTAATCTACGGTGGCATAATGAGTCCCCGTTATGTCATAGGAGAGGTACTTTAAAACATTCCCCTGTTCATCATATTCATAACCTGTCTGATAGGCGATATTCCCATCCTGCCCATAAGAAAGTTTGGTTATCCAGCCTTCATCACTAGTTTCCTCCACAGATAAGTTTTCATTTAACCTGATGATATTCAACTTGTCGTCATAGAACAAAACCTCCTCCCTGGTGTTTGAATAGATAAGGCCATAGTAACTAAAGTTTGTGACCTCATATTTCAGTTTCCCATTTTCTGCTTTTAAATAATTGATCTCTTTCAAAAGCCGGTAGGGATATAACTCATAAAAAAAAGACCTGAGCAGGTTTCCTTTATCATCATATTCGTGAACCCATTCTGAAGCCAGTGATGCAGATTTATAGGTAGCAGTCCCTCTGTCCCTTCCAAAGTAATTAGTAAAAGTGGGCAGGAAATTTGAAGTGAGAAAGTCACTTTTCCCAAAATATCCCTGAGAGCTTACAACCTCATTGCCAGCATTCAGATCCTCCTGGGAAGTTTCCTGTAGCTCTTCATTAAGCTCCTCTTTTGAGCAGGATACCAGGATCAAAAAACAAAAAACGAAAAGTGCAGTACATTTTCTCATAAAAAAGATCTTTAAGAGAAACTGTAGGGAAGTAACTCGGTTAGTAGTTGAACTAAAATAATAATAAAAACTTTATCAGCAAACATATATGTATGTTTTCTTACTGGAAACCAGATAGTTACATGTAGTTAACACCCTAACAGTAGCAGTTAATATTCGTTTTATTACTATAAGGGATTTTATTTTAAATCGTCAGCAACGTAAAGGGTTTCCATACTAAAAAATTTGGAATACACTTGTTAGAACATTTGTATTTCAGACCCTTACACTAAATGAAAAGGGATAATTACTGGAGTTTATCGTATCTTACAGGATCAAAATTTCTCCCCCCCGGTTTAATAAGAGTGATGGATAGAATGATCTGCACGTTTTTGCTTCTGTATATATGGACCGGCTTCAGCTTTGCACAGGTAAAGGTACCCGGTCCCGATGCATCTGTAGATGCCACTCTTGTATGGATGCGCGCCAATGAAACTTCAGCAGAAAACCTAGATCAATTCCACGACATTGCCCTTAGAACTCTGAAACGCGGTAACAAAACAGCACCTGATAGTACAGTTGCGCAGATCCATGAATCTTTAGCAAGTTGGCATTCCTATAACGGCAGGTTTCCGCCAGACTCTGTGGTGTATCACGCAGAAAAAGCCCTGGATTATTACTTAAAGATCAATGATAAGGAGAAGATCGCCGATTCCTACAGGTCCCTTGCCATAGATTACCTCAACACGGGGGAAATGGAGAAAGTCCAGCAGGTGCTTTTTAAGGCCATTGAGCTTTACGAAGAGCTCGGTGACGAAGCCGGACTTGGAAGTGCCTACAGAACCCTGGGGGTGAAATTCAGGGTGACAGGAGATTTTGAGAAGTCTATAGAATATACTCTTCAGGCGCTCCCGCTTTTGGAAAAGTCAGAAGACTATAGTGCCCTGGCTATCGCCCAGTTCAACCTTATCATTGGATATGGGGAACTGGGAGAATATGAAAAGGCCTATGAGGCAACAGAAAGGTGCCTTGAGATCGTGCGCACTAAAGTGCCGGAAGAGATCTTTGTACCCGTAAGGGCCTATTCTTATCGCGGGGATGTATACATCAAGGCCGGTGATTATGACAAGGCCCTTCAGGATTACCTGGCTGCCTGGAACCTTTGCATAGAGCACATTGGGGAGGAACGCTGCGCGACCTATCGAACTGAGATTGGGCATATTTACCTCTTAAAGGAAGAATATGAGCAGGCTCTGGATCATCTTTTGGCCGGTGTGGATTCCTATGAAGATAAGGGTCAGGTAGGCCTTATTCAGCCATACCTGGACCTGTCAGAAACTTATTCCCAACTGGGGGATTTCAGGAATGCTCTGCTATATAAGGAAAAGGCGCACGCCAATTCAGAAAAGATGCTTCAGGATAAGATAAGCAGTATAGAATCTGAAATGGCTATAAAATACGAGACCGAAAAAAAGGATGAGGCCCTGGCTTCCCAGGCTGCCTTACTTCAGCAGAAAAATAAAACCCAGACCCTAATTATCGTCATTGCTTCGCTCCTGTTGCTGTTTTTGCTATTTCTGCTATTCTTCTTCTACAGGAACAAAAAAGCCACCAGAATCATACGTGCCAAAAATGCGGAAAACGAACTCCTGCTCAAGGAGATACATCACCGGGTAAAGAACAACCTGGAAATGGTAAAAAGCCTTATCGCCCTGCAGTCGGCTCAAATTGAAGATCCCGCGACAAGAGACGCTATGATCGCGAGTCAGAACAGGGTGCAGAGCATGGGGATCATCCATCAGAAGTTATACCAGGGCAAAAATTTGGGCAGCATTGAGATGAAAGATTATTTCATCAACCTTAGCGAAGGCATACTTGACACCTTCAATGCCGAAGACCGTGTGAAGATAGAGTGCGCCATGGATAACCTGGTACTGGACGTGGACACAGCCGTGCCCATAGGTTTGATTGTGAATGAGCTGCTTACGAATGCCCTAAAATATGCCTTTCCTAAGGATAACCCGGGAGTCATCAAACTTAGCCTGGAAAAAAACACGGAGCAGAATCTAAAACTGGAGGTAAGAGATAACGGAATTGGGAAAACTGCGGGAGTTGCGCCGAAAGGTACAGGTTTCGGTTCCCAGTTGATACAATTGCTCACCCGGCAGCTCAACGGGAAGATGAGGGAGCACAGTGAAACGGGAACTCATGTGGAATTCGATTTTGCCATTCAAAAAAGCGCATAGATGAGCGAAAAGATCAAAATATTGGTCGTGGAAGATGAAATGGTCATAGCCGCTAATATCTCCCTGCAGCTCACCTCTCTGGGATACGAAGTCACAGGCATTGTTCCCCGGGGAGAGGAAGCTTTGATGCACGTAAAAGACAACCCTCCTGATATCATTCTGCTCGACATCAATCTAAAAGGAGACCTGGATGGGATAGAAACTGCCCTTGAAATGCAGAAGATGCAGAATATCCCGTTGATCTATCTCACCGCCAATATTGATGACGCTCACTTCAACAGGGCCAAAGACACCCATCCCTATGGTTTTATCTCCAAACCCTTTAAGAAATTAGACCTGCAACGGGCAATTGAGTTGACTATAAGTCAAATAAACTCTAAGAATACTGAGAAGACAAATGGCACACCTCAAAAAGACGAGACCTTTATCCTAAGCGATTGCATCTTTGTGAAGCATTTGAACTCCATGGTAAAAGTGAACATAGAGGATATCCTTTACATTGAAGCCGAACGCAATTACTGCCGTATCTTTTCCAACAGCAAAGAATACTTAGTAGTCATGACCTTAAAAGAAATGGATAAAAGACTTCCTTCGAAGCACTTCTTGAGAGTCCACCGTTCCTATATCGTTAATATCTCACAGGTAAAAGAAGTAGCTATTGGTCATTTAGTGATTGGCAGGAAAGCTATACCCGTAAGTAAATCTCTTAAGGAGGAACTGCTTAAGAGACTACAGACCATTTGATTCCCTGGTTAATAAAATTCTCTTCTTCGGACAAGAGTTTGGTGCTTTCGTCCTATACCACTTTCAATAACATTGGCTTATCTGTTACTTAGTAATGTAATTTTAAAATATGATGTTATGAGAACGATGAGAATTATTATTGCCACCCTGGTGGTCGCGATTTTGGGAACAGGAGTGCTTTCAGCACAAAATGGAGCTGGTGCGAGTGAGATCTTAACAACTACTGAAATTACTGTCAAACAAGGACATAACTCTCAGTTTATAGAAGGTGTGAAAAAGTGGAAAGAATGTTACCTCAAGAATAATGGAGAGGAGAAATGGAGCATGTGGAGCAGGCAACAGGGAGAAGGTCAGGTATATATCATGGCCGGCACAATTTCCACCTGGGGTGAAATGGAGAACAAAAAAGATGTAGATAATGAATGTTACATAGCGTTATTGAATCATATCCTGCCTCACATTGAAAAAGTAAATTCCAGAGTAGCCAGCACGATGCCGGAAGTAAGCAGAAGCACGCCGGAGGATACAAAGTATATCTGGGTGACCTATTACAACGTACGCAAGGAACATACCTTTAAAGAGGTAATTCGGGAGGTTACCAATGCTATTAAGGATAAAGAGGGATCACCTCGTGGGCTCTGGTATAACTTTCAACTTGGCGCACCCGATACTCCCAATTTCATGGTGGTGGAACCATATAAGGGTTATGCCGACATTGACATTAAAAGAGATAGTCCCGCAAAGATCTATACAGATGCCGTGGGAGAAGAAAAAGCGCAGGAATTATGGGATGTATGGTTTGATACTCTGGAGGAGAGATGGGCTTACATATATAAACTGAATCCCGAAATGAGCAGTTACTAAAGCCGGAGATATCTTCTATAACTACTATTCTTTAATGCCCGTTTGTAGGAGAAAAAGGCCTCTCTTGAAGGGAATAATAATCATAGAAGATAGCCCCCTTTCCATCAGGAATGGGGGCTTCTTTATTAAAACTTAATCATTAATGTAATAGGTTCAGGTATATTCAAATCCCGCGAATATGACCCGGTATTTGTCTATGAGTTTACTGGTTAATTAACCAAAAAAGAGTTCAGGAAGGTAAAAAATTCCTCCTGTTCTTCAGCCTGAAAAATAGCCGGAGGCTTTAATCCTCCAGCACGGATAACTCAATTATTTTGTCTCAATATGTTTTATTTGCAGTAATTCCGATCTAGGGTTTTATTACAATTTTTCCTGTTGTATGCCGCGATGCGATCTGTTCCAAAGCATCAACAGCTTCTTCCAGCTTATAAGTTTTACTTACCTGCACTTTAACTTTACCCTCTTCCACCAATTGTCGCAGGTGGTTCAACTGAAGAGCATTGGGTTCCACAAATACGAACTGAAAATCAATTTTTGGATCTAATTCATTTCCCTGGTTTAGAATTGACACCAGTTTACCTGAATCTTTAAGACATTTGAGACTTTGTTGCAGGGTCTCTCCACTTGTACAGTCAAAGATAAGATCAACCCCTTCCGGATATATCTCCTTCACTGCTTCACCTACATCCCCGCCATTGTAGTCGACGGTATGATCTGCACCCAAAGACTTCATATAATCATGGTTCTTTTTACTGGCTACCCCAATGACTTCTGCACCTTTTGCCTTTGCCAACTGGATACCAAAACTACCTACCCCGCCTGAAGCCCCGAGGATGAGGAGCTTTTGTCCTGCGGAAAGATTGCCGTACTGGTAAAGGGATTGGTAGGCGGTAAGCCCTGCCAGCGGAATGGCAGAAACGGCTTCCATCGAAATGTTTTCGGGACGTCTTGCCACATAACTTTCCGGAATAACAATATATTCGGCAAAGGTGCCCCATTTTACTTCGGGTCTTCTCGCATAGGCAAAGACTTCCTCTCCCACCTCAAAACGACGGGCAGCATGTCCCCGATCTTCTATAACTCCGGCAAAATCCCATCCGGGAATGATGGGGAAGGAATGCGGCATCATATCCTTATAATAACCTTTGGTTATTACAGCATCCACAGGATTCACTCCCGCAGCCTCAATTCTTACCAGAATTTCTCCTTCCTTTAAATCGGGCACCTCCATTTTTCCAACCTTAACCGCCTTGGGCCCGCTAAACTCGTCATATTTGGCAACTCGCATTTCTTTCTTCATAATCTTTTTTCTTTAATTTCAGAATTAAATGGAGCTTAGGCAAAAAAATTCCTTTAAAGCTTTCCTAATGTTGTTATAAAGCCCCCCCGTCGGTGAGAGCCCGCAACCGCGTCTCCATTACGACAGTTTGTTTGTTTTGAAAAATTTTCCGGTTTAAAGACCGCCCTCCAGTGGAATATTTTCTACCACAGCTCAGACTACCTTCACTGATGGAGTTTCAAGATCTCCTTCCACTTCCCACTTTCAGCATACTCTTTAAGGATCCTGTTGCGGTTCTTAAGAAAATTGGTCATGTAAGCTTTAAGGAACAGAAAATTGACAAGGCGGCCCAAAACGCCTAATGGAGTCCGAAAAGAAAAGACGTCCCTCATTAGCGTTCCCTCTCCTGTGGAGATGAAATAATGTTCATGCCGAAAACTTTTGAAAGCTCCCTTCTGCATTTCATCTGCAAAGAAATGTGGGGGATCGAACTCCGTAACTTTTGTAGAAAGACTCTGCACAATCCCAAGATGTCTCCCCCGCCAGGTAACAGTCTCACCCGGGCCTATTAAACCCGTCGTTCTTCCTGCAACCGCTCTTTCGTCGGAAGATCTGTTCACCTCCGACTGGAAGTCTATACTCCTGGAGAGATCAAAGACGATCTGCTGCTTTGCTTTGATCCTGGTTTCTAAACGAATTACGGACATCGAATGATTTTTTGCAGCTCTTAAGTAGGAAATCCGTATGCCAAAGCATCAGCTTAATTAGGTGGCGGAAACTTTTCCGAGGACCATTAGCTTTTCAAGCGTTGGAAATTCACTTCCTCCTGCCGGTTCCAGGGTTATTCCAAAGGCTTCAGAATCATAGCTGTTTTCAACAACAAAGATCCTGCTATTGTTTTCTTCGAAATCTTCAAGAAGACCTATACTTCTGGGAGTAAGGGGGTCCAGTTCCAGCGACCAAACCTGGTATACCATCCCCTGTGGCGGGGCAGGAAGCTCTTGTGCATCTATAAAAGTTTGATTCCGTGCTTTGTTCCAGTAGGCGGTTGCATAGGCTGCAGGAGCAAATTCCTGTCCCTCCAAAGGCACTTTTTCAATATCACGGGCACGTAAGACTTGTAATAGTTGTTCGGTCTTCTCTGCATTCTCCCTCGCCTCTACTATTTGACTTTCCAGTTCGGCCTGTTCTAATTCCAGGGTTGTTAGTCTTTCATTCAGTTCCCTGTTGGCGTCATATAAAGCAAAAATCCCGATCAATAAAAGAATACTGGCAGCCCATCCAGCCAGGGCAGTGTAGTGGCGGTATTTACTGGTTTTTTTCTCTGGTTTGTGTCCTATCTTCTTTTTTAAAGATAGCGGTAAAACCTGTGGGTCAAATGGAGCCGCAGCACGCGAAAGCTCCCGCAACGCATCTTCAATTTGCTCCACTTCCTGCCTCAATTCCGGATGTTTTTTTATAAGCCGCGTCACCTCTTCCTGTTGAGCTTCGGGGAGTGCCCCGTACACATACAGTTCTAAAATTCCGGATTCCAAATACTCCTCAATATTCTCCATCATTTTAAAGAAGCTCTTAATTTTTTAATGCACATTCTATTACGGGTCTTCAGGGTTCCAAGGGGTATATCCAGTACCTTTGCGCTTTCCTTCTGTGTATAGCCCTTAAAAAACAACATGTCAATTATATTTTTACAGAGCGG
Organism: Salinimicrobium aquimaris; assembly: GCF_035607535.1. Lineage (NCBI taxonomy): Bacteria > Pseudomonadati > Bacteroidota > Flavobacteriia > Flavobacteriales > Flavobacteriaceae > Salinimicrobium > Salinimicrobium aquimaris. The sequence continues at coordinate 47,389 of NZ_JAYDZX010000011.1, forward strand.
CTCAAGAAGTTTTATATATTTTTCGAGGCCATGAGCTTCTGCGCTGCCTTCAAAGTTCTCCCGACTTTCGATTGCATCCACAAAGGTTTCATCCTCAACATTCTTTTTTTGGTCTTTGTAGGTCCTTGACCGTAAATGGTCTATGGAAGCATTTCGGGCTATATTCAGGATCCAGGTAAAAAACCTTCCTTTAGAGGGTTCATAAAGTGGCGCTTTTTCCCAGACTTTCAGAAAAACATCCTGAAGTATTTCTTCAGCTAAAGCTTCATCCCTAAGAATAGTGAAAATTACTCCAAAAATGCTTTTTGAATAGAGTTGATAAATTCTCTCAAAAGCTTTTTCGTTGCCCTCCTGGAGCTGAGATATCAGAAAATCCTGCTGCATATAATTTTTAGCTGAAGGCTAAAGATAGGTATTTTAGTTCATGTACTCCTTAAAAAAAATCGTCCCGAACTGGGCCGGGACGATGATGGGAAAATATGAGGTTGATCTATTACTGAACAATAAAAAGTCCAGCTATTTCTGTAGCTGTTTCACCACTCATAGGCTCATCATAAGCCTGGCTAACAGCAACCGCATCAAAGGCTGTGGCATCTACAAGATTTACACCGGCCTGGGTGATTTGTTCCTCCCCGGCATACACTGCATCAGTAACTTCAGGCATTCCCGGCCCCCTGTTGTCAAGAGTGATCCATCCCAGAGCATTCTGGTCGAGATCATAACCCATTACTTCGGCTCTTAACCTTCTAATTTCTGAAGCATGTCTCGCCTCTACCGAATGGATTTGAAGTGCAGGAGTAAGAAAGTCTGTTCCCATCAAATTACCGGCCTGGCCTTTATAGGCTCTCACTCCTGTGTCTTCAAAAGCCTGAGCAAGTGCAAGCAACTGCGCATAGGCAACTTCCTGGCCTACTCCATTCTCGTTGAAAGGATCAAAGGCACCACCTGCTGTAAAATCAAATTGAGGAGATTCCACGCTGTTATCCCCTAATCCCGATCTTAGAAATTCCACGTGCGCATTTTCATGCTTCGAGATTTGCTGATACACTGCTTCGGCGCGACCTCCACCGGGAAGGACACCAGATTCTAAAGCTCTCATATAGAATTCAGCTTCAAGATATTCGAGGGTAAGTGCAAGCTGAAGTGCATTCGTAGCGGTATTTTGATCCTGAAAAGCATACACTTTAGGGGAAGTGGCCAGTCCAAAGGGAATGGAAGCTAATAGAGCTTTTTTGCCAAGGGAGCCAAAGGTCTTAAAGGCATCTTTTCTTGATGATGTCTTGTTTACAAGGTTGTCGGAAGTAAATTCTTCTAAAAAGTTTAATATGTTCATAATACTAATTTTAAAGTGGTTATTAACTGGTAGGCAATTGATTTGCGGTAAACTCGGTGGTAATAAAGCCGGTGTCTTTTACGGCACTTAGTACAGCAGGTGGAGCAAGAGCCAGGTCCAGACCATTCCCGTCCACAACATCATCACCTGCAAAAGCTTTCGGATCTTCCAGGTAAATGGAACGAATTGCTGCAGCATGTCGGGCTTCAACCGAGACTATTTTTCCCGCAATCACCAGGTAGTCGGGAGTTTGAATGAGTTTACCCGCTCCATTATATGCAGCTACTCCCGTGTCCTCCAGCACTCTCGCCGTACCCAGCACCGAGTCCCTACTGCTAAAATCTACCGAGGAAAAATCAAATTCGAGATCGGGTAAGACCACATCTGCATTTCCATTGGCTGCTGCCATTAATGCAGCTTTGAAGAAATCCCGGTGTATCACCTCATGTTTGTACAAATCTTCCAGGATAAGACGTTCTTCGGCACTGGCTCCGGCCCAATAGGATCCATCCAGGACATTTGTATAAAAAGCGGCCTCCAGTTGTTCCAGGGCATAGGCATAATTAAGTATTCCAAGGTCGCCGCTACCCAGGTCAAAGACCGGCCCCGGTTTCATTGGAGTATTCATCATGTCGTCATCGCTGCTACAGGCCATTAATAAACCCGAACCTACAACTGCCAGGCTTCCTATCTTAAGAAAGTTCCTTCTTGAATTGGTGAAATCAACTTGTGCATCTTCTACAGCCTGCACTTTTACAATTGGTTTTTTCATAATAAAATGTTTAGTTATATAAATACTTACGGAGTTAAATTCCGTGCGGTTTTAGGCTGAATTTTAAAGTTGTGTTAAAAAAAGTAGATCGGCTATGGATGAATTGGTTGTGGTACTTGACAGACCGGAAATCCTTTTTCACCAATGGCAGCCAATCACGACAAGCTCCATTTAAATGAAGCCTTTAAGATCTTCTTTTGACGGGACCGGAGAATTCCTCCAGTTCCTTTTTAATATGATTCCCTTTAGTTTTGAAGTCATTGCTAAGCTCCTTTATATCTGTACCAGGACCGGATACGCTTTTTACAACCTCCTGTTTAATTTCATCTGTAGCAGACCTTATACCGCGAAGTCCTTTTCCGAGTCCTTTAGCTATCTCGGGTATCTTGTCGGCTCCAAACAGCATCACCAGAATAAAAGCTATAAAAGCGGTTTCTGTAAAACTGATGAACATTGGTAGTGTTGTTATCCAATTCATAGTGCATTAATTTTTAATGATTGTAAAATCCTGAAAGAAATGCTTAGGCAGCCGGTTCCGAAAAAAGCATTTTTGACAGTTTATAGTCCGGAGAAAAGGCGAGAGCTTCTGAAACTTTTAGCAGTTATTGCTGCCTCCTTTTTTCTACTTCAGAATTTCCCTATTATCTCATTCAGTTCTTTCTTTTCTCAGAACAAATCCTGAAATGAGGATGCTTATTTCATAAAGCACAAGAACAGGGATAGCCACCAGGATCTGACTCAAAATATCTGGAGGGGTAATAATGGCTGAAAGAATGAGCACTCCTACAAGTGCAAATTTCCGGTACTTTTTCAAGCTTTTAGGAGTAACCAGGCCTATCTTCGAGAGGAAATAAATGACGATTGGCAATTCAAAGATGAGTCCGCTGGCCAGTACAGAAGATCTTATGAGCCCTATATAGCTGTCGATATCAAATTCGTTAAGCACCTGTCCGCTCACCTGGTACCGCCCCAGGAAATTGATCGAAAGCGGACTTACCACATAATATCCGAAGAGTACCCCAAGAAAAAAGAGGAGTGATGAGATAAGTATAACCCCACGTGCCGATTTTTTTTCGTGACCATGCATGGCAGGCGAAACAAATTTCCAGAATTCATAGATGATATAAGGGAAAGCTATAATAAAACCGGCCGTGACCGAGGTCCACAAATGGGCTGAAAATTGCCCTCCCATAGTTCTGGATTGAATGCTGAAGGGCATTTGTCCCTCAAAGCAAAATCCACCTTCAAAACCAAATGCGGTACTAACCCTGCACAAAATCTCATAGGTGAAGAAATCGACATGACTGGGCCCGAACAGAAGCACATCAAAAATGAATCCCTTGGCTAAGAAGGCGAGAGATCCCGCTATGACAACAGCTAAGGTGGCCCTTATCAAATGCCAGCGCAATTCCTCCAAATGATCTAAAAACGATAGTTCCCGGGTGATCTCGATATTTCTTCCCATAATATAATGTCAGTTAAAAGTGAGGGTAAGGTTTATTCAGAAATATTTTTTTCCTGCTTTTCCTCTACATGGTCGTTAGCAGAGGCATTTTTAAATTCCTTTATACCACTACCCAACCCTTTCATTAATTCCGGTAACTTTTTTCCACCGAAGAGAAGAAGAACTACAATGACAATAAGAATAATTTGCGGAGTGCCGATCATTAATGGCGTTACTAATAAATCCATAATCTGTTGTTTTAGGTTTATACTTTTGAGTCCCGGTAAGAGCAACCGAAGATGCGCTTCATGTTCCCTCTCTTTTTCCAGGCTCTTTCTAATACTTACGAGATACAGCGTACGCCGGTTTTTAAGCAGGGTATAAAGTTTTGTTAAACAATTCCAGGAAACAGTTGCGCTCGTCGTTCTCGATACAAATTCCCTCTCCCTCCGGTCAATAGAATCCACTCGAACTGACGAAGAATACAGTGGGCCGTCAGTTCTAGTGTTTTTTCTGGAGCGATAGCGAAAGGAAAAAATGTATCGAGAACAAAGGCATCCCCGGCACTCCTCCCCTGTTCTTGATTAAAATTTATCGAGAACCCGTTCCCTTCGCCGTTCTCGTTACAAATTCCCTCTCCCTCCGGTCAATGGAATTCACTCGAACTGACGAAGGATATAAAAAGCCGTCAGTTCGAGTGTTTTTTCTGGAGCTATAGCGGAAGGAAAAAATGTATCGAGAACAGAGGCACCACAGATGTAGAAAAAACCAGTATATTAATTAAATGAAAGTCAGCTACGTTTATATTTTGAAATGTTCAGACAACACCTTCTATACCGGCGTCACATCAAATCTCCATAAGCGACTGCTAGAACATCAATCTTCAAAGTACCCTGACAGCTACACCTCCAAAAGACTACCAGTTGAACTCATGTATTATACGGAGTTTACAGATATAAATTACGCCATAGCCACAGAAAAACAATTGAAAAACTGGTCACGTGCAAAAAAGCAAGCTCTTATTGCCGGAGAGTTTAATGAGCTGCCTAATCTCGCAAAGAAGAAATTTTCGAAGTAGATTTCATTTGATCATTCCCTTTGTCGTTCTTAATACCTTTTTCCACCCTGTTCTCGATACAAATTTCAAAACCGTCAGTTCAAGCCTGCCTGCCGGCAGGCAGGTGTTCTTCTCAATGCGGTAGCATTGCGAAAAATGTATTGAGAACAGGTCTTGAATTTCACTCGGTCTGACAAGACAGTACCTCCCACCTTACCAAAAGATCCTGACTCAAAATACCCTTTTAAGGGTATTTCAATGATGACGAAGCATTGCTATTTTAGCGGAGTCATATTCATGAACTTAACCGGTGGTTCTGGAGCCATTGAAGTCTCTGTTAGGGGTAGACTTTTTTTAGGGTTGGGGTAAACCGTTCCAGATAATAACTTCCGATTCATGTGAATAGTTGACGAAAAAGCCTTCAGGAATGATTCCCGGAGGTTTTTTCTTTTTAGCCCATCACGAGCCTCAAATTTTTCAGAATCTGAATTATGCTTATCTTCCACCTCCCAAAGTGGCGACTTTATGCGAGAGGATCTCAAGGAAATTTCCAATAACTGGAGGGAAATGTATTCCCGGCAGATTAAGGAATACCGGCCTTTTGAAGTTTCAGAAGACTTTAAAAGGTTCGCTGCCCTTTTCGCGCCCGGTAACTCTTATTTCTACATTGTGAATCTCCATAGCTTTAGCCTGGAATACGTTTCTGAAAAGGTGGTGGAATTTGTAGGCAAGGGTCCCGAAAATCTTGAGCTGCAGGACCTTTTGAAGGCAGTGGTTCCTGAAGAAATCCAAAGTCTTAGCTTAAAAAGCAGGGTAAACAGTCATTTCTATACTTCTTTTGTAAAAAAGGAAGATGCTTTGCACTATAAGAATGTCTTCTCCTATCGCATGAAAGATGCAGACGGGGAAATAAGAACCATGCTGTACCAGGCTTTTCCGCTAAGTATTCTGGAGAACGGTTCGCCCGAGCACGTGTTCTGTTTACATACAGATGTTTCTCACCTCAAGGTGAGCAGCACAAATACTGTTTCTTTTATTCACATGAACGGCGGAAAAAGTTATTACAACGTCGACATTTCCAAAGGAGAATTTCTCACTGATGGTAGCGACGCCTCTTCGCATGATCTCGCAGCCTTATTGACCGAACGGGAAAAACAGATCATCAATAAATTTTCCAAGGGCCTGAATGCGGAACAGATCGCAGAGGAACTTAACCTCTCTCCTCACACCATTAAAACCCACCGAAAGAATATCCTCAAAAAAAGCGACTGCACCAACACTACCGAACTAGTTGCAAAATGCCTTACTAGCGGAATCATATCTCCGGGGCTGAATTGATGAGAAAAAAAGAGCCAGGAAACAAGATTCAAGAGCCAAGACTTTTTGGATAGATCGCTTTCGTTTTATACCCTCCATTCATTTTTCCGCCTTATTACTTAATCCTTAATCCTTAATCCTTAAAGATTAGATACTTTTTTCTAATTTTGGATATACATGTCCAGAACACTACTTCTACTAACGATCCTCCTCTTTCCCACCCTACTTTCAGCGCAACTGGTGAATATAGAATCCAAACGCATGCAGACGGATTCTGTAAGGTTTGCTTTAAATGCAGATTTCTCCTTTAGCCATACCAATAATGACGGGAGCCAGGTGAATCAGGTGGATGCCGCACTTACTACTCAGCTCAAATCAAAAGATCTCCGGAAGATCTATTTTTTCCTGGGCAATTATAAACTCATAGATTCCGGAGAAAAGAATCTGGAGAACGCCTGGTTTCTTCACGGCAGGTTCAACTATAAGGTGAGCGAGCTACTAAGGCTGGAAAGTTTTGTTCAGGGGCAGTACAACCAGCTTCTCATTGTAGAACAACGCAATCTGCTTGGCGCGGGCCTGCGTGTGAAATGGGTGGATAAAGAACGCTTCAGCGGCTATGCCGGGAATAGTTATATGTATGAGGTGGAATACAGCGACCGCGCAGGAACTACAAATTACCACCATCGCAACAGCACTTATCTCACCTTATCTTATACAGCCGAATCAAACAAATTTTCTGTTACCAACACCGTATATTATCAGCCGCTATACAGGGACCTCGGCGACTACAGGATCCTGGAGCAGTTCCGCCTTAACCTTCCGCTTTCCAAATGGCTGAGTGTCTTTACACTTTACAACTATTACTTTGATAGTAAGACCCCGCTGAACACTGAGGAATATACTTCTAATCTGAATTTAGGAATAGGAATAAGGTTTTGAAGTTAGAAGTACGAAATTAGAAGTACGAAGTTAGAAGTACGAAGTTGGATTTCAATTACGGAGTTGAATTACGGAGTTGGTTAACGGAGTGGAGAGTAGAATCTCCACCTTTGGTCGTTATTTCCCGCTGATCACGCTGATTTTCGCAGAACCTGAAAGCCTGAAGACAGGATCCTTATTTCCTTCAAAGCCAAGTGTGGCGGAGTCATGGATCTCCTTCTTTAAATAAGGCATGGTAACAGTTTCGAATTGCGCTTATAATGGCCCCACAGATGATCACGCTGGTTTCCACAGAATAAAGTGGAGCGGAGGAATGGTGAGAGCTTTGTTCATACAAACTTCGAAAGTATGGATGAACAGCAGGAGGTATTGAACTTACCGCCGACTTCGGCTAGCAAAGGAGCATTTACTCCCGGAGAATTTATGTTTGAATAATAAATTTTCAAAAAACCTGAAATTAGGAAGTGTTTTTTGTAAGAAAATTTGAGAATAAACGTTATAAAGTTTCATCAATCAATCAAATCATCTCATGCTAAAACGATTCTTTATTTTCTGCTCCGGGGCAGATACCAAGATCCTTGACTCCTGTTCTCCCGGCGAACAGACCAAATATGCCGGCATTGGCGCCACGGTATTCTTTACGGCCGTCATGGCATTCATTGCTGCTTCTTATGCACTGTACACTGTATTTGACAGTTACCTTACCTCGATTATATTCGGTTTGATCTGGGGCCTCCTGATTTTTAATCTGGACCGGTTCATCGTCTCCACCATTAAAAAAAAGAACAACTTTAGAAGTGAATTACTGCAGGCCACGCCGCGAATAATTCTTGCAGTGATCATCGCTGTAGTAATTGCTAAGCCCCTGGAGATAAAAATTTTTGAAAAAGAGATCAACCGGGTTCTACTGGAAGAAAAAAATGATATGACCCTGGCAAACCGGGAACAGATCGCCACTCAGTTTGATCCCCAAATAGCCTCCATTAATTCGGAAATAGCTACTCTCAAGGAGGAAGTGACAACAAAGGAAGCTGAAGTCAATGCCCTCTACGACACCTATATCGCAGAAGCCGAAGGTACCGCGGGCACCAAAAGATTAGGTAAAGGCCCGGTCTATGCCGAAAAAAGGGAAAAACATGATGCAGAATTGCTTGCTCTTCAGGAATTAAAAGATACGAATGCTGAAAAAATAGCAGCTGCGGAAGAGAAAATTGCTTCCTTCAACCAGGAATATCAGGCAAGGGTAAGTCAGTCGCAACCGGTAATTGACGGTTTCGACGGACTCATGGCGCGTATCAACGCATTGAACAAACTGCCGCTCCTGCCTTCTCTTTTTATCATGTTCCTGTTTTTGGCCATTGAGACCTCCCCTATTTTCGCCAAGTTGCTATCACCAAAAGGTGCTTATGACCTGAAGCTGGAAGAAGAGGAAAGTGCGCTGCAAACCTGGGTTACACAGCAACTCCGGCAGCGGGAACTTATCCTACAGACAGATACAGAAGTGAACAACAAGGTGTATGCAGACATTGCCGAAGAACAGGAACTCTACGACTACAAACGAAAAAGGGCGCGCGAACTTATGCAGCTGCAGGCTGATGCTTTTTATTCCAAACAAAAACAGATTTTAGGGTAATCATTAAAGGCGTTCTATAATTGTTTTCCCCCAATTAAAATTGGCAATTAAACGGCCCATCCAGGAACTGGGGCATATAGTACAGAACTTGGTGAAAAATATCTTCAATCCGATCAACCAAAAAAAACCCGTCTGCACCGCCATTAACCTGGCGGTGAAAAAGGAGTTACATGGCAATGTACCAATCTCGGAATTATATAATTCACTGAAGGAAGGAATTGAGCAGGCAGAGGCGTAGTACAGAATTAGCCAATGGAGGCCGGAAGAAACTATTGCGCCCTTCCAGGGCTAACTATTGCGCCCTTGCAGGGCTAACTATCGCGTCCCGTCATAGCCCTGCAGGGGCGAGATACGTGAGAATATGTGTACCGTCTCAGAATTAGGAGTATCTCAGGGAGAGCCCTGAAGGGGCGAGATACGTAAGGATGGGTACGGCGCCTCAGAATTAGGAATGTCCCAGCAAGAGCCCTGAAGGGGCGAGATACCGTAAGGATGGGTGCAGCCCATCAGAATTAGGAGAAACCCCCGGAAGAGCCCTGAAGGGGCGAGATACGTAAGAATGGGTGCAGCCCATCAGAATTAGGAGTAACCCCCGGAAGAGCCCTGAAGGGGCGAGATACGTAAGAATGGGTGCGGCCCATCCGAATTAATCGTATCCCAGAGAGACCCTGAAGGGGCGAGATACGTAAGAATGGGTGCAACCCATCAGAATTAGGAGTATCTCAGAAAGAGCCCTGAAAGGGCGAGATACCGTAAGGATGGGTGCAGCGCCTCAGAATTAGGAGTATCCCAGAAAGAGCCCTGAAAGGGCGAGATACCGTAAGGATGGGTGCAGCCCATCCGATAATAAAGCGTATCCCAGAAAGAGCCCTGAAGGGGCGAGATATGTAAGGATGGGTGTAGCCCATCCGATAATAAAGCGTATCTTAGGGAAGCCCTGGAAGGGCGTAATATCAACAGCTATGGGCCAATCTCTTGTAAAAAATTATGTTCATTTAATTTTTAGTACTAAACACAGGGCACCACTAATCCTACCTCCAGTGGAACAGGAACTGCACAGCTACCTCGGAGGGATTTGCAATAGCCTGGAATGTCATGTACTTAAAGTTGGTGGCTACACCGACCATGTGCATATTCTCTGTATGCTTTCCAAAAAAGTAGCCTTAATGAAACTAATGGAAGAATTAAAATCACACTCCTCAAAATGGATCAAAACCAAAGGAGTGGAATATTCCCGCTTTTACTGGCAGGACGGATATGGAGCATTTTCAGTAAAACCTTCTGAAGTTGATAGAGTCATTGCTTACATCGCAAATCAGCATGAACATCATCAAAAGAAAAACTTTAAGAAAGAATACCTGGATTATTTGGAAAAATACAAGGTTGAATATCATGAGAAGTACGTTTGGGAATAATGTACAAAGCTGCACTTCCATTACGCTTCTTCAGAGCTGAATTATAGTTACAACGATAAAATTCACTGTCTTTTATTACAAAAAATTATAAAACTTTAAGTCTATAACGCCGTTTATTCAATCTTTCCTTCCGCTGAAGCCTAAACCTGATTTCAGGTAAGCAAACATCAACCCTTCTGCGGATGATAATTTGGATCTGAAGGATCATTATCCAGGTCGTAAGTAATCCCTAAGGCAAACATGAACAGTCCGTAACAAATGATTCCGACGGCGACTATTGCAAAGGGGATCTTACCAACATGATCGCCAATAAAATTGAAAGCTTTATCGGTATTGACTACATATTCAGAATTCCTCAAGACGCCCGACTTGATGAAAAAGAAGCCGATGATACCCAAAATCACCCCTCGGGCTACGTAACCGGTAAACCCCAGGAAAAAGATGGCCGTCTTTTTCTTCCCGCTGAACTTTACAATATCAAGACGCTCCCGGTAGCCCCGGGTAATGCCGTAGAACAACTGCACTGCGGCAGTTACAGCTATCAATATGCCCAGACCCACCACAAGCCACTTGCCCCAGCCGTAGTCCAGCATATTAGCCGTCATTTCTCTCTTTTGCTCCGGATCGCCGTGTTCAGAATAATTGGCAGAACCGAGTAAAACTACCAGGGCAGAATAGGCAATAAGTGCATCGGCAAGGGAGCTAAGGCCGATACCGGTTCGCCGGGCAAGTCCTTTCCAGCCACTTCCATAATGATAGGGATCACGAAAAGATTCATAGATGCGCCATACGATATAACAAAGCATGCCCAGCAGGATGGCCCAAATGATAATCTCGCCGCCGGGCCAATCCTGCACAAAAGCAAGAAGGCTGTTCTTGGAAGCGCCGCCGTCCTTGAGCCTAAGCAGGGAAAGAAGTGCGATGACACCTATGGCCGTATAGATGAGACCGGTGGAAATGCAGCCCAGAACAGGAAAATATTTAATGTATTTCTTCTTCGCTTTTTTCATGCAGAAAAGAATTTGATCCTGAAAATAAGGATATTTAGTTTCTTCGGCAGAATCTGTACCTCCTTTTGTTGTTTGCTGAAGAACCTGGCACTTATAGTACCTTAAAGGAGGGAATCTGGCCTTTTAATTTCTGAATTGAGAATTTAATATTTGCCTGTTGTTTATGGTTTGTGATTATTGTTTCGGAGTTTTGTGATAGGAATGAAAAATAGAAAAATTAAGAAGCCATGGCCCACCAAAGATGCCATGAAGCAGATCTACGAGAACAATTTGTGGGGTGGTAAGACCGGCTTCTACTCCGGGTTGGGCTCACATCATCCTGAAACAGTCGCTCAATATGTAGCTGCTGTATCTGAATTTTTAAATGGTTTCGAAACCCCTCCGGTAGTGTGTGACCTGGGCTGCGGAGATTTTAATGTGGGAAAAGAACTGGTAAAGTACTGCAAAAAATACATCGCAGTTGATATTGTCCCGGAACTTATAACCTATAACCAAAATACCTTCGCAGCAGAGCATCTCGAATTTCAGGTTTTAGATATTGCCGGGGAGAAACTGCCTTCGGGAGATTGCGCGATATTGAGACAGGTGTTACAGCATTTATCAAATGCTGAAATCTCCAAAGTGGTAGAAAAATTATCTCAGTTCGAGTACATCATACTGACGGAGCATTTACCGGAAGGTGAATTTCAACCCAACAAAGATATCATCTCGGGGCAGGGCATCAGGCTAAAAAAGGGAAGTGGCGTAGACCTTTCCGCACCTCCATTCGATTTTGGTGTCAAAGAAGAAAAGCTTTTGTTATCTGTTCCGGCTCCCGGTTATAAAGGAGTTTTGGTGACGACCTTGTATAAGGTGAAATGAAGTAAATGACATTTTTATTGCCGCAACCACCGCAATTCTGCTCCTTGCTCCGGTAAGTGCAACTTTAAAGTTTTTCAAAGAAGGATCTTACCTCCCTTTTAAACAACGGCACAGGGATATTATGTCCGTTTTCAGGCACCAGGTGGAGATGAAGGTCCGTAGTGCGATTAAAATTCCGGGGAAGAAAATTCAGGGTATCTGCCGGAGAAACCACTTCATCGGTTTGTCCTATGACGATCTGTTTGAGCGTATTAGTTTTTTCAATCTTCGGAATATTTTGAATTACAGATCTTTTGACAAGCGCCGGATTGAATAATAGCGCAGGTTTGTTTAGTGCATTAGAAACATGATATCCTGCAAATCCGCCCATGCTGCTGCCAATAACGACATCGATCTCTGCATCAGGATACATCCCTAAAATAGTTTCAATGGCATTGGGATTTTCGTAATAATTAAGATCTGGCGAAATTACTTTTCCATAGTTTTCAAGTACTTCCCGCTTTTCGGGACTAAGTTTACTGTCAAGGCCGTGTAGGTATAATATATTCATAAGTGAAAATTCTAGATTCAAAATTTGCTGAATGTTAGCTGCAAAGAAATCAGGGAAGTTTTTGTACGGAATAGTAAATGGTCTGCACCATTATTTTTCCATTCTTAATAAGATAGGAATCTGCCCCATCGGGGATGACTGAAACATCAGATTTTCCCGTCCAATGCAGAAAACACATTTCGTCATGGCAAAGTTTGAGCTCATAGTTGTAGTTACCTCCGGGCAGTTGATCCTTCAGAAGTTTTGCTGCTTCTTTCATTCCTTCCCTTCCGTGGAAAACCCCGTAATTGGTTAAAAGCACGCTTTCCCCAGAATAATTTCGCTCCAAATCGGTTTCCAATTCTCCCTTCTGAGCCAGTTCAAGGTGATCTTCAAAAACCTCCCTGGCACTCCTGTTCTCAAGTTCTTTTTTGTGTAGCTCCATTTTTTACCTTCAAGTTACGCCTTTTCGCACTTAAATTCAAGCAGTACAAGTCTGCTGTTTTAAGGCCTCCTTATCCAACAGAATTTTTTATATTAAAATCTTTCAGAAATTAATTTGCAGCACTTTAAAACAGTCCTTTGATTATGAAGTATCAGTACAGCATTAGCGGAGCAATTGGCATCTTTGGATGTTTCGCTGTTATAGCAACCGATGTCATTGGCATTGCTCTACACGAAGCACATGATCCCATTGCCGATACTATTAGCATGCTGGCCATTGGAAAATATGGCTGGATACAGGATCTTGGGCTGGACCTTCTTGCAGTGGGCTTTGCAGGATTGGCCACAGGTCTTTATTTTCTGAAAAGGAAGGGCACCAAATGGCTCATAAGTCTCGGCATTTGCCTGCTCATAGCTGTCGATATTATTCTTATCGCTGAACATAACCAGTACGCCGGAAGACCCGGTTTCACCATTCACCGCAAACTGGTTTACACCCTGGCCCTCCTGTTCCCTGCACTACTTTTTACCATAAGTGCCGGGCTTCAAAAGATAAAGCCATTCCTCAAGAAGTTCTCCCGCCGCGTGGCAGTCCTGTGGCTGATATTCGCACCGCTTTTGCCGTTTATACCCGATTCTTTTGACGGGGCTTATGAACGCCTGGTAAGTTCGCTTATTGTCATCTGGCTGGGTACTGTTTCTTACCAGCTGTACAGAGCTTCAGGGTCTAAAGTTTAAGGTTTAAGGTTTAAGGTTTAAAGTTCAAGATTCAAGATTCAAGATTCAGGATTCAAGATTTAAGATTCCAGATTCAAGGTTCAGAATTTAAAAGACTTTTCAAAAAAGGCATTTTTGAGACGCATCAGTTGCCTTTGTTTTCCGCTAATAGCTCAATAAATCAGATGCCCGGATTTGTAATCCGGGGAATTCAAGGTTCCAGGTTCCAGGTCTAGTTTCTAGATTCTAGATTCTAGATTCCATGCTCAAAAACAGCCTTCTAACCTGTCATTTTAAGGGAATGAGTACAGGTTCTATTCCTCATTTTCCACTTGCCTTTGCTGCATTCTCTGTTGCATCTCCCGGTACATAGCAGTATCCCGTTCCATCATTGTGGTCATGTTCTGCATCATTCGTTCCCGCCTTTCTGGATTGCGAAGCAGCGTCGTGTCTTCTATCATGATCGAGTGGATGTCTGTCAGCACTACATCAATCACTTCGGGATCTGCCATCATCATGGCCTCTACCTGCTCCCGGGTGTACATGTTGCGCAGCATCTGCTCATTATCCCGCACCCGGGTCATGAATTCAGTAAAAAGTTCTTCATCATTGAGGATTTGATTGAAGACTTCCTGTTTTTGCATTTCATTTTCTGTAAGGTCGATCTCCTCTTCCTCATCATCACAAGAAACGAAGGCAGCCACGAATAACATGCACAAGATCATTAAGAGTCCGGTTAACTTTGAATTTTTCATTCTTACTAATTTTAGATTTAACTTCAGTTCACTTTGTGAGGGGCTAAAATCCTATCTCCCATTAATTTAAAAAATAATGGTCAAACCACCTGCCTCCTTTATTAATTATTAACTGAAGCCGGACCTTACTCCTGAAAAAAATGATCTCAGAACTCTTCTCCACCTTTAAATTCAGATCAGGAAATTCCACTTTTCCTGCGACCGACTGTAGAAAAAATCCCCAGGAATTCTCCTTCTGCCACAACCTGACATCTTCTTGACCTCTCAAAAAGCCTGATTTACAGCACTATTTTTTTGGGTACAATAATTGGTATTGCCGCTCCTGATGTCCTGTTCTGTGGGTGCCTCCTGAAATCACTGACAGCTATCCGGACAGAATAAAAAATTTCAGAAGAAATGATGACAAAAGATTTAGAATTACCCACTTTAGCTTCGGCTGAAAAAGTTAGTATTAATAAGAATAAAAATTTCGATAACGCATCTCCTGAAGCTGCTGCTTCAGCAAATTACCGCAAGGCGATCTTTACAAAAAGGCACATCTTTACTTTAGTTTCAACTTTCCTGCTGTTAATTGGCGGTGCAATTTCAGTTTACCTGCTGCAGCCTCAGTTTGAGGAAATGAATTTAAGCCGCACCAACACTGTTGGTGGAACCATCCTCCTGGTTCTCACAAGTTTCCTGCTAATGTTCAGACTAGGATTCTTGGCTTATATCACACAGCTGTTCTTCCGCTATAAGCCGGTGACATCGGTTACAGATGAGGAACTGCCCACCTGTACCGTAATCGTTCCTGCCTACAATGAAGGGAAGCAGGTTTACTCAACCCTTGTGAGCCTTACGAACAGCCTCTATCCTGAAGAAAAACTGCAGTTGATAGCCATTGACGATGGTAGTAAAGATGATACCTGGGAATGGATGAAAAAAGCCAAGGAGCAACTGGGAGATCGGGTATCGATCTATCAGCAGCCTCATAACCAGGGAAAAAGACATGCGCTTTACCGCGGATTTAACCTGGCGACGGGAGAGGTTTTTGTTACGGTCGACAGCGATTCCATTGTGGAAAAAGATACTTTGCGCAACCTGGTCTCGCCTTTTGTGACCAATGAAAATTGCGGAGCAGTTGCCGGTAACGTGCGCGTTCTCAACAATGAAAGAGCAATTATCCCGCGTATGCTGAATGTGAGCTTTGTCTTTAGTTTTGAATTCATTCGTTCTGCTCAAAGTGTACTGGGTTCTGTACTCTGTACTCCGGGTGCCCTGGCAGCATATCGCAGCAAAGCAGTGATGAACTGCCTGCCCGAGTGGATCAACCAGACTTTTATGGGCCAGCCTACAGACATTGGGGAAGATCGTGCCATGACAAACATGATCCTGAAGCAAGGCTACCACGTACTGTTTCAGCGCAACGCGTATGTACTTACAAATATTCCTGAAAAATTCAGCAGTCTGCATAAAATGTTCACCCGTTGGGAAAGAAGTAACGTGCGGGAGAATCTTATGATGACAAAGTTTGCTTTTAAGCCTTTCAGAAATGGATCAAGATCGGGAACCAGGTTACTGTTATTAAATCAGTGGATGCACATGCTTACCGCATATCCCCTGTTTCTCATTATGATCGTCCTCTTAGTGATGCACCCGGTGCTGTTTTTGAGTTCCACTCTGTTGAGTATCCTGATTTTCTCAAGTCTGCCGGCATTCTTTTATGCCAGGAAGTACAATATTTCTGAAGCTTTCTGGGCCTACTCATATAGCCTGTTTTATACTTTCGGGTTGTTTTGGATCACGCCTTATGCCATGGCTACCGCAAACAGGAGAGGCTGGTTAACGAGAGAGCTACCGGTTAAGAAATAAGGATTAAGGATTAAGGTTTAAGGTTTAAGGTTTAAGGTTTAAGGTTTAAAATTCAAGATTCAAGATTTAAAATTCAAAATTCAAGGTTCAAGGTTCAAGATTTAAGATTTAAAGTTCAAGATTTAAGGACTAAGGTTCAATGAGATTAAAAAGATCTGCTTTCATTTGGAGCGGATCTTTTTTTGAGGTGGGTAGTTAAGATTCGGAAGATTGCCGGCTTCGCGGCTAATACCTTACTTACTTTATTCTTTGAATTCCTATAGTTGGTTACAAACAAAATATTAAAAACTGAAGTAAGCGAGCTGTAAAATTTTAGGCTGGCAGTTTAAGCAACATTTTCGTAAGCCTGGATTTATTTTGGTTCTTTTGTGCAAAAAAGAACAATTCCTTGCTCTAAAGAATGAGATTGCCGCAGTCGCTTAACAGCTCCTTCGCAAAGACGGAAAGAACAAAAATAAGGACTAAGGATTAAGGTTTAAGGTTTAAGGTTTTTTGAGGGTGAGTGGTTATGATTCGGAAGATTGCCGGCTTCGCGGCTAATACCTTCCTTATTCTTATTTATTGGATTCCTATAATAGCTCTCAAACAACTTATTGTATTTACCTTAAAAGAGCGACAGCGTTCCATGACTCGCCATGACAGCAGCATTTTTCCTGGCCCTGTCCACCGGCCTTGCCTCTACGGTTTCGGGTTCGCCATCAAAAAATGTCACTTTTGGCGCCCCTTGTTTCCGCAGGTAATTGCTCAGGATCTTATGGGTATGGTAGGTGGCTATCTGTCTCTTTAGGAATGGTTCGTAATCTTCTAGTCTGCTCACCTGAACTTCTGTTTCGATAAACCCGAATCCCTGATACTGACCTTCTCTTACCAGTACAAAAGCCTCTTCGTTGAAGTGCCTTCCCTTCTCCCTTATCACAAAGGTGGCGGATTCCCCGGTGAGGGAAGCAATGGCTTTTTCTACCTTTCTATTGTAGATCTCTACAGGTTCTTTTCCGGAGCAAACGCCTTCACAGCTCTCGATCTCATAATGGGAGCATACCTCCACGTTGGCCTGTAAACTGCAGTATTTAGGACAGAGATGGAACTCCCTGCAAAGAAATTCCAGTTTTTCCTGCGCCAGGCCGCGGCTGTAAAAGGTCCCTATAGACTCCCGCTGTTTGTGGGTTTTCTCCAGCGCCAGCTGCAGCACTCCCCGCTGATTGGTATAACTCACGATCTGGTAAACGGGACCAGGTCTTTTCTGCGCCCTGTTAAATCGCGGATAATACTTTCTTATACATTCAGCTTCCAAAAGCAGGGCTACCAGCTCGCTACCTGTGGTCTCGTGATCTATATAAAAGGTCTCCTGTCCCAACTCATATTCCTTGCTCATGCGGTCATAAAAATGAGAAACCACCCGCTTTTTTATATCAATTGCTTTGCCTGCGTAGATCACCTTGTGCTTCCTGTCCTTGAACAGGTAGATACCTGCACTTTCGGGAAGATTGTTGATCTGTTCGGCATCAATATGTGGTGGCAGGGTAGCCTGCCTGGAGCGCGCGTGCAGGAAAGAATTGATCACCCTGTAATCATCATCCAGCGACAGCAGGCGTTGAAAAAGGATTACTGTAGCATCGGTATCCCCTTCTGCCCTGTGCCGGTTGATAAGCGGAATATTTATGGAATCACACAACCTGCCCAGGCTGTAAGAAAATAATCCGGGAATTAGTTTTCGGGAGAGACGAACAGTACAGAGCTTCCTGCGGCTGTACTCAAAGCCAAGATCCCTAAATTCATTCCGCAGAACATTATAGTCGAAGTTGACATTATGCGCTACGAAGATGGCGTCCCGGGTAAGCTCCTCGATCTTTTTTGCCACCTCATGAAATTTTGGAGCATCGGCAACCATCTCATTGTCGATTCCGGTGAGGGCAGTGATCTGCCGCGGAATCTCCTTTTCGGGATTGATGAGGCTGGTGAACTTATCGATGACCTCACTGCCCCGCAGCAGGACAATACAGATCTCGGTGAGCCGGTTTCCATTAATTCCTCCCCCGGTAGTCTCTACATCTATGACGGCAAATAACTGGTCTTTCATGAAGGCTGTCAAAAAATGTAAAAATAGAGATTATTTCTGAAAAAGTAGGAGAAAATCCACAAGAATGGAATAAATCCATTGATTCGCGTGCCTTTGTAGAAATTTATGGTAAAAAAAGAGACCCTGAGATAGATACAGGGTGACGCAGGTATCTCAACCGTGCTGAACCTGTTTCAGCATCCTTCTAAGATTAGACCCTGAAAAGAATCCGGGGTGACGGATCTTTCCGCCCCAAAAGGTCATGCTGAACATGATTCAGCATCCTTTTAAAATTAGACCCTGAAATAAATTCAGGGTGACGGACTCTTCCGCCCTCAACGCTATGTTGAACCTGTTTCAGCATCCTTTTTAATAATAAATGAAAGACCCTGAAAAAATCAGGGTCTTTCGCAGTTAAACTTGGTTAGATCCTTTCCCGTATTTCGTACATTATTGGAAGGGAATATTCTACTGCAACGGGCCTGTCTCTTTGTCTCCCCGGGATCATTTTGGGAAGCATTCTCACCACTCTTGCCGCCTCGTCTTCCAGGCGCTTATTGGGTCCCCTGCTCCTTATATCGACCACATTCCCCTTCTCATTGATCTTAAAGACCACAAAGATCCGGTTCATGCCGGTGAGGCCCAACTCTTCACTTATCCTGGTATTGAATTCTTTCCTCACATGTTCATCTATCTTCCTGGACATGCACTCTTTTTGCTCATCTTTGCTCCTGATATCTTCGCAACCGGGGAAGATCGGGATCTGTTCTACCACCATAAATGGCACATTCACGATTTCCTCCTCTTCTTCCTCAATGGCGATATCTTCCACCTGCACGATCTCTTCCATTCTCTCATCCTGGCTGGTTTCTGTAGACTGAATGGTGGTTTCTTCCATCTCTTCTTGATCTTCAATGATCTCGATCACCTCGGGCATAGGTGGTGGAGGTGGTGGCGGAGGTGGCGGGGGTGTATTGAGCTGGGTTACAGGAACGTCTTCCTGTTCAATATCTGTGACCTTTACCGTTAGGAGATCCAGATCTTCCCCGGCTTCAAAATTCCACTCCAGGGCAACATATGTGAGGCCCAGCATGATTATCATGCCTATTTGAAAGAAGATCATACTGAACCTGCTTAGTTCGGCCTTTGGGTTCTTTTTGACTTTCATAACTGTAGACTTTAAATAAAGATCTTTTGTATCGTGATGGGATCTCTCCCGTAAAAGTCAGTCCACGGCTCTTTTTATTCTCTCTCTCCGGGAAACGGAAATTTTAAATCCCAATTTCAGCTTCGATCATTTAATTTAAAAAGAGAAGTCTGTCGCCAATCGTTGAATTCAAAAGCATTTCACAGCTTTTAAATATTCTAAACGGCTCTTAAAGTTAAGGATCAACAGAGAGTTAAAGAATGACAAATATCATCTATATGAAGGTTGAAAAAGGATAAAAAAGAGGCTGACCAAAAATGCAGTTTTTCGTCCCTTTTGTTCTGAAATATTTTTCAGAATGAGGGGTTATCTGCGTTTTTAGTCAGCCTCCTGGTTTTCTTCTGAAGAAGACAGTTTACTTCTTGATTACGGCAGGTGTTTTCATGGTTTCGCTTACCTGATCTTTTATTTTCTCCTTATCCCCTACCACGATAAGGGTCATTTTCTCGGGCTGAATATACTTTTTAGCCATAGCCTGCACCTGTTGCGGAGTAACGGAATTGATATTCTTCACCTGATTCACAAGGAAAGACTCCGGAAGATCATGAACATCCAGGAAATTGAGCTGACTTATTATTCCGAATGGAGTGGAATTCTGCAGCACGTAGATCCCCGATTCGTAATTCTTGATCCTCTGAAGTTCCTCTTCCCCGGGAGCCTCATTCTGTAGGCGACGAATCTCCTTGTTGATCTCTTCTATAGAAGCTCCGGTAAATTCTGTCGTAACATCGGCATTTTCAAACCAAAGGCCGGTTTTGTAATTTGAAACCAAGGCGCTGGATGGGGAATAGGTGTATCCTTTGTCTTCTCTAATATTACTTGTAATGCGGGAACCAAAAGAACCTCCCAAAAGGGAATTCATCACATCAAGCGGGATGTAATCTTCACTATTAGGACCTACCACAGGTATCCCGTAGTAAATGGTAGACTGTGGTGCTCCGGGACGGTCGATTATGGCGACAGTGCCGTTGGATTTGGGTTGAGCTACGGGAAAATCCACATCGGGACCCGGTCTCCAGCTGCTCAGCTTTTGGCCGACTGCTGCTTTTACTTTTTCTGCATCAAAATTACCCACCACGTACACAGTTGCTCTTCTTGCTCCAAAATTATCCTCATAAAAGGATCTCACATCTTCTATATCATAAGAGTTTACCTGCTCTGCTGTAGGATAGACCCTGCCGTAAGGATGATCGGGATATACTTCTTCAAAAAAGGCTTTTCGGGCCTGACTTCCGGGTCTCGATAAGGACACTGTCAAATTGCGGTTCATGTCCTTTTTAAGTCGTTCCAGTTCCCCTTCCGGCAGCGCAGGATCAACAAGCACATCTCCCAGGATCTCAACTGCTTCGGGAGCAAATTCAGATAATACATTAGTGCTTAAGGAGGTCGTATGAGTACCCACTCCTATATTTAGGTTCCCTCCCATTCCTGCCAGCCGGTCTTTTACAGAATAACCTTCTGTAGTACCTTCTTCCATAAGATCGGCTAAAAGATCGGCCAGCCAAACCTCATCTTCGGCTTCATTGATATTTCCGGCTTTAAGGGTAATATTGATTGCAGCCTTGGGTATGCTTCCATAAGGAACAAGTACCAGCTTCAATCCATTGTCATAGGTCACCACTTCCTTTTCGGGAAGTTTAAAATCTCTTGGTTCCCCTCCCTGTGGCGGAGTTTGCTTCTCCTGTGCCCTCCCCGGAAAAACCAGAAAGAGAGCTAATGCAAATATGAATATTGTGGTTCTCATTAGTTTGAAGTTTTATTATTTGCCAAAAGTGGATTTACTGTAAGAATAGTTCTGTTGGTATCCCTGAAGTACTCAGAAACTGTTCTGTTCATAAGCTCGGGTGTCACCTGGCTAAATTCCTCTTCCAATTCATTGATCCTGCCGGGGTCGTCATCAAAAAGGGCAAAGGTGGCCAAAAGATCGGCCCTTCCCATTCCAAACATTCCCCCCAGGTCATCGTATAGTTGCGATCTCATTTTCACCATCGCATTTTGAAGCATTTCCTTTGTCACCCCGCCTCTCAACTGGTCGATCACTTCATCTACCGCAGCTACTACCTCCTCTTTAGAGGTCTCATCATCATAGGTGAAGTTGAACATGATCTGCATGGGACCGTTATAGTTGAACATATTGCCCAGGTAATTTATCCCGCCGCTTACATTAGAAGTGTAACCGAGTTCATCTACCAGTTTCTTTTGTAGCAGGGAATTATCTCCCTGGATAAGAATCTGGTTGAGAAGCCCCATGGCATAATATTCGGGAGTGTTACGCTCGGGCATATGGTATGCAATTGCTATTGCCGGTTTGTTGGCTAAAGAATCATTTTTCTCGAATACCTTCTCCTTTTCCTGCCGTGGCTCTGAAATGTCGGGTTTCTTCGGAAGTTGAGCCGAAGGGATATCCCCGAAATATTTCTGTATCCATTCCTTTGCCTGTGCTATGTCAAAGTCACCAACTATAGCAAGAGCAGCATTGTTTGGCGAGTAATAGGTGTTAAAGAAACTCTCCACATCCTCAAGAGTGGCGGCATCGAGATCTTCCAGGTCTCCGTAAAAGTTGTGGGCGTTGTACCAGTTGGTGTTGGCATATTGAGGCATATCCAGCCACGGAAATCCTCCGTACGGCTGATTCAAAACATTCACCTTGACCTCATTTTTCACCACCCCCTGTTGGTTTGTTAGGTTCTCCTGGGTGATATTCAAACCTCTCATCCTGTCTGCCTCTGCCCAAAGCATGGTTTCCAGCTTATTGGCAGGAACGATTTCAAAATAATTGGTAAAGTCAAATCGGGTAGAACCGTTAAGGATTCCGCCATTCTCCTGTACGAGTTTAATGAACTCCATTTTTCCGAGATTCTCTGATCCCTGGAACATCATATGCTCAAAAAGATGGGCAAAACCTGTACGATCTTTTGGTTCAATCCTGAACCCGATGTTGTAGTACACCGCAACAATAGCGGTAGGTGCAGTTTTATCCTGCGAGAGGATCACCTTCAGGCCGTTATCGAGCGTGTAATATTCCACGGGAACCTCAAATTGATTTGCTGCAGGTCCCGATCCTTTCTCCTGGGCAAAACCCGGGGTAATGAAGACCAGGAGCAAAAGCGTTTGGACTATTTTTTTCATAATCGTTAAATTAGATTGATTTACTCAAATATAATTAATAGAAGATCAATTCCTTATATAGTGAAAAAGACATTTTAACCTCCATAGTTCTTTGCCCTCGCGTTTTATTGCTCAAAACCGCAGGTATAGCTTAAATGTTAAGGTAATGCTAAGTGCTGAAGGTGCTATAAAGAACCACATCAATTTCCATTAGTTTTACTTATATTTCCCTCCGGGATCTTTTAAACGCATTTTAAGTGCTCGCCCCTCTTGCGACCAAAGATGCCTTTTCGATTAGCCCCCGAGTTAGATAATTTTTTGATATCAAATGACAGACCCCGATAAGCCTCAGGATCATTCTGAAGAAAATAATTTTCCAAAGGATTTCGATTTTTTCGAAAAAGTAGCCGATCTGAGCTCCAATATATTATTTGTTGTAGACCTTCAGAAGAAGAAGGTGGTATATATAAGCAAAAAGGTAAAGGAACTTCTGGGCTATGATTCCAACTACCTCGTTAGCCGCGGAACAGAGATCTTCAGGGATTTTATTCATCCCGAGGATTATGAGGCACGCATGAGAAGCCTTGAAAAATGCCTATCTCTTTCCGAAGAGGAAGAATGTGAGGTAGAAGTGAGAATACGTACTGTTGACAATAAGTGGGAATGGTATCTACTTACCGAAAAAATATTCAAATCCAATGAGCAGGGGGAAGTAACACATGCCATTGGAACTGCCCAGAATATTCATGAACAAAAAATAAGTGAGGAAAAACTCCGGGAGGAACACAGGAGGTTAAATGACGCCCAAAAGATTGGCCGTATAGGTAGCTTTGAACGGGAGCTTCCCGGGGAGATCATGCACTGTAGCGATGAAATGTACAGGATCCTCGGGATCGAACCCCGTCCCCGGGGTCTACCAATTGATGAATTCTACACCTTTGTTCATCCTGAAGACCAACAGGTCCTCAAAGATGCTGTGGATAAAACCCATTCCACCGGAAAGGCCTTTGACACCATCACGCGGATTGTTCGTCCCGACAAAAGCATAAGGCATGTTCATCGCAAGGCCGCCATTATTAGGGATGATAAAGGCAACCCCCTAAGGGTATATGGTACTTTGCAGGATATCACCGAACGTGTGAAAGCTGAAGAGGAGAGACATAAAGCAGAAAATCTTATGCGCTCTACCGAAGTTCTTGCCGGCATGGGTAGTTATGAGGTAGAGATTGATACCAACACCGTTTTTTTCTCTGAAGGTCTGTACCGGTTGTTTGGAGAAGAACCGGGTTCCTTTGTTCCTTCCATTGAATGGATCGATGAACGCTCGCATCCAGATGATGTTCCCATGATACACGACATCATTGAAAAGGCAGTTGAGACCAATACTCCTTATAAATATCATCGCCGTATCTTTTCCAAAGATGGTAAAGTGCGAAATCTTGAAGTCCACGGTAGGTTCCTCAAAGATGCAGATGGCGGGTCTCCCAAGATCATTGGCCTGGTACAGGATATTACTGAGAAAAAAGAGGCCGAAAAAGAGTTGCGCAGGAGCGAAAAGCGCAGTAAAAATTTACTGGAAGTTTTACAGAATGCACCCGATGCTTATCTCGTACTCTCGAAGGAACTTAAAATAGAAATGGCCAGTGATGCTTATTTGGAGGCCACAGAGACAACACGTGAGCAGATCATTGGAAGACATCTTTTTGAAGTATTTCCCGATAATCCTGCTGCTCCCGATGCTAAAAGTGTAGAGAACCTGGGCGCGTCCCTGGAAAAGGTTCTGGAGACAAAACGGGCCCATCGTATGGCTATTCAACAGTACGACATACGGGACAAAGATGGAAAATTTATAGAAAAATACTGGAGCCCTACCAACACCCCGGTTCTTAGCCCCGAGGGAGAAGTGGATTATATCATCCACAGGGTCCTCGACGTGACCGAGATCAAAAAAGAACAAGCTGAAAAAAGAGGTCTTAGCTCAGAAACAGAAATGCTCAAGACTTCCCTGGAAGAAATAAAACATCAGGCTAAAAAACTAAAAGAAAATAAAGCCCTGTTACAGTCGGTTTTTGATGCTTCCCCTAACTCCATTATACTTTATAAGATCCTGTATAATGATAAAGGTGGTGTGGAAGATTTCAGGTTTATCATGGCCAATGCCTTTAATCATCTAAAATTCGATCTCCCCAAAAATATTATAGGTGAGCGATTTTCAGAAGTTTTTCCGCATGTAAAGAATACGGTAGTTCTTGAAGAATTCCGAAAAACTGCCGAAACCGGAGAGCCGGGAGATTTTGAAGTTTGGTACGAAGGAGATGGATTTAAAAGCTGGTTCCATTTTAGGCTTACCCGGCGTGATAAATATCTCGTGGCTACAGCAGAGGATATTACTGAACGCAAACAAACAGAAGAAACTGTTCAACAAATGTTGAACGGGTCCATTTCTTCCATTACACTCCTGGATTCGGTAAGGGATGAGAAAGGGAGAATCATTGATTTTGAATTTAAAGGAGCAAACAAAGCCGCAGAAAAGGTAAATCGATTAACTAAGGATCAACTTGTAGGCGGTAGGTTGCTGGAACTTTTCCCGGGGGTTAAGGAGAGCTTTTTTGAGTCATATGTGCAGGTAGTAGAAACAGGGATTCCTCTGCGGGTACAGCGCTACTATGAAGGAGAAAACTTCGACCATTGGTTCGACGTCTCTGCTGTAAAAAACGGGGATGGCTTTATAATGACCTTCCTGGACATCACAGAACAAAAACGGGCCGAAAACGAGTTGATACAACTAAAAGAAGAATTAACTCAAAAAGCTACAGATAAGTACAAGAAGATCATCAACTCCATGGATGAGGGATTCTGTATCATTGAGATCATTCGGGATGAGGAGGGTAAATGTGTGGATTACAAATACCTCGAGACCAACCCGGTCTTTGAAGAACAAACGGGCTTAACGAATGTATTGGGAAGAAGCATAAATGAGCTGGTACCTAACATTGAAGATTACTGGAAAAAGATATATGGGGACGTGGCCTTAACCGGGAAAGCGGTGAGATTTGAAGATTATGCCGAAGGCCTTAATCGTTGGTTTGATGTAAATGCCTTTAGAATTGACTCCCCAAACGAGCAGCATGTCGCGATCATATTCAAGGACATCACAGAACGTAAAGAGGCCGAAGAACGTCAAAAGTTCTTACTGAAGCTCAATGAAGCCCTTCGCCCTTTGGAAGAGCCTGTAAGAATCCAGGAAGCCGCAATGCAAATTCTGGGAGCTCACCTTGATGTAAACAGAGCATACTTCTCTGAAGTTCTTGATGATGAAGATACACTTGCAGATAGAAGGGGATATGTGAAAGATGTGGCTCCTGTTACGGGGATATACAAGATATCTGACTACAACAAGGAGATGTGGGAAAAACTCAAAAAAGGGGAAACCCTTGTCCTCAATGAGGTGCCATTGAATCTTATGAAGAATGAGGAGGTAGAAGAAGACATCATTAAAAAGGAGATCCAGGCTTATATTGCTGTGCCGCTTATCAAGAACGGAAAATTAGTCGCCGTAATTTCTATACATCAAAAATACCCGAGATCATGGAATAGCCTGGAGATCGCACTTGTAGAAGAAGTTTGTCAACAGACCTGGGATGAAATGCAAAAGGCCAAAGCAGAGAAAGCCTTAAAGGAAAGTGAACAACGCTTTAGAAATCTTGTGGAAGCATCAGCCCTGGCAGTATGGGAAACCCAACCTGACGGTTCTATCGCAGTAGATAGCCCTTCCTGGAGAAGCTTTACCGGCCAAACCTATGAGGAATGGACAGGAAACGGCTGGTTAAACGCCATTTATCCAGATGACAGGGTGCGTGTTATAACTCAGTGGCAAAAAGCGGTAAAAACGCAGACGATCTTCGACATGGAGTACAGAATGCTCAGCTCTTCGGGGAAACCACACTGGACCAATGTTAAAGCTACTCCAATCTTTGATACAGAAGGAAATATTAGCAGGTGGTTTGGAATGAACATTGACATCAACGACCGCAAACTGGCCGAAGAAGCCCTAAAACAGGCAAAGGAAGAAGCTGAAGAAGCTTCAAAAGCAAAGGAGGATTTTCTCTCTACCATGAGTCATGAGATACGTACCCCCTTGAATGCGGTGATTGGTCTCACGAACCTCCTGCTGGAAGAAAAGCCGCGGGAAGATCAAAAGGAGAATCTTGATTCCTTGAAGTTCTCTGCCAGAAATTTGTTGGCCCTCATCAACGACATCCTGGATTACAGCAAGCTGGAAGCAGGAAAAGCAGAGGTTTCAACAACAGACTTTGACTTAAAAGCCCTGCTAAAAGGAATAAAGCAGGCTCATGAGCCAATGGCCAAAGCAAAGGATACTGCCCTGGAGCTGAAAATAGCTAAAGAAACTCCCGATTGTATCGCTACAGATCAACTAAAACTTTCCCAGGTACTTCATAACCTCATAAGTAATGCCGTCAAATTCACTTCTAACGGAAAGGTGAATATTTCCGTAACTCCTTATAAAATAGAAGGAGACAATGTATGGCTTGATTTTAAAGTGACCGATACAGGGATAGGGATTCCAAAAGATAAACTGGAACACATCTTTGAGAAGTTTGCCCAGGCAGAGAGCTCCACTGTTCGACAGTTTGGTGGCACCGGTCTAGGCCTTAGTATTACCAGGCTCCTGCTAGATCTTATGGGCAGCGGGATTCATGTTGAAAGCACCCCCGGGAAAGGCTCTACCTTTTACTTTAGGTTGGGTGTCAAAAAAGCGGAAAAGAAGAACATTTCCATGGAGCTACCCCAATATGACAACAGAGGTGCCCTGGAAAACCTGAAGGTCCTTTTGGTGGAAGATGTTGAGATCAACCGAAGGATCATCACCCAATTCTTAAAAAAATGGTGGCAGCTCCAGCCAGACGAAGCCCGAAACGGTAAAGAAGCTGTACAGATGGCAAAGAAGACCAAATATGATCTTATTCTTATGGACATCAGGATGCCGGTAATGGATGGATATGAAGCAACGCACCGCATAAGGACGCTGGCCGGTTATAACCAGACTCCTATCCTCGCTCTTACTGCCGATAAGAGCCAGGAAGTGCTTCAGGATGACCGGGAAACCAAGTTCAACGGACTTTTGACAAAGCCCTTTGAACCTTTTGACCTGAAGAAAAAGATCCTTTCCCATTTACCCGTAAAAGCGAAGGAAGTTTTGCCTGTTCAGGATAAACCTGCGGCTACAATAGAAAATTCTGCTTTAGAAGAAGAGCGTAGAGATGAGGATCTCATGCTGCTTATCCAAAAGCAACTACAGGAGCATAAACAGAATTTCCTGGGCGCCTTGGATACCGGCTCCTTTCAGAAACTGGATGACCTGCAGCACAAATCGAAGATGCTGTTTGAGATGCTGGGCTTGAAGTCCATCTCCAGGCTCTTAGATAAAGCTGTTGACCACTTAAAAGCAGGGCGGGGAGAAATCGAAAAGCAGGCTTTTCGGAAGGAAGGTGAAACTGAATTTAATATTGCAATAGAACGGGTAAAAGATGAGATCCCTACGCCTTCTTTTGATATTTCCAGATACCTTGCCCTGGCCGGAAAAAATAAGAAAGTATTTCACAAGCTTATCAGCAATTCTGTTAGGACCGTTGAATTGTATAAGAAAGAATTTGCGCTGGCAGCTGAAGGTAAGAATATTGACAAATTATCTGACCTCATTCATAAGAATACAACCTCCTTACACTATCTCCAGGCAAACAGGCTGAAGAAGGAAATCAATGAATACCGGGAACTACTCAGAACGAAAAATGCAGACTCAATAGCACTTAAGAGAAAGGAGGAGGGAATTATTAGGTCCTTCAGTATTCTAATTGCTCAGTTAAAAGCTTTGGAGGAATAGCTAAATGGACTGAATCTGTATGATGCACTCAATTCCCAATTAGTAAGGAGGAACTAATGCAAACTTTACCACAAGCTTAACTTTATGATCAACATTATAGGGTATTTCTAAACGGTAAACAGGAGAATTCCCGGAAACGATCAGCTGGTGAGGGAGAAAAAGACATGTACCGGAAAAACTGGAACAGCAACTTAGTTCTGGCGGGAGTGCAGCTTTTTATTAATGGAAAATAACTCTTTTTTGAGAAGGTTTACCGATTCTTCCAGAGACTTCATCTTTCCTTCTGACACGATTTGATGGTGAGGGACAAGAGCACTCGTGATCTTACCACAAACGATCATTACCTGTTTTATTTCCTGAAGCGGGATCTCAACAGTTGGTTCTGCATCTGATGGATTATCACTGCTCAAAAAGATGCGCTCTCCCTCTAATTTTTCCAACCTCTTTACTACTACCTCCTTACTTGTTATGATAACAACCAGACTTCCGTTAAGCAGTTTCTTGAAATTAGGCTGTACCTGGCATATTAGAATATCTCGGGGAAGTATGGTGGGAACCATGCTGTTTCCTTCCACTTCAAACAATTTTTGATCAAGGGTCGGATTGAAGCCCGGTATCCTAAACCAGTCTGCCTGATCATAATTTACGACTGTATCATTAGTCTCTAAAAATCCTGCCTGAGCTTTTAAAGATATGAAAGGCATAAATCCATTCCCTGTGCTCATTTCTACCAATTGATTATTACCTTTTAAAATATAGTCTGTAGTAACTTCATATAGCCCGCTAAGTCTTATAATATGATCCACCACAATGCCGTTACTGGAATTCTCAATTCGGGAATAAGCCGCCTGAGTAATAGCAAGGTCATTGGCAACAAAAGTTTGGGAGTATTGATGTTTTTTACGCAACTCCCGTATCCTGGATCCAATGGCTTCCCGAAGGGTAATGTTTGAATTCTTCTTCATAAGGTTAATATGGACTTAATTTAGGTAAAGGTGAGGCTTTTTATGATGCATTTTCCGACTTATGACGACGGGTAATAAAAGCCGACAGGAAGGTGTTAATTTTTTGTTAATAATATTTATTTAGACGGGAAAATCTCTCCTGTTATTAATCTTTAATTAACACTTTTACTGATGAAAAAAATCGTACTTCTTGCCCGCCTTCAAAGGCTGCAGGTTATGAATAATCTATTACTATGGGAAGCCCGAAGGAGCTTTTTTAGCAGTAATGATCAAGAGGTTCAATTCCAGTTGCAGGATGAGATTGAGCAGCGGGAAAAAATAGAAAAAGAACTAGGCAAGATCCTAAATACGATGGAAAGAACCCTGGTACTGCCCCAAAGATTAGCGGCAAAATCTTTAGCTCAAGTAGTTAAAGCAGAAGCTCTTTTTCGTAAACGCTTTTCAGTTTCTGAAGCCTCGGTACTCGAACGCATGAATGTGCGGCTTTACTACAAGCTCTTGTATAACCACAGATTACCACATTCCTTGACCAGGCAACTTTTAAAACAGAAGAAAATATTGGAAAATAGATTTCAGGAGTAAGGAAATAATCCTTTATTCCCTTTGTTTAATAAGAATAGAATTATCAGGGATAACGCTTTTCTATTATTTCAGAAGCCCCGTCAAAACACCTCCTTTTGGATTGAAAAATGATCTGGAATAACTTGGGAAGCAATTTAGCCCCATCCTTGATTTCCGACAGGAAAAGCGGGAATTTTTCATGCGTAAAAAAGCCTAAGCGGATCAAGGCTTTTTTGGAAGGTCAAAAGCTTCAGCCTCATGTTCAAAATGTCCGCGATGAGAGCCGTCACAAAAAGGTTTGTTAGCCGATTTCCCACAGCGGCACAGACTCACCTTTTCCCTGCCACCCAGATCATAATTGTTGCCATTCTTATCGACGATCTCAAATTCTCCCGAAACTAAAAGGGAACCATTGCTGTTGACTTTGATTGTTGTTTTAGACATAAGTGCTGCTTTATTTGATTACCTTCAAAAATAGGTTTTTTTAAGGAAGTTTTCCAGCTAAGAATCTCTGAACCGATATTCATGATTATCGGGTTATGATCCGATATTTGGTAATATCGGGAAATTAACCGATATTAGGCACATGATCGCAGTAATAACCGGAGATATAGTAAATTCCCGACAAGCCCCTGTTAATGAATGGTTGTCCCTGCTAAAGGATGGCCTCTACCTCTATGGAAAGGAATCCCGGGACTGGGAGATCTATAGGGGTGACAGTTTTCAGCTGCGCCTTGAGCCAGAACTGGCCTTGGAGGCAGCCTACCAAATCAAAGCAGCTATAAAACAGCATAAAGATCTGGATGTGCGTATTGCCATAGGAATTGGAGAACAGGATTTCAAGGGAAAAAGCATCAGCGAATCCAATGGCTCAGCATTTATTAGGTCAGGATTATGTTTTGAAGATCTCAGGAAACAACTAATGGGAATATCTACAGGAAACAGATCAAAAGATGAAGTTCTCAATTTGCTTTTTAGCCTGGCCTTGCTCACCATGAACAGCTGGAGTCCAACTGTAGCCGCAACCGTTAGCTCATTTTTACAGCATCCGGACAAAAGCCAGACCGAAATGGCGGGAATGCTCGGAAAATCTCAAAGTAGCCTGAGCGAAGCTCTCAAAAGAGGCGGATATGATGAGATCATGCAGCTGGACACTTACTACCGTAAAGAAATAGGCAACTTATGACAGCTTTTGCCTTAAAATTAATATTTGCTCACCTAATGGGAGATTTCCTGTTCCAGCCCGATAGTTGGGTCACTCAAAAAAGGCAAAAAAAGTACCGCTCCCCACTGCTTTATGCACATATAGGGATACATTTCCTGGCCTTGCTCGTACTTCTTGGGTTCCAATTACAATACTGGATAGGGATCCTTGTAATTCTGATCACACATTTGCTCATTGATCTTACCAAATTATATCTTGAAGATCATTTTAAAAAGGCAAAGCTCTTCATATTCGACCAGGTTTTCCATCTTCTTGTGATCGTAGGAGTCATCTACAGCTATTATCCCTTTCAAGTAGATACAGAAACTCTTTATACCCCTGCAATTCTTGCTCTGGGCGTTGCTCTAATTCTTCTTGGTCCATTTGCAGCTGTTCTCATGCGATTGCTTATGAGCAAGTGGGAAATGCCTGAGGACAAAGAAGCTGATTCCCTCCCCCAGGCAGGCAAATACATCGGAATCCTGGAAAGATTTCTCGTCTTTGGGTTCATCGTGCTCCAGCAATGGCCTGCAATTGGCTGGCTTATAGCGGCAAAGTCCATTCTTCGATTCAGTGACCTTTCCAGGGCCAAAGACCGAAAGTTAACCGAATATGTTCTTATTGGCACCCTGTTAAGTTTTGCTCTGGCTATAGCGGCAGGACTTCTTTACCTTTACATAACTTCCAGGCCTTAAAAATTTTTCCTATTTTGAAGTTCATGATCCACCTTGTTTCAAATACTGCATTAGGTTTTGGCATCGTAATGAGCTTAGTCATCATTGCCGTTATGATCTATACCGTGGTGAAGCTCAAGAAACAGGTGAAGAAGACCAAAGAAGAAGAGGAAAAGAAGAATAACCTCCATTAAAACTTCAACTAAAAGGCCTTTCCAAAATGTCATTTTTTAAAGGATTTTCGGCCTTGTCTTTTAATACTGCAGCCAGGGAACAGAAATTACCACCATTGGAAAACCAGCTATATCCCACTGACTACAAGCACGTTAATCACCTCGCATAAAGGGCTTTAACTAAATTGGCATGATTGCTGAATAGTAACTATCCGTAAAGCTTCCCCCCGGCTCTACTTTAACCACAAAAAACCCTCGTATATGAAGATGAAGAATTTCCCCCTGCTATTTGCCTTTTTTGCCCTGATATTTACTTCCTGTTCAAAAGATGATGAGGTCCTGGAGCAAAACCTTACCTCCAAAAATCCTGAAGCACCTGTTGACAACACAGCACTTGAGGTAGAGGACTTTATTTATTCAGGTATGAACGAGATCTACCTCTATAAAGCAGATGTTTCGGTTCTTGCCAATGATTATTTTGATACAGACGATGAGAGATATGATTTTCTTGCGGGATTTACTTCTCCTGAAAATCTTTTTGAAAGCCTTAAATCCAGTAGCGACCGCTTCAGTTTTATGACCGATGACTATGAGGCTCTGGAAGATCGTTTTAACGGAATAAGCAGCAGTACCGCCGGAATGGAATTCGGTCTCGGCCGCATTAGTGGTACCGACTATCTTTTCGGATTTCTAAAATATGTGATCCCTAATACTTCGGCTGCTGAAGCCGGCCTTACCCGTGGAACCGTTTTTACGGAGATCAACGGACAAAAAATGACTCTTAATAATCTCGAATCCCTTCTGAACAATAATACCTTTACCATTAATATTGGAAAAGTTGAGGATGGAACTCTGGTTCTTACAGATGAAACTGCAAGCCTTAGCCAGTCAACTTATACCGAGAATCCTGTTCATGTGGTAAAGACTCTTGACCTGAACGGAAAAAAGGTAGGTTACTTAATGTACAACAGTTTCATTGCTAATTTCGATGATGAACTTAATCTTGCCTTTGCAGAATTAAAGAGCCAGGGTGTGAGCGAACTGGTATTGGACCTTAGGTATAATGGAGGTGGAAATGTGGAGACCGCGATTGACCTTGCCAGCATGATCACCGGCCAGTTCAACGGACAGGTTTTTATGAGGGAGCAGTGGAATGACGAGTACCAGGCATATTTTGAAGCCAATGAACCCGAAAGACTTACACAACTTTTCAACAATAAGATAAGAAACGGACAAACCATCAACAGCCTAAACCTTTCGAAGGTGTATGTCCTGACCACAGAAAGTACAGCCTCGGCCAGTGAACTTATCATAAATGGACTGGAACCTTATATAGATGTAGTGCAGATTGGGGAGCCCACCACCGGTAAATTCCAGGCTTCGGTTACTTTGTATGACAGTGAAGACTTTACAAAGTCGGGAGTTAACAAGAATCACACCTATGCCTTACAGCCACTCGTATTGAAATCGGCTAACGTTGATGGAAAGTCAGATTACGTGAACGGACTGTTTCCAGATGTGGAGATCTCAGAAAACATCAATAATCTGGGGACATTGGGTGATCCCGAAGAGCCTTTCCTAAAGGCTGCTTTAAATCATATGCAGGGAATTACCATAAGTGCAACAACATCTGCACAGCAGAAGGCTAAAGAGAGCAACTTGAAGATCGTTGGAGATGGCGATATGTTCCAACCAGATTACCAGAGAATGTACCTGGACAAAGTTCCCGATATTCTCAAAAGAAAATAGAAAAACAAAAACCTCTCCCGGCGAGAGGTTTTTTTGTCCCTACCTGGATTTTTGCGGAGATAGCTCTCTTAAATTCTACATATTCTGTAGAAATTTTCATCAATTCCAATCCTCTGGTTCGATGAACGGCAGAAGAAAACAGCTTAAATGCAAAGTGAATTTTGAGCTCCAGCCGAGTAGTTGAAAATCCTTACAACCCACACAAACTGTAGGAATTACAGGCTGCCAAAAACTTTGAAATTTTGATATTTCTTAATTTTTAAGAACAATTTTATAGTATCGGCAAAGGTTGTCCGGAAATTGTGGAATTAAAATTGCCCTTCTTCCTGTAGAACCAATACCGAACGTTATGAGAACATCAGAAAAGCAAGTTAAAAGAAGAGATTTTTATCAGGCTTATGTTTCGCATATTAACTGGGACTGGCTTTTTTTAAGAGGACAATTTGTGTTTCTGGCAATCCTGCTTCTCGGTCTGGCTGCATTTCTACTTTGGTTTATTCAGTAAGAGATCTACTACATTTACTGTAAATTGTTGTTAAACCACCTATTGAGCAGAAACAAACCTTTTTTCATAACGTCTTTTAAATAAGCTGCCCCCTTTAAAGTAAAAATGAAAAGGCTATGGAAATATATAAAAGAGTTGGCAAGAGGTATTTGAATAATTATAGAAACTACATTAACCGGGACTCCCGGTTATTGAAGGCACAGCTCCTCTTTGGCCTATTGGGTATGGCAGGAATTATTCTGTACTATCTCATATTGAGCCAGTAGGATCCTTTAAGGTTTCTTCACTGGGTTTAGCCCCTCGAAAAATTCACCCTCGGTTTCATAGTCTTGTTATTCTCCTATACTTCTTTTGATGTTTAGAATCTCCCGTCGGGGAGGTATTTTATTTGAACAGGTTTCAACCTGTTCCCTTTGCCTATCCTTTGTTATGAAATTACATACGTTTATGAAACAGAGTTAATTTAAATTCACTTTAAAAGATCATTCTGTTCTAATTTTTTGTTAATTACTTAAACAATAAGGATAACTTATTTATCTTTAGACCATTATAACCTTTAACTCTTTTAATTATGAAAAATGTTTTTCTTACCTCATTGAAAAAATTGTCAGTAAACATGTTATTTATGGCAGCACTCTCTTTGGTTTTCTTCTCCTGTTCAAAGGAAGAAATGAATGAAACTGAACTTAATGCCGGCCTAGAAATCCAGGCAGCAACCAAATCTGATAAAGCAGCTCCCGCACCGGGTGATATGTCAATTGGTGAATTAGCTGTAGCCGAACCAGAGTTTAGTGAACTTGTAGAGGCCCTTTTATACGTAGATAAAGAATTGGATACCCAATTGATTGACATGTTCTCAAATGGAAGCGATCAATATACTGTCTTTGCTCCTACAAATGATGCTTTCTATCATCTCTATGATACCTTAGATATTTCAGACAACGATATTTCTAATCTCTCTGCCACTCTAGTACTTGACGTACTTTTCTACCACGTAGTAGAAGGACGTAGAGCAGCTAACAGCGTTGTTCCCAAAAAGAACTTAAAGCAGATCGAAACTTTGCTGGGAGAATCCTTCTGGATCAACAAAGATCAAGATATAATGGCTATTGGCAATGAGGCCAAAATTGAAGCAGCAAACATTTCGGCCTCCAACGGGATAATACATGTAATCGACACGGTACTTTTGCCAATTGAACTTGAATAATAAGATTTGTAATGCCACCCGGTAAAGTTCTGCTAAAGGCTGTTCTTAGGAACAGCCTTTTTTCTTTTTGCCATGTTTAACTCTATTGTTTTAAAAAAACTTTATCCTCCTTTTTACTTGCACAACAGAAACTTAAAACAGCTATATTAGCTCCATCATGAATTAGACAATGAAGAAAATTTTTAGTGCCATTTTGCTGACTATCCTGTTAGCGTCCTGCAGTTCTGAATCCAATTCCCCAAACAAAGAAACTCCTGTAAAATTTGAAGTAGATCTTACCCCTTCATCACTTTCTCCTGATGTAGATGAAACGGCAGTGGTAAGTTTTGCTACCGATACTCCTTTATCTGAGATTAAGTGGGTGAGAGAAAATAGTAGCAGGGCTTATTCTGCCTTTGATGGAAGAACACTTGAACAGGATATTCAGCTCTACTTCCAATTTCCATTTCCCGGCACTCAGCCTGTGATCCTGGAATTTAAGGATCTTAACGGCAAGGTCCTTAAAAAGGAACTCACTTTTGAGGTAATTCCCGGGAATACCGTCCAGATCACCAGGATTGAACTGATAAAATTTTATGACCGGGGAAATGCCTGGGATTCCGAAGCAACCGGTAAAGACCAACTGGCTGACCTAATTTTTGCTCTGGAAAAAGTACACCAGACAGGATTTGTCAAAAATGAACTGCGTACCGCTATCTGGTTCATTTCAGAAACTCATGAAAACGAAAGCAGCCTTAGCTGGGATCTTACACAAGAGGATCTTTATATCAATCCTGTTTATGGATTTGATTTTAGTCTCGGCGATGTCGATGACGACGGGATGAGCCAGAACTTATTGCTGGACAGGCTTTCGTATAAGGTCGAACTTCGCGATAGGATTGAAGCCCGCCCCGAAACTGTGGAACTCATTGATGAGGCTGTTGACCTGCATGTTGTCTTTCATCTTAACTGGCCACAACAATAAGATTTCACAGCCTTTTCTATTAGCCGTGTTGTTCGGCATACTTCCTGAAATTTTCAAGTATAGCCTG
This sequence comes from Salinimicrobium aquimaris, assembly GCF_035607535.1. Taxonomy (NCBI): domain Bacteria; kingdom Pseudomonadati; phylum Bacteroidota; class Flavobacteriia; order Flavobacteriales; family Flavobacteriaceae; genus Salinimicrobium; species Salinimicrobium aquimaris. The sequence goes on from NZ_JAYDZX010000011.1 coordinate 83,808, forward strand.
CCAGCCATCCCGCTGCATTTCCCGGCTGTTCTGTTCTTCAGGATCAAATGTTTCTTCAATAAAAGTAGCATTGTCTACCGCCTTAAAGTAAATGCCTACTTCCCTGCCGTCTCCAAGAATATAACGAATAAGTCGGTGAGGCTCTACCTCCTTATACTTTCCGGAGAGATCAAACCCGGCGCTGCCGTCTTTTGCCTCCATCCTATATTTGAAGGAGCCTTCTTTCCGCAGGTCATTTTCTGCAGCAGGAGTATGCCATTCCGGTGTGGCAAAATTCCACCTTTTGATATGTTCCGGAGCCGTCCATAGATGCCATACCTTCTCTATTGGAAGCGATACCAGCGTTTCCACCGTAATCTTACCTGTTTTCATAGTCTGTCCTTATTCAATTACTCAATATCTGCCATCTTAATTGCAGCTGATTAAATTTACAAAAATAGCTCCTTAAAAGATCAACCGGTTTACCTTTTTGACACCTTTTGTAAGAGGCTATTTATTCCCGCTCTACAGGATATTTGCAAAATGAGTAGAAATGATCCTGCTTTTTTCTTGTTGAATAAAAGAACGGTAAGCCTCGGCAACAGGGGATAATTTCTTGGATTTGAGCCAAACCAGCTTCCAGGTAGATTTTATGGGAAGACCTTCAATAGGTATGACCTTGAGATCTCCGCTCCTCAATTCCTGTCTTATTCCTATCACAGGCATTACTGAATATCCCAAACCTGCTATTACGGCCTGCTTAACGGCCTCGTTGGAGGTCAGCTCCAGGCGTTTGTTTACTTTAAGGTTATTCTTTTTGCAAAAGCCTTCCATAGTTTTTAGAGTTCCCGAACCCTGCTCTCTAAAGATGAGTGGTACACGACCTAAAAAGCTCGTATCCTGAGGCTCTTCAAAATCTGAATCTTTGGCACCTATGAGGTAGAGTTCATTATCCATCAGGTCGATGTGCTCCACTTTTAAATTTTCGGGAGAAAGGGAAAGTAAGGCAAAATCTACCTCATTTTTTTCAAGACTTTCCAACACTCGCGCCCGGTTCGTAACGTCAAGCAGCAGTTCAATATCCGGATGCCGCTTTAGAAAATCGGTGAGGAAATGTGGCATGACGTATTTTCCCGTAGAAACTACCGTGATGTTTAATTTTCCAATAAGATGTCCCTTGTATGCCGCCGCCCTTGATTTCATAGACTCCGCTTCCCCCAGGATCCTCCGGGAAACCTCTGCTATTTCCTTTCCAAAATCGGTGATAAACAACCTTCTTCCTATCACCTCCAACAAAGGGATCTCAAACTGCTCCTGTAAATTCCGGATCTGTATGGATACAGCGGGCTGACTTAGGTGCAGTTCTTCGGCGGCCTTTGTAATACTCAAAGTCTCACAAACTTTTAAGAATACCTGCAGTTGATGAAAGGTTACATCCATAAAAATTTTTAATATATATCATTAAATATATAAATAAAAATTAATCACCCGACTAATTACTTTTGTAGGATGAATTCGAAAGCATGAACAATTCCCCTGCAGTGGTTGAAGCACCTGAAACAACATTTGAAAAGCTCCTCGATCTTATTGATCAAGGTGATCCCACTGTTATTCTTTCCTCCGAAAACACCTTTAACCTTAACGAGCTGTTTAGGCATGAATTCATTTTCATCAACATGGAAAAGCTGGAGCTTACAGAAAAAGGAAGAAAGGCGAAAGAAGTAGGTGTTCGTTCATTTTTAGATCAGCAGGAACTTCCCGGGCAGCATCAGGTATACACCAGTAAAAAAATAGATAAAGTTGCTTTTTATAAGCCCTTCCTTAGCATGATCATTTTCTTGTTAACCGGCCTGCTTTCATTTTTGATCTGGATGGTAAGTTAAAAATTATAAGGTTAGGGAATGCGGAGTGGTCGGGATCCTTACTACTGTTTCTACTCCTGTTCCCTGCCTTTTATTGCGAACCGTAAAGCTGTATTTATTTCCATAAAGATTTGCTAGTCGGGCATTAATATTTGCCAATCCTTTTCCTTTTTTCATCAGCTTCTCTTGTTCTTCCTTAAGACCTGCTCCGTCATTAATAACCTCGATGACCAAATCATCTTTGTCTAAGTAGATCCTGATAATGATTTCCAGATCTACATGTTCATAGGAATAGCCATGTTTTATAGAGTTTTCAAGAATTGGCTGTAGCAACAGAGCAGGAACCTCTTTAGACAACAAGTTTTCATCGATCTCGCGGGTGATCTTTAAGTGATCGGAAAATCTTACATTGAGAATATTCAGGTAGTATTCGAGCGTTCGCAGCTCTCTTTCTAAGGGGATCACAGTCTCATCTCCACTATAGAGGATCTCTCTCAAGAAGTCGCTGAGATCTGCAATGGTGTCTTTTGCCTTTTCTTTATCGAGATCGGCCAGTACTGCAATACTGTTTAGGGTGTTAAACAAGAAATGTGGTTGTAACTGTGAAGACAGCATCTTCATTCTGGTATTGACCAGCTGAGTTTCCAGCTGTGCCCGGTGTTGCTCGGCTTCCTTTACCTGTCTCACATAATAGTAGGTGTAGATGATAAAGGTCATAGCAAAGTAAATGAGAAAATTGAGGTCTACCACGATCATGAACCTGGTAAAGCTTTCTTTTACCTCATACTCCTCTAAAGTCATTATTCCTGTAAGGATGCTGTAGATATCAAAAATGAGTCTTATAATAAATCCAATGAGCAGAGAAAAGACCACATGAATACTAATGATCTTTACCCAGGAGTAATTCTTATTGAGAAAACGTTTTGTACTAATGGCAATGATGGTCATATAAAACACCACGATCAACCAGTCGATCAATACATTGTTTACCAGGAAATCATACCAGGGTTCATACTTTCTATCATGGAAAACCGTCCTTAGGTAAGCTGTCTTTGTAATAAATACAATATTGAAAAGCCCGTAGAAACCGGCAAGTAAAATGATCAGCTTAAGGTCAATGTATTTCTTCAGTTTCATGCTCAGATCCCCAGTTTTTCCAAAAATTCTTTCTTGTTCGATTTACTTACATGAAGCAATTTATTGTCCTTCATTCTTGCATCAACTTCAGAGTAGTCTGAATGTACTATCTCCTTCACATGGTCGAGGTTGACAATCGTAGAGCGGTGTATTCTGAAGAAATTTCCACCCTCCAACTGCTCCTCAAGGTTGTTCAAAGATTCTCTTAAAACGTACTTGCCTTCACCGGTATAAATCTCGGCATAATAACCTGAAGCGATGATGTAAAGAATATCCGGCGGATCTACAAGCACGGTTTTATTCCCCTGTTTCACCGGAATTTTACTCAGCTTCCCCTGTTGGGCCTCCCTGGAAAATATCCTGAACAATTCTTTTATCCTTTGTTCAAAAAGATCATCGGCTTCCGTTTTACTGGTATTCAATACCCGCTCCACAGTTTTGAAGAACCGCTGGTCCTTAAAAGGCTTCAGTAGAAAATCAAAAGCTTCAACGTCAAAAGCACGAGTGGCGTAGGAATCATAGGCAGTAACAAATACAACCACAGGTTTGGGCCTGGTCTCGATCTTTTGCAGGACCTCAAACCCATTCATGTCTTTCATGTTGATATCCAGAAAAATGATATCAGGTTTTTCAGTATTGATCCTTTTGATAGCGGTTTGTCCATTGGAGCACTCCCCTATCACTTCTATTTCTGAAACATCTTCCAGAAGGTTTAAAACCCGCCGGCGCGCCAGTTCCTCGTCATCGATGACAAGTGCCTTCATACCAGTTGTGATTTGTTCCTCCAATTTAAAGATTTTTAATGTTCCAGCTATTCCTGCCAAGTAAAAACCATCAAACGGTAAGGTCGCCTGATGGTATAGGGGTCGAATCCATTTAAGATTAATTGCTCGCCACTTCTGTTCCTCCCAGAGGAGCCTCCAGGGTAATTCTCTTTCGGTCTTTCCCGTTCTCGAGCTTGATCTTGTAATAGCTCTTACTCAGGATACCCTCATTTCCTTTGGTTACGTGGACATTCTTAGTCATGGCCCAGCCTTTATGATCACGGTAGAGCTGACTTCTTAGTTGCTCTGGTAAAACAATATTTTTGAATCTGGAGCTGCTTCTTAAAAGATCACCTTCGGCAGTGTATTCGGCTTTTAAAATGCCTTTTCTGCTTACGAAGCTTACTTCATAGAAATCATAATCTTCATGGCCTACAGCATTGATGAAGTTTTCTATATCGAAATAGGCGTCCATAAAAGCCAGAGGATCTTTTTCAAATTCCCCCGAATAGGACTCCTTTACATTGTAAGAGAAGCTGTTGCCCGATTGCTTTACATCTTTAGAAAGAGGTGCAAATCCCACCCTGGCTTCCTTAAGTTCGGTAAATTGCTGTGCATGACCTGTTCCGAATACAAGTAGTACGAAATAAAAGATGAGCGTTTTCATAGTTCTAAGTTTTAGGATTAATATATCACCAAAACTAAGTCATGAATAGGCCCCTACGGGATGGAATGATGTGAATGGCTCATTGAGAGTAAGCTTTTGGAACAAACCTGATAAGAGCAGAGTTTTAAAAACAGCAGCACCATAAATTGGGAACCGCTGCAAAAAACAGAAGGTTCAAATGCCTTTTTTGGATACTCACTGCAAAAACATCCGGAAATAAAGAGGCCGCCTCTCCTACGTACATTCCGATTACCCTACATTCTCGGAAGTGCGACTTAAGAAACGGCCTTTCTTTGTCTATATCAACTTGAGATCCTTGAGGATCCCTACAAGGTGAGGGGTGGTATTGGCACCAAACTCCTCACGCAATTCTTTTAATCTTTTTTCAATAGAGCTTTTACTACTGGGGGAAATGTTCCGGTTTTTAAAATCCTCCTGTATATCCTCCTGGGTATGACCCGTAGCGACAGCCTTTAGCATTTCCATCTCCCAATCCCCTAGAATCAACATATTGTTGCTCTTCAAGACATTCTCAATACGGGCAGAATTATATTTTTCACCCCTGTTTACTGCAAGAATAGCTTCCTGCAGATCACGCATTCCATGACGATCCTTACAGATGTAACCATTAATATTCCCCGACTCCCAAAGGTCTCGCACAGTTTGCGGATGATCTTCAATGGAGTTGACCAGGATCTTTAGTTCCGGATCCTCCTTTTTAAGGATGGAGATAAGTTCCTTTCCGGAATTTATTTTTTGCGTGCGATGATCATTTTTAAATGAAAGATCACAAATAAGAAGATCGAAAGGTTCACCTTCCAAAAGAGCTTTTTTAGTGAGTAACCAGGCTTCATCACAATACTGTGCATGCTCCACCTTCTCAATTTCCAGATCTTTTAGCAACCCTGAAACTGCAAGGTTTATGCTGTCCATATCTTCGGCCACCAAGACTTTTCGAAACATTCCTACTTGTTTAGGTAATCTCACGACTTCATTATTATACCTTCAAAATTAAAACAATCTACGCAGCAGTTTTTACGGTTTTCCACAATTTGACGAAAAAACTCCATCTTTTTTTGATAATCTCCAGTTCCGGATCTTCCTTTCTGTTCGAAAAGACGGGCTGAAAAGTTCCCTTTTTGAAAGAAATACTCAAGGGTGTTTAACAGTTAAAACCAAAGCTGTATATTTGATTTGCCTATCTAACCATAATATGAATATTCCGGAATTAGCTGCCTACATACTGGGGATCATTATCCTTTTTCCTACAGTAGCATCCATAAGTAAGCTCGACAACTGGTGGATAAGAGACTTTGATTTTCCGCGATTACAAATAAGCACGCTTATAATAGCAGTGCTCATCTACTGCGTCACTGCTTTTGATTTTAGTGCCATCTGGGAATATATAATGGTAGGCCTGCTTGCATTGAGTTTCATCTACCAGGCTATAAAGATCTATCCCTACACCTACATTGCCTCCAAACAGGTTAAAGAATATGTAGGGGAAGATGTAGAAAGGCAAATTTCTGTTCTGGTAAGCAATGTCTTAACCACCAATGATAAGTATGACAAATTGATCAAACTTATCATCAGGGAAAACCCCGATCTCGTCCTTACTTTGGAAAGTGATAAGAAATGGGAGAGGGAACTTGAACCAATTGAAGAAGAGTATCCTTATACGGTAAAGATCCCACAGGATAACCTCTATGGAATGCACCTTTATTCCAAGCTGGAGCTGGAAGATATCGATATCCAATATTTGATCACCGAAGAGATCCCTTCAGTTCATGGTAAGGTAAAGCTCCGAACCGGGGAAAAGATCAACATTCATTGCCTGCACCCCAAACCGCCCAGCCCTTCTGAAGACGACACCTCTACCAATCGTGATGCCGAGTTACTGCTGGTAGGTAAGGAAATTGATGGAAAGGATTCCACTCTGGTATTTGGCGACCTCAACGATGTGGCATGGTCCCGAACTACAAAGCTATTCCTGCGCCTAAGTGGTTTACTTGACCCTCGAATTGGCCGCGGATTCTACAATACCTTTCATGCCCAATATCCTGTTTTTCGATGGCCCCTGGACCACGTCTTCCACAGTTCCGATTTTTTACTGCTGAAGTTGAAGAGACTGGAAGATATAGGTTCAGACCACTTTCCAATCTTCATTAAGCTGGTTTATCAGCCTCTTCAAAAAGATCAGAACGGGGAAACTGAAGAACCTGAAGAAGAAGAGGAAGAATGGGCAGAAGAAAAGATCGAAAAGGGAAAACAGTCCGAAAGGACATCGTGAAAAATTCATTTTGACACCCGTACCGGGTCTGCCTTGATAAAAGCCGGGAAAGACGGGATCCAAAAATGCCTTTTTTGGAACCTATTTGGCTTCGGTGAGCACGGGTTTCAAAACCTCCCAAACATTTTGTGCAACTATGTCGTAACCCTCGGCTGTAGGGTGAATGCCATCCTGTTGATTTAATTCAGGGTTTCCGGCTACGCCTTCCAGGAGAAAGGGAATCAGGTGAACCTCATTTTCGCGGGCAAGCTCAGGAAAGACTTCTTTGAAATCTGAAGTATATTCCGGCCCCATGTTTGGCGGGATCTGCATGCCGGCAAGGATAATCTCCACATCGGGATTTTTCTCCCGTACTGTTTTGATGATCGCCTGGAGATTTCTCCTGGTCTCCTCTACCGGAATTCCCCGTAGGCCATCATTAGCACCAAGTTCTAACACAAACACATCAACATCCTGATTGAGCACCCATTCGATGCGATTCTTACCGGCTGCGGTAGTCTCCCCGCTAAGTCCGGCATTGATCACTTCGTAATTGAGCCCCAGGGAATCGATGATTTCCTGGATTTCGGCAGGATAACCTTCAGCCGGATCCAATCCCATGGCTGCAGTAAGGCTGTCTCCAAAAAAGAGGATCTTCCCGCTATCCCCGGTAGCTTCAGCTCCTTCAGCTTCATTTTCCACTTCAGTAGCGGTTTCTGTTTCAGTATGCTTTTCCTCTTTGGAAGTTTCCCCGCAGGAGGCAAAGAAAAAGAGGGTGGTCAAAAATGGCAAATACAACAGGTTTCTCATAGCTACAGGCTTGAAGTGGAAATCATTTCTTATTTTGCTTTTTCTGAAAGCGATTTTAAAGATGACAAAAATATTGAACGTGCGCAACCTGGAGAAGAGCTATTCCAGCGGCTCCAGGCAGCTCACCGTACTACACGACATAAGTTTTGATATTGAAGAAAAGGAGACCTTTGCCATTGTAGGTCCTTCAGGGAGTGGAAAGACCACCCTGCTGGGTCTTTGCGCCGGACTTGACCAACCTGATGCGGGAAACATAGAGCTCTGCAATACTAATCTCAGCGAACTCACAGAAGATGAGCGTGCAGTGCTGCGCAACCAGAAGATTGGATTTGTATTTCAGGACTTTCAACTCCTTCCCACCCTCACGGCACTGGAGAATGTTGCCGTTCCACTCGAACTTCAGGGTGCCAAAAATGCCATGAAAACAGGTCGGGAGTTACTGGATAAAGTTGGGCTGGGTGACAGGTATGATCATTATCCTTCGCAGCTATCGGGAGGGGAACAACAACGGGTAGCCGTAGCCAGGGCTTTTTCCAATAACCCTGCTATTCTTTTTGCAGATGAACCCACCGGTAATCTCGATGCCGAAACGGGAGAAAAAGTCATTGAACTGCTGTTTGAGCTTAACAGGGAAGCGGGCACTACTCTGGTGATAGTTACACATGATCTTGATCTCGCAAATATGACGCAGCGAATTTTGCGCCTTAAAGGCGGAAAAATAATGGAGTCTCATGAGCAAGTTTAGATCAACCTCCTCTTTTTCATGGCTGGTAAAAATGGCCTGGCGCGACGGGAAAGCCAGCAGCCGAAAACTTGTGCTCTTCATGGCCTCCATAGTCCTGGGAATTGCTGCCGTTGTGGCCATCCAATCCTTTGGAGAGACACTGAAAGACAATATTTCCCTGCAGTCAAAGTCCATGATGGGTGCCGATTATAAAATTGATATGGACAAAGCTCCCGGAAAAGAACTCCTGTCAATAATGGATTCCCTTGGAGGTGCCGAAGCCAAAGAGATCAGTTTTGTCTCTATGGCAGCTTTTCCCGGCAAGGAGGGCACCAAACTCGTACAGGTTCGGGGAATCGAAGGCGACTTTCCCTTATATGGAGAGCTGGAGACAGATCCTCCCAATGCTGCAAGAACTTACCAGGAACAAGGACAAGCTCTTGTTGATGCCACTGTCATGAAGCAGTTGAGTCTGGAGCCGGGGGACAAAGTAAAAATAGGAGAAGTGGTACTTCCTATAGCAGGAGCCTTAATTTCGGTCCCGGGGAGCAATGCATTTTTCAGTTCGGTGGCACCCCCGGCGGTAATTCCTTTCAGGTTTATTAAAGAAAGCGGCCTGGTGCAAACCGGAAGTCGTATCTCTTATGACTTCTACTTTACTGCAGCTCCCAAGGTCGACCTTGAACAGCTGGACGAAGTGCTGGATCCACGGCTCGATGCCATGGAGGCAGATCTTGACACCCACACCTCGACCAGTGAAAGGCTTGGTCGACGCTATGAAAATTTCGGAAAGTTCCTGAACCTGGTCGCTTTTATTGCGCTGCTTCTCGGGTGTGTAGGGATCGCCAGCGCGATCAATATTTATATCAAGGGCAAGTTAAAAGCAGTGGCAGTGTTGAAGTGCCTTGGAGCAACAAAAAGACAGACCTTTTATATCTACCTCCTTCAAATTGCAGGAATGGGCATGCTTGGAGGCATTTTAGGAACTATTACCGGATTGTTTTTACAGCAGCTTTTCCCCATCCTGCTTAGAGACCTTTTACCTCTGGATGTAGAGATGAATTTCTCGCTCCAAATAGTTCTTATCGGCCTACTTCTGGGAATCTTTATGGCGGTGCTGTTCGCGTTGATCCCTTTAATTGGCACTCTCTATATTTCCCCTTTACAGGCCTTAAGAGTTCAAAGCAGAACAAATAAGAAAAAAGGTAAAGCAGAGCTGGCAGTTTTTGGTGCCATCTTTCTTTTTATTCTCCTATTTTCCTACTGGCTGTTGCAGGACTGGAGATATTCCCTGGCTTTTGTGGTAGGGATCATTGTAACGTTTTCCATACTTGCCGGAATAGCGCGGCTGTTTATGAAAGCCATCCGCGATAACTTTCCTTCGAACTGGGGCTTTCCGGCAAGGCAAAGCTTACAGAATCTTTACAGGCCGCAAAACCAAACTCTTACGCTTGTTCTTGCTATTGGGGTAGGTGCATTCCTCATCAGCACCCTGTACTTCACAAAAGATATTCTCCTGGCACAGGCCTCTATTGATGCGCAAACCAATAGCCCTAATATGATCCTGCTCGACGTGCAGGCGGGACAGGAGAAAGATGTGGAACAAACGATAAGGAAAAGCGGGAATCCTGTTCTGGATGATATCCCTATAGTAACAATGCGCGTGCACACAATAGAAGGAAGAACAGTTAACCAGATAAGGGAAGATTCTACCTCCAACATCAACAGATGGGTCTTAAATCATGAATTCCGGGTAACTTACAGAGATTCCCTTATTAATTCTGAAGAACTTCTTGCCGGAGAGTGGATACCCGAAGTGACAGATCCTAACCTCATCCCAATCTCTGTTAGTGACAATTTCGCTGAAGACGCAAAAGTGGAGCTTGGCGATAAAGTAGCCTTTAATGTGCAGGGGGTGATCATGAACACCGTAGTTCGCAGCGTGAGAACTGTAGACTGGAGCAGGATGCAACCCAACTTCTCTATAGTCTTCCCAAAAGGAATATTAGAAAATGCACCACAGTTTCGCGTCATCACTACCAAGGTGGCAAATGAAAACGCCTCGGCTTCCCTTCAACAGGATCTCGTTCAATTGTATCCGAATATATCAATTATTGATCTGCGGCAAATCCTTAAGGTAATAGAGGACCTGCTGAATAAGATCGCATGGCTCATCAACTTTATGGCCTTTTTCAGCATTTTGACAGGAATAATTGTGCTCCTGGGAGCGGTGAGGACCAGTAAATTTCAGAGGATTCGAGAAAGTGTTCTATTGCGAACCCTCGGCGCCCGCAGTAAACAGATCCTGAAGATCCTGGCCCTGGAATACTTCTACCTTGGAGCATTGGGTACCCTGTCGGGAATTTTTCTTTCCCTCGTAAGTGGACAACTGCTGGCCTGGCTATTGTTTGACACCGCCTTTATTCCCTCGTATTTCCCATTCCTGGTCCTGTTCCCTGCAATCACTTTGCTGGTTATGATTATTGGTCTCACTAATAGTATTAGTGTAATAAAAAGTCCGCCGCTGGAAGTACTTAGGAAGGAGAGCTATTGAGTTTTTAATTAAAGGGACGGATAAAAATTTTCCTCTGAATATCATTTTTTAACTAGCCTCTCAAAAAGGTCATTTTAAAACCAAATCCTGCCGGTCTTCCTTTTCAAATTCCCGAAATTTGAAAAAAAATAAATTGTTATGTCTCAAAAGAAATCTCTCATACCATATTCCATTCTTGAACTCGCCAGTGTTGGCGTGAATTCCTCTGTACAGGAAACCTTTAAGAATAGCCTGGATCTGGCTCAGAAGGCAGAAGATATGGGCTACCATAGATTCTGGCTGGCAGAGCATCACAACATGAAAAGTATTGCCAGTTCGGCTACCTCAGTACTAATTGGTCACATCGCAGGCGGCACGAAAAAGATTAGAGTGGGTAGTGGTGGCATCATGCTTCCAAACCACTCACCTCTTATAGTAGCTGAACAATTCGGCACCCTGGGTTCCCTTTATCCCGACAGGATCGATCTTGGACTGGGAAGGGCTCCGGGAACAGACCAGATCACTGCGCATGCTATTCGAAGTGACCGTATGCAGGCAGTTTATAAGTTTCCGGAAGAGATCTCGGAGATCCAGCAATATTTCTCGGTAGAAAATAAAAACGCTAAGGTACGGGCCACAGTAGCTGAAGGGGTTGATGTTCCTTTATATATTCTGGGTTCAAGTACAGACAGTGCACATGTTGCTGCAGAAAAAGGTTTACCCTATGCTTTTGCCAGCCATTTTGCACCTGCCCAGCTTTTTGAAGCCTTGAATATCTACTACAACAAATTTCAGCCTTCTAAATATCTTGAGAAGCCATATACCATCGGCTGCATCAATGTTATTGCGGCCGAAACTGATGAAGAGGCAAATGACATCTCCACCAGTCTTCTCAGGTTGATGTTGGGAGTAATGACCGGGAATATTGATTATATGCAACCGCCTGTTCCAATGAATGCTGAACTAAGAGAGTTGGCTGCAAATCCTGCTTTTCAGAGAATGTTGAAATACGCCTTTGTTGGCAGTAAGGAAAAGGTAAAGGAACAAACTGCCGAATTTCTGAAACAAACAGGAGTCAGTGAAGTCATGGTCGCTTCACATATTTACCATCACAGGGACAGGTTGGAATCATACAGGATATTTTCAGAAATTATGCAGGAGCTCAATTAAAAGTTAAGGTGTGGCCATTAGTGATCCTGAATTTTTACTTTTATGCAATGCAATTACACCTATACCAGATCAACGCTTTTACAGACCGCTTATTTAGTGGTAATCCCGCTTGTGTGGTCCCGCTTTCTGAATGGCTGCCCGATGAGCTTCTCCTGAAAATAGCAAAAGAGAATGCTGTTGCCGAAACGGCCTTTTTTGTAGATATGGGCTACAAGTTTCACCTAAGATGGTTCACGCCCGAAATGGAAATGGACCTCTGCGGACACGCCACTCTTGCAGCTGCTCATGCCTTAAAGGAGATCAGGAAATATTCGCGTAATACCATCATTTTTGACACCCTTAGCGGTGAGTTGAAAGTGACAGTCGACAACGGCAAATATGTGCTTGACCTGCCATCCCGAAATCCTGTTACTACGCCTCTCCCGGACCTCCTAAAAAATTCGCTGAATATTCAACCCCAGGAAATCTTGAAAGCCAGGGATTTTGTCCTGGTGTATAACAGCGAACAGGAAGTAAGAGATATACAAATTGACCGAAGCCAATTCGATCAACTCGACCTGGGAACGGGCGGAGTTGTAGTTACCGCTAAAGGGACAGCATGCCATTTTGTTTCCCGTTTTTTTACTCCCGGGGCTTCTGTTTTTGAAGATCCCGTGACCGGTTCTGCCCATTGTTCCCTTACGCCTTACTGGAGTGAGAAACTCGGAAAGAATGAATTAACGGCAATGCAACTGTCAGAACGAGGTGGCCGGTTGTTCTGCCGTAATAAAGACCAGCGGGTTGAAGTTGCCGGCAGCGCCCGTACCTACTCCATCGGGAAACTTTTTACCGACTAGCTTAGCTGCTAATCTCTCTAGCTGCACGATAGCCCGATCTCAAGGCTCCTTCCATGGTACTTCTTAAGACACTGGTATGCTCCCCTGCAAAATGAATATTCCCCTGTGCTGCCTGTAGGTCTTTTAAATGAGCAGTTACATCCCCGGGTGCCGGCCAGCTGGGGCCACCGAGCGCATAGGGATCTTCTCCCCAGGCCTTGAAATATCCACCGGTGAAATGATCTTTTACACCGGGATGCACTTTCTCCATTTCGTTCAGTTGCCTTTCAATTGCCTCCTTATCTGAAAGGCCTTTTAGTTGTTTTGCACGGTCACCGGCAACATAGCTCTCAAGAATAGCAGGTCCTTCCTGCATATTATGCATATTGTGATAGGGGTTAACCTGCATCACAGGAAGATCTGTAAACGCCATTCCCGATAGTCCTTCATTCCTCCAAAAAGGCTTATCGACCTCAAGGTAGACGCGGGTTAGATCGATCTTTGGCATTTTGTCTATAGCCTCTGTTTTAGCTGCTGAAAGAGGAGGGTCAAAAGTGACATTTTGGAGTACCTTTAGTGGCAGGGTGACTATAACTTCATCTCCGCTAAAACTGGTTCTCTCTCCATTTCTATTAGCAATGACCTCTATCCCGTCACCTGAGTCCTTTATACTCTCTACCTCCACTCCATACTGAATATCATCCTTCATTCGTGCAGCCATTTTCTTTGGCAGGAGATCATTCCCACCTTTTAGAAGGAAAGGCATACCACTCATGAAAAGCCCAAAATCTGACATTGCCATAGACAGTCCGGAGGTTTTGTGAGGTACGGCAGCAAACCATTGAGTATTTTGCAGGAGCTTTATAGCTCCGTCACTCGCACCCTGCTTTTTCAGATAATCGGCAAGAGACATTTTATCAAAATTTACCACCGGCGATTTATCCCATAGTCCGGGATCTCCGGCCTCTTTCGGTAGGGTATCTATGATATATTTTTGAACCAGTGCCATGGGATCTTTCCCCTGTTCTTCAGGATCGAGCTCGTAAGGCCAATCCACCTGTTCGCCTGCTTTGGCAGTGATACGTTTTCCGTTGAGGTGGTATATGATTTCTTCTTCTGGCCAGGCATAAGGAATTGTTTCAAGCTCAAATTCCCTGATGAGCTTTACTGCTTCAGTATAACTTTCAGAGTAAGCTGCAGCGCCCTCTTCAGCATACAGACCTTCAGCAAAAGGCTTACTTATAGTAGAGACCCTGCCTCCTGGCCTGTTTCGAGCCTCAAGAACCGTTACCTCATGACCGTCCTTGCGCAGTTGCCAGGCAGCAGCAAGGCCTGCAAGACCGGCGCCGACCACAACCAGCTTCTTTTTTGAATTTGTTTTGCCGGAAAGGAATTCTGTAGCCGAAAGACTCGCAGGAAAAAAGATTCCTGTTCCTAAAGCTCCCAATCCCAGGCCTACCTGTTGTAAAAATGTTTTTCTGGAAATTCTTCCCTCGCTCTCTTTTCTCATAATATTTAGGTTGATTAATATTTTCCTGACCAAAGAATAAAGTAGGGGGAATTTTTACCCCCATGTTTGGGAGCAAAGCAGACAATAGCTGCCTGAATATTAAATATATAAAAAAAATAAATCTTCTTAAAAATGGCACCTTTGACCCACTGAAACATCTTGTTGCCTTAGCAATGCTGCACATAGGGCAAAAAACAATAGCCCCTTTCAAGGAGATTTGGTATGAAGATAGGCCTGGCCATGGCCATTATCAAAGATCTCCTACCTTATATTCCCGGCTGTAATTCGTTGTGTTCCATGCCTTATAGCTATACTTGAGGTGAAGATTTTCTTCATTAGGTAGAGATATACCTCTTTTATAGTTTACCCAAAGTTGTACTCCAAAAATGTCATTTTTGAAAGTCAGCCATCAGGCTACGCAGCTTTGCTCTGCCTGCTTTGGACCTTTCACAAAGTACATCTTCATCATGCCTTTATTTTTCACACTGATCTCCCCCCGGTGATCGCAATCGAATTCATCTTTAATCAGCCTATAGGTATTTTCTGAAATATTAATTTTCCCGATCTCGGAACAGGTCTCCATACGTGCTGCAATGTTTACTGCATCTCCCCATATGTCATAGGCCCATTTTTTACTACCTACAACTCCTGCCACCACAGGTCCCGAGTTGATCCCGATCCTTATTTCAAACCGGGTTTCCTTGTTGGACTCGATCTTTTGGGCATCTTTTACAAAGCTTATCATTTCGCAGGCTGCTGCTACTACCCGCCGGGCGTGATCTTCTACCGGAAAAGGTACTCCCCCGGCACACATATAGGCATCTCCTACAGTTTTTATCTTCTCGAGCCCATGCCGGTCTACAATTTCATCAAATTTTGAGAAGTAAAAATCCACACTCTTTACAAGCTTTTCCGGCGGAAGGTTTTCGGCGTAATGGGTGAAATTTTTGAAATCGGTGAACAGAACAGTCACTGCGTCAAAACGCTTTGCTTTTACCTTGCCTTTTTCTTTAAGTTCCATGGCTGTTTCCTGCGGCAGGATGTTCAACAGCAAACGGTCGGAGCGGTTCTTTTCCTTTTCAATGATCTTCTTGGTTCGGCCTATGTATTTATTCCGCCTGTACAGACCAAGCGCCAGTAACAATATGAGAAATAAGGCAACTCCCGTGGCTATCATAATGTTGCGCTGGTTGGCCTGTCTCTCGTTAAGGAGATCCACCTGAGTCTGTTTTCTATCCAGTTCAAAATTGGTACGCAGATCTGCCATCTCCTCTATGGTCTTCACATCCTTTATACTGTCCCTGTAAGCTATATAGCTTTTGTAGTGGTCTAAAGCCCGGGAGGCATCCCCCAAACCCTCATATATTTGAAACAATTGAAAATGAATTTCCTCCTGCTCCTTTCTTAATCCGTATTGCCGACTTACATCCAGGGCTTTTTCCGCAAATTCCAGAGCAGCGTAATCCTGGCCTTTTTCGAGATAGATTTCCGTCATTGCCTTTAAAAAATCTGCAATCCCATAGAAATCCTTCTCCTTCTCCAAAATTTCAATGGCCTGGTTTAGATATTTTTCTGCTTCATAGGATTTTCCCTGTAGTGCATAGATACGGCCTAGATTACCAAGGCTGTAGGCCTCATAGATTTCCTCCTTATGATTCCTGAAAATTTCTCTGGCCTCGGTAATTGGTTCTAAGGCAAGATTTGCCTGTCCTTTTTCCAGGAGATCATCACCAAAATTGTAAAGGACAAGACCGAATATGACAGATTCCCCATCTTTTCTTAATAATTCTATTCCTCTCTCATAGTACGTTGGAGAATTCACGAAATCTCCACTTTCAGAATAGGTATTGGCAATTTCTACATAAGCTATTCCCAGTTCTGTTTGGTGATTAGTGTTTTCTCCGAGTCGGGCAGCTTTATATAGAAACTCCAGGGATTTATCAAAATCGGCCGCATAGCGCCATCCTACTCCGTTGACCCGATTCACTTTTATAATTAAAGAATCCGGAGCGTTTTCGTCCAGATTCTTCAAAGCAAGAGTGGCGTATTTTAAAATACTATCTGCACTTTTCTCCTCTTCTGCTATTTCGATCAGAAGCCGGGGATCTTCCCTTCTTTCGGGTGTTGAATAATAGATCCCCTTTAGAGAATCGATTTCTACTTCCTGAGCATTAATTACCTGTGGAAGTAGAAAGCAAAGTAATATGAGGTACTTTTTTTTCATTCAACATTTACCATTCTGATTTTTGGATCAACCTCATATTCAACTTTGTGTCCCTTGATCCTGAAGGTAAGGGAATAACTTTCCAGGCCCTCAATATATTCATCTACTACCTGCGCGGTATAAGAACCCCGATGGGAAGGATCACTTCCGATATCCTGGAGAAGCCTCGGGCCATCACCTTTACGTTTCACACCCGTTATTTCTATAGTGTCCCTTTGTTCATCTTTTGGTTCCCCTAACCAAAAGACTTTCTTTCCTGCGCTTACTTCCGAAGTGAAATTGACGGGATCCCCTTGTGGTTCTTTATTGCCCCGGTTATCCTTAAATTTTACATGTTTGTCCACACTCCCCGGCTGGATCTCTTTTGTATTCACAATCATGTAGATCCTGGTGTTCTCTGCTGCCATGTCATTAATTTTTGGTTAATTAATTCATTATCAAGTTAGTAAAGAAACTTCAGCTTGTCAATAAATTTCGTTGAAGTACAGGAAAGTGAGCCCCAAAGACTATCCCCGACACCAGGTTGCAAGCCAAAGACGACAGGACTACTAATTTTTTGTTAATCAGATATTTAGCTTATCTAATTAATATTAATTTAATCGCAGATATTTCAATTTACGTTCGTTTTTTCCCTGGCAACAGACCGGGAATTATCACTACGTCTTTGAAGAAGGAAAATTTCACTACCCTACTTCCCGGCTCATCGACAAACCAAGACGGCGCATATCGACTGCTTAGATCATTTACCGAATAAACTCAGATGTGGTATGGCCGGAATCACAGGGACAAACCTATATCGAACCCGGAACCAACAAAACCGCCCTTTACGTGCGACGGTGGCAGGAAAAAGTCTGGTTAATTCTTTCGGTGAAGGAGCTGAATTAAGAAAATAACTACCTCAAAAAGAGCTCATAAGAATATAACTATTAGATCCATATAATGGGAACAGTTACTCTGAAAAAGAAGTCATGTAATATTTTTTTTCTTAACTTAATCAAATAGAGTTTTCCAAATCGATGGAAATTAATGGAGAGAAATATAAGATCAGGTATTCGAAAACCTTGTCAAGGCATTAAAGTAATGCTGATTTTGCAGAAAGAAAATGATCTCAATTTTCAGCTTCACTTTCAACGAAAACAGGTGGATTTGGTTAACTTCAAGAATAAAAAACTATACAAGCTTATGAGGAGCTAGTCGTTATTAATAGCAAGTAATGCAACAGAACAAAACGATCAACTGGAAATCACTTTTCTCCTTTCATTCCATAGTATATTCCTTACTGGGAGTGCTTTCAGCAATGGTCGCTTTGGAAGGATTCATGCTGCCCAACCACTTTCTTGACGGCGGAGTGACGGGAATTTCCATTCTCGTTGAAGAGATCCTTCAGGTGCCTTTTACCTATCTCCTGGTAATCTTTAACCTTCCTTTCCTTTACCTGGGCTACAAAAAGATCGGTAAAACCTTCGCACTTCGTGCCCTTATTTCTATTCTCATGCTTACCGTCCTAATGCATTTTGTAGAAATTCCTGCCGTAACCGAAGACAAGGTTCTAATAGCCGTTTTTGGTGGATTCCTGATTGGGCTGGGAATTGGCCTGGTCATTAAGGCCGGAGGTGTATTAGATGGTATTGAGATCATGGCCCTGCATACCACCAAAAGATCTGCGTTTTCCACGGCCGAGATCATTCTTACTTTCAATGCCCTGATCTTTATTGGTGCAGCATTTGTTTTTGACATAGAGACTGCGATGTATTCATTTTTAGTATATTTCACTGCGGCCAAGACCACAGATTATGTAATAGATGGCTTTGAAGCGTTCACGGCCTTGACCATAATCTCCAGTGAATGTGAAAAGGTGAAATCCCTTATTGTAAATGACTTTGGAAAAGCTATTACTGTCTATAAGGGAGAAAGAGGATATTTACCGGGAACTTACAATGTAAAGCATGATTGCGATATTGTGATGACCATTGTAACCCGACTGGAAATACACAGAATAAAAGAAGCCACTATCAATATAGATCCTAAAGCCTTTTTCTTTGTCCAGAGGATAAAAGAGGTAAAAGGAGGAATTGGAAAACAAACCGCAAAAGACCCTTTTGAAGATCATGTTCACGCAAATCTACAGGAAAGTAATGTCCAATCTGGAGAATAACCTCCCTTCCTGGTTATACTACCATTCCCCCGACCACACCAGATATGTTCTTGAAAAATCAATTTTTCTAGCAGAACAGGAACAAATCTCAGGCAGGGAACTGTTCCTTATTAAAGTTGCAGCCCTTTACCACGACCTTGGGTTCATCAAAGGCAGGGAGGAACATGAGTGCAAAAGTTGTGAAATGGCTGCTGCCGAACTACCTGAATTCGATATTACTCCTAACGAGATCGAAAGAATTTGCGGGATGATCATGGCCACAAAAATACCTCAGCAACCAAAGAATCTTTCGGAAAAGATCCTGGCTGATGCCGATCTTGAGTATTTGGGTACTGATAGCTTCTATGAAATTAGCGAGAGATTGTACAAAGAAATAAGACACAGCCAGCCGCAGCTGTCAAGGCAGGAATGGAATGAAATTCAGGTAAAATTCCTTTCCAACCATTCCTACCATACTACGTACTGTAAAAAGTACTGTGAAGAAGTAAAGGCTGCCCATTTGGCTGAACAAAAAGCCCGGCTGGCAAGTTAGTCCTTAATCCTTACAGGTTCTACTTTCCATATTTTCTCGCAGTAATCCCTAATAGAACGATCTGAAGAGAATTTCCCCATCCTTGCAACATTAAGAATAGATTTTCTGGTCCATTCCTTTTTATCATCCCAAAGTTTAAAGATCTCTTCTTTCTTTGTACAATAGGAATCAAAATCTTTTAAGAGCTGATATGGGTCCTGCTGCAGTAAATTGTGATAAAGAGGTTTAAATAGCTCAGTGTCGCCGTCGGCCAGTTCTCCCGACACCAGAAAATCAAGGACTTTCTTTAACTTCTTATTTTCCTGGTATAACTGGTAAGGCCGGTAACCTTCTTTTTTCGACTGCTGAACTTCCTCTGTGGTTTGTCCGAACAGGTAAAAGTTATCCTCTCCTACCTCTTCAAGGATCTCCACATTCGCTCCATCAAGTGTACCAATTGTGAGCGCCCCGTTCAGTGCAAATTTCATATTTCCTGTACCCGAAGCTTCCTTTCCTGCCATAGAGATCTGCTCCGAAAGATCGGCTGCAGGGTAAACTCTCTGTGCCTGTTTCACATTGAAATTCGGTAGAAAAACCACCTTTAAGAGCTTATTTACCTCCTCATCATTGTTCACGAGATCGGCCACTGCGGTAACCAGTCTTATAATGAGTTTGGCCATGAAATAGCCGGGCGCAGCTTTTCCTGCGAATATGAAAGTTGAAGGTGCAATATTTTCAGATTTTTCTTCCTTTATTCTCAAATACAGGTCGATGATGTGCAGCAGTTTTAAGTGCTGCCTTTTATACTCATGGATACGTTTGACCTGTACGTCGAAAAGCATGTGTGGATCTACCCTTACTCCTGTTTGCTCTTCCAGGTGCTGTGCAAGGAATTTTTTATTTTGAAGTTTTACCTCCTGCCATCTCTTCTGAAATTTTTCATCTTCGGAAAATTTCTCCAGGTAACTGAAGCTTGTAAGATCGGTCAACCACTTGTCACCGATCTTCTCCGAAATAAGTTTCACCAGACCGGGATTGGCAACTGCAAGAAAGCGCCTGTGGGCCACTCCGTTAGTTACATTAGTAAACTTATTGGACCAGAGATCGGCAAAATCATTTAATACCTGCGACTTGAGAAGTCGGGAGTGCAGTTCAGAAACCCCGTTGACCTTAAAACTTCCTATTGTCGCCAGGTGAGCCATTCTAACTGAAGGTTCCCCCTGCTCATCGATCAAGGACATACGGGCGATCTGCTCTCCGCTAAATCCTTTATCCCGAAGTTCATCCAGAAAACGACCATTGATCTCGTAAATGATCTCTAAATGCCGGGGGAGCAACCTGCCTAATAAACTTACCGCCCATTTCTCCAAAGCTTCGGGTAGTAAGGTATGGTTCGTATATGCAAAGGTTTCCCGGGTAATATCCCAGGCAGCTTCCCATTCCATTTGATGTTCATCGACCAATAGCCTCATGAGTTCGGCTACGGCAATTGAAGGATGTGTATCGTTTAGCTGAATAACGAACTTCTTATGAAAATCCTTCAGCTTCCTACCCTGCACTGTATGTAGGTTGATCATGTCCTGCAAAGAACAGGATACAAAAAAGAACTGCTGCTTGAGGCGCAGCTCTTTGCCTGAAAGATTCTCGTCGTTTGGATACAGTACTTTAGTAATATTTTCCGACCGCATTTTCTTCTCCACAGCACGGTAGTAATCTCCCAGATTATAGACTGAGAAGTCAAAAGATTCGACAGCTTCGGCTTTCCAAAGTCGCATGATGATCCCGTTGCTTTGATACCCCAGGATAGGTGTATCATAGGCAGTTCCTTTTATTTCCGATTCAGGCAGCCATTTTACCTGATATCTGTCTTCTTCATCCATACCATGTTCGGTGCGGCCACCAAACTTGACAACATAAGATATTTCGGGTCTCATGATTTCCCATGGATTGCCGTTATGCAGCCACTTATCTGTAGCTTCTACCTGCCATCCATCCCGGATATCCTGCTTAAAGATTCCGAATTCATACCGTATTCCGTAACCTATGGAGGGAATTCCAAGGGTTGCTAAAGAGTCCATATAACAGGAAGCCAGGCGGCCTAATCCACCATTTCCAAGACCCGGTTCCACTTCCTGTTCAAGGATTTGATCCAGGTCCAGGTCTAATTCACTTAAGGCTTCCTGGGTTTCATCGATGATCTCCAGGTTTAGAAGGTTATTTCCAAGGTGAGGCCCCGGAAGATATTCGGCTGAAAAATACGCGATTCCACGGGCATCCTTTTGAGCAAATTCTTCTGTAGAACGTACAAATTGCCTAAGAGCCCTATCCCGAATTGTAAGTGCAAGTGCGGTATAAAGATCATTATTTGTCGTTAACGCAGGCACCCGGCCGAGATGATAAAAAAGCTTATGTAGAAAATCCTTTTTTATATCTTCTTTAGCCAGACCTACTTCACTGGCCTTGCTCCCAATAGACGCAAAATAGCTCTCAATAGTCTTTTTGTGTTCTTTCATAGTTGCTTTTTCTAAAAAGTAAGAAAAAATTAAAAAATGCTAATGCAGATAATTATTTTATAAGATTATTTTATGAGTTGTAGGTATTTAATGGGGACCTTCTCAGCTTTCAATCCCAACCAGCTATTTAACAGAATATTAAATCTTTGCCGGCTGCCAGGACAGCAGCTTGTTCTAAATTTATAGGAACTAAAAATAAAAGATCATGAAAAAGTTATTTTTGACAGGTATAGGATTATTGTTTTCCACCGCCATTACATTTGCCCAGGCAGATACAGGTAAGTTACCTCAAAGCTCTCAGGATTTCCTCAAGAAACATTTTTCTTCGGAACAAGTTGCAAAAGTAGAGAAGAATGACAGCTGGTACAACTGGGACAAGGATGAAATGTATGAGGTCAAACTGGCAAACGGAATCAAGCTGGATTTCAATAAGAACGGTGAGATCACAGAAATTGACAGCAAGGAAGGGTTTACAATTCCTCTTCAGGCTCTTCCGCAGGTGATTAGCACTTATTTAGAGCAGAACAACCTGGCAGACCATGTAGTGAGTTGGGAAAAAGAGGATGACGGCCACGAAGTGCAACTGGCAGATGGTCGGGAATTAGAATTTGATTCCGCAGGAAAATTCCTGAAGGAAGATTAAAAGAAAAATCAGGTGTCAAAAATGACATTTTAGACACCTGATTTTTACAGTTTCGAGTCTCACCAAGGGCGGGATACTCCGGCAGAGACGCTGTTGCGGATTACAACAACGCACATTCCTACTTTGCCGACGGAACAGAAAATATCTTGAACATATTATGGCTCTGTGGATCGGGGATCTCTGCTATAAATGCATAGGTACCGGGTTCTAACCTGGCCTCTATATAACCTACACTTGATTCGTAGTTCCCGTCTTCTGCCGGCAGTTCCTGCATTCCTCCAAGAAATGTCACACCCTCCGGAACCGGAGTAAGAAGACCGGCAGGTGATGACCAGTTCATCCAGGCATTAAGGCCGTCCACATCGGCATTATCGCTGAGCTTTACCAGATGTACATCGTGACCAAGGGCATGGGTGTAAGTGGTTTGGTCTTCAAAATTGACTTTTATGATCTGTTTTCCGGGACGTACCTTTTCACCAAAAGTGATTCCGGAGTTAGTTGAAATATCAACTTCCATTGTTGATTTGGGCTCGGCATAACCGTTTTCCTCATCAGTGACTGTAAATCCTTCGATCATCCCCATGGTGACATGGAAGATGTTAGCTTCATTTTTAACATAGCATTCAATAGTGTAAGTACCCGGCTCCAGGTAGACTGTGCTTCTGGCTGTATGGCCTTCTGAAACTATACCTGGTCCTCCGGTAAAGACAATATCACCATACCATTCAACAGCCCCAATCGCAGCAAAAGCCTCGTTCATCTTACCCCAATCCTCGGCAACAATTGCATCCATTGCATCCTGGAAAAGAGGAACAATTTCTGCCTTACTATCCTCAAAGGTTTTCCCTTCGGGCATTCTTTCGATAACAAAGAAGTGCGGAGCATGACCATTATTGACATACTCAAAGGTCGTCCATCCAGAAGGGATTTGAGACTGGATCTGTAGGTCCATATGATTAGTTACTACTTCAACCACATTCTGCTTCGCTTTTACTCCTTTATCAGTTTTTGCCTGCAATGCCAAAGCTTCAGACTCCTGAATATCTTCAGGTTCACATCCCACAAACATGACCAAACTTATAATTCCGATAAATAGGAGGGAAAATATCCCGGCAGCAATGAATTTTTTTTCAAAACTTTGATTTTTCATGATAATTAGGTTTTAAGTTATAGATTCAATTTTAACAGGATTTAATTCTCCTGTTTGTTTAATGCAGTAAAATTACCGGCGATTCTTTGCTAACTCCGTTTTATGTCTTAGATTTCCATCTAAGAGCAGAATTCATTAGAAGTGATTGAGTTAAACATTTTAGGGCCGGCCGAAATACGAAATTCTAAGGGAGAGTTGGAAAACTCCTTTCTGGCCGGCCCAAAACGTTTAGCCCTGCTTACTTTCCTGTTACTGCACCGCCCCCGCGGCTTTCACCGCAGAGATAGCCTGCTCCCTCTTTTCTGGCCTGAGCAGGATCAAAAAAGTGCAAGGAATTCCCTTAGCAATATGCTCTACCACATAAGAAAAACTCTTGGGAAAGAGGCACTAAAGAGCAGAGGCACAGAAGAGATAATGATGGTTCCCCAGGCTTTTTCTTCAGATGCTTTATTCTTCGAGGAAGCGATCGGGAAACAGGATTATGAAAATGCACTAAAGGTCTATAGAAGTGATCTTCTTAAAGGATTCTTTGTCAGCAACATTTCCCTGGAATTCGATCACTGGCTGGAGAAAGAGCGGGAAAGGTTCCATACTTTAGCCAGAGATGCCTGTTCAAATCTGGCAGATTCATTCTTACAACAAAATAATTATGAAAATGCGGCTAAATGGTTGAAAAAGGGAATAGAATTAGATCCTGACTCGGAAGAGCTTCATATGAAGTTGATGCAGTCACTTCACTATGACGGTAACAATAAGGCTGCCCTTGAAGTTTATGAGAATTTCAGCAGGTATTTGCAGGACGAATGGAATGAAGTGCCCAAACCGGAAATCAGAAAATTCGCCTCCAATCTTTCCGAAGAAACAAAGAAAGTTCCGGAACCACCGCGAGATCCAAGTAACAAAACAGAAGATGAGGCTTCAAAAAATGCTCTGGCCGTTCTACCTTTTGAAGACCTCAGCTCCAGGAAATTGCACTTTGCCGAAGGGATACATGGTGATATCCTTACCGCACTTTCCCGGATAAGTGATCTTCATGTCATCTCCAGGACCTCCGTAAAAAATTATCCTAAAACCGAAAAAACTTCGGCTCTTATTGGAAGGGAGCTTAATGTCACCTGGCTTCTTGAAGGGGAAGTTGAGCAGGCAGGAAAAATTATCAGGATCAATGTTCGTTTAGTACATGCCCCGAATGATTCACAGGTATGGTCAAAAATGTATCAAGAGAAATTAACGGCAGAGAACATTTTTTCAATAAGAGATGCGGTTGCAGATGACATTTTAGAGACCTTGAAGATTCGGCTGTCTCCTCGTGAGAAAACACGGGAGGTACAGCATCCTACCCAGAACCTTGAGGCCTACCGGCTTTACACTTTAGGCAGAAGTAGTTTGGACCTGCGAACAGAGGACGGTATCTACCGCGGACTTGATCTCTTTAAAGGTTCGATAGAACTTGATCCTGACTATGCTCTGGCCTGGTCAGGTCTTGCTGATGCACATTCCCTGTTAAAATACTATGGACTCCCCTTGCCGCCAAATTCCCTATCCCCAATATTTGTTGCTTCAAAGGCTGTGGAACTAAACCCCAATCTCGGAGAAGCTCACTGCTCGTTAGGGATTGCCTATTCCGGAGAACAGAATGGTCCTGCTGCCAAAAGGGAATTCGAAGCAGCAATAAATCTTTCACCCAGTTATGCCGAAGCTTATATCTGGCTAGGCTGGATCAATCTAATGATGGGAAATGCTACAGAAGCACTTGCCGTGGGCGAAAAGTCTGTAAAATTCAATCCTCTTTCCCCTGCCTTCAGGATCTTTTTATCAATTATTTATCTGGGAAATAAGAAGTATGCTGAAGGCCTTAAAGAAGCTCAAAGAGCAAGAGAGATCAATCCCGATTATAGCTTCACTCATTTTGTAGAAGGGCTGAGCCTTTATCATCTTGACCAATTTGAAGAAGCGTTGTTCGCTTTAAAGAAAACATTGCCTCACGCGCTTCCTCTTAGTACTCCTTCCAGGGCAGAAGTACAGACCCTGATGGCTTTTTGTTATCACGCACTTGGCAATAGCGAGTGGGGACAGAACTTAAAAGAGGAGATTCACAGCCGTATAAATCCTTTCCCCATGGCTATGCTACATGCCCTCTATGATGAAAAAAATGCCGCTTTTCGTTCTCTTGAAAATGTGCAGGAGTGGGGTTCTTTTTCAAACGAGATCATCAGGTATCTTTTTCCCAAGGTATTTGCAGACCTGCGTAAGGATGAACGCTTTACCCAATTAATTGGAAAAATTAACAAGGCCTGGGGACTTGAGCAGGAGCATGAATAAAACAGGTTTTCCAATTAAAGAAACGGCAAAATAACAGTCCTGAATAGAGCTTCAAAAATGTCATTTTTAAAACCTCTTCCAATCAGGCTTCAGCAGGCATAAACAAACGCTTTTCCTTGATCATTTCGGTAGTTCTTGGAGGCAGCATGTCTTCCCATCCACTCTTTCCTTCAGAGATCATTTTGTGTACTTCACGGGAATAAATATCCAGGATCTCCGGATTATAATTGGTAATATCCACTACCCTGCCATTGTCCTTGAAGAACTTGAAAAGCTCCTTCATGCGGGGATGGACCTTAAGATTTTCGCTGGTAATGATCTCTCCCGTGTCGGGATCCTTGAGCGGATGCAGATAAACCTTTAGATCCCTGAAAAAGAGTTTACCAAAGGCCTCCAGTATACCTCCGCTAAGATGGCGGTAGTATTTTTCATCAAACAAAGCGATAAATGTATTGACTCCCATCGTCAATCCCATTCTTTCTGCAGTGAATTGGGAAAAATACTCTACCAGCTTATAGTATTCCTGGAAATTTGAGATCATCACCATTTGTCCCAGGGAACCCAGAAGATCTGCCCTGTCAAGGAAATCTTTTTCGTCAATATCTCCTTCAGATTTTAAATTTGAAAGCGTGATCTCAAAAATGACCCGGGTCTTTTCCTTCTTAACTTTTTTCTCCTTCAGAAACAGATCGAGAGATTGCTCATACATGTTCATGTTCACCTTTGTAACCGGCCGGTAACTTCCCCGAAGCGTGAGAATATTCTTCTTATACAGCTCATTGGCTGGCAAAACGTTGTTCCCCGAAGAAGCAAACATGACCGCCTGGGTCATGCCGTTTTTCACTAGCTGAAGGCTCATAAGGCGATTGTCAACATCTTTGAAGACAGGCCCTGTAAAATTGATCATGTCGATCTCCACCTGGTCGCTGTTGAGATGGTCATAGAGATGCTGCAGGAGAACTTTGGCATCATCATACTGGTAGAAGGCCCCATAGATCAAATTGGTGCCCATAGTTCCCAGCGTAATTTGCTGAAGGCCTGCATTATTTTCATGAAACTGAACATGAATAATGATCTCATTAAAATCCTCTTTTGGATCTGTCTGAAATCTTATTCCCAACCATCCATGGCCCTTATATTTCTTGGCAAAATCTATGGTGGCAACGGTATTGGCGTAACTAAAAAAGAGCTTATCGGGATGTTTTTCCCTGGAGATTCGTTCCTCTAAAAGTCGGGTTTCGTATTCGAGCATGCTTTTGAGCCGGGCTTCGGTAACATAGCGGGCATCTTTTTCAATTCCATAGATAGCATCACTAAAGTCCTTGTCATAGGCGCTCATGGTCTTTGCTATAGTTCCTGAAGCGCCCCCGGCACGAAAAAAATTACGAACCGTTTCCTGCCCTGCTCCAATCTCGGCAAAGGTACCGTAGATGTGCTCGTTGAGATTGACTCTTAGGGCCTTGCTTTTCAAGGAAGGCACAGGATCGAATTCCATGTCGTCTCTATCTCTGAATTTCATAGGTTCAAATTTAGTTACGACTTGAATTTAAGAATTAAATTCGGTCTGTAGCAACTTTCCAGGTAGGATCTTCAAGGATGTTGACCTCGATGATCTCATCGGCATTCTTAAGAAGTTGCCTGCAATCGCGGCTAAGGTGCCTAAGATGCAATTTTTTACCCTGCTTCAGGTACCGGTCGGTCAACCTGTTCACGGCTTCAATTCCCGACATGTCGACGATACGGCTTTCAGAAAAATCAATGATCACCTCCTCCGGATCTCCGGTAACGTCGAACTTTTCATTAAATGCAGCTACACTTCCGAAGAAAAGGGGTCCGTAGATCTCATAATGCTTTACACCTTTGTCGTCAACATACTTGCGGACCCTGATTCTCTTTGCGTTATCCCAGGCAAAAACAAGAGCCGAAATGATCACCCCAACAAGTACGGCAAGGGCCAGGTTGTGAAGTACTACCGTAACGAAAGTTACAAGCACCATCACCAATACATCGCTCTTTGGCATTCTTCGGAAGGTTCTTAAACTCGCCCACTCAAAGGTACCAATGGAAACCATGATCATAACTCCCGTTAAAGCGGCCATTGGTAACAATTCAATAATGTTTGCCGCGAACATAACAAAGACCAGTAACATTACAGCAGCAACAATTCCCGATAATCTCGCTCTTGCACCTGAAGAAACGTTGATCAAACTCTGCCCGATCATGGCACAGCCTCCCATTCCCGAGAAGAATCCTGAAAGTATATTTGCAGTTCCCTGCGCCACACATTCCTTGTTACTTCTCCCTCTGGTTTCGGTAAGCTCATCCACAATATTTAAGGTAAGCAAACTTTCAATTAATCCTACTCCTGCCATGATTGCCGCAAAAGGGAAAATAAGAGCAAGAGTTTCCCAGGTGAAGGGCACCATAGGAATATGAAACGGAGGAAAACCTCCTTCAATAGAAGCAATATCACCTACAGTCTTGGTATCTATTCCAAAGAATGCAACCAGCCCGAATACCACCAGAATTGCTGCAAGGGAGGAAGGAAATACTTTAGTTAACTTAGGTAATCCCCAAATGATGAGCATAGTGAGCAGAACTAAGCCTAGCAAAATGTAAAGGTTCTGGCCCGTCATCCACACGAGCTCCCCGGCTTCATTTAGGGTTTTGAACTGGTCCAGTTGAGACATGAAGATGATAATGGCAAGACCATTTACAAACCCAAAGATCACCGAATGTGGCACCAGCCTTATCAGCTTTCCAAGTCTTAGGACTCCTGCCAGCAGTTCAAGCACTCCTGCAAGTACAACGGTTGCAAAAACATATTCCGGCCCGTGCGAAATTGCCAGTGCTGCAATAACTACTGCTACTGCCCCGGTAGCACCCGATATCATTCCCGGACGTCCTCCCAGGATAGAAGTCACAAGACCCATTACAAAAGCAGCGTAAAGACCTGTCAAAGGTGAAAGTCCTGCGATCATTGCAAAAGCAACAGCTTCAGGAATTAACGCCAACGCAACGGTGAGTCCTGCCAGGATTTCATTTTTATAATCTACTTTCTGGGAAAAATCGAAAAGGTTGAAGATCTGCTTCATGTTATTTTTACTAAAGAAGAAATGGATGATTGTCTTTCCTTTAAAAGAAAGAGATTGAGGTTAGCTTAGCTCCAAGGATCTCAATGGAGTAAGCGGTGATAAAATATGTTTTATTGCTGCTCGTCATAAGAGCCGGCAAAAATAGGCTTTTTTTGAGGAAACAAACAAAAGAAATGGCTGAGTTAGGCAGATGAAAGAAATTTTATTTCAGGAAATTTCAGCCCATATTTTCCTAAGACCCAGATCCTTTCCAAGAACAGGATCGGCCCCGGGTAAAGGCACCGCCGCAATATTCTGGTCTGCTGCTGGTCTCTCATCGGGTTTCCCGGTATTCATATCATGAGATTTACCTTCAGGATAAGCTCCCACCACAGCAAAGTCCTCCTCATCCAAATTCTTATGAGCCACCCCGGCGGGAATTACGATCACGTCTCCTGCAAAGACTTCCAGTTTTTCCCCTTTTTCGCCCCCTAATTGTAGCAGTGACCTACCGTTGTAGATCCCAAGCACCTCATGGGTGTTGCTGTGGTAGTGGTGATAATCGAAAACTCCGTTGCGCCAGGAGTTCTTCCAATTGTTCTTAGCAAACAGTTCTTCAAAATATTTCGCAGCAGTTTCCCCGGTTTCGTCTGTAACTTTCCTGTACACCAGTAACGGAAGTTTACTATTCGGGATAGAGCCGTCATCCTTAAGAAAGAGCTTCTCTGGTTTCATAAGCCAACAATTTGATAAGAATATAAGGTAGTGATTTTTACCTTTGTTAAACCTATCCACGGACATTGTTTAAAGCAAAAAGCAGTATTCGGGCAGGTTCACTCACCTCCCGTATACTGCAACTTATGCTTCCTCCGTACTAACCTTCATTCTCTACCACTGCAGCTACTTTTGTATTTCTAAGTTTCTGACTACTGCCCCTATTCACATAGGAGGTGCTGACCACTGAAGACTGACCACTGCTGGCTGAGCTTAAGCTACTCTCACCTCCGCCGGATTGAAAGCGTAAAGGAGTTTGTAATACTCATCCACAGATTTTTTCCAGGTAAAACGCATTCTCCTGGCATTTACCTGTATCTGTTTCCAGGTAGTTTTTTCGTGCTGAAAAAGGTATAGGGCTTCTTTGAAACTCTCTACCATGTTGTAAACTTTTTCATCGTAGGTCTTTCCATCAAAGGCAAATCCTGTATGCACGTGCTGCACGGTATCTTTAAGTCCGCCGGTATGGTGAACCAGACATGGCTGCCCATTTCGCATTGCCAGCATCTGACTTATTCCGCAAGGTTCAAAAAGACTTGGCATGAAATAGAGATCGGAATCCCTGTAAATGGAGTTGACTACAGCTTCACTCTGAGTATTAATAAATATAAAGTTCTCTCTTTTATAGCTAAGATCTTTCAACAGGTCCTCATAGTCGTGAGCTCCTGTCCCAAGCAGCACATATACTCCGCCTACTTCCTCAAGTTGATCGAGGATTTGCAGCAGGGCTTCTGGCGAACGCTTAAAGAAATAGAACTTTTGCTCTGTAAGCCTGGCAACACTGGCGCAAATGAACTTTGGCCGTTTCTTCAAAAAAGGAACTATTTTTTCACCTGTGTGGGCAAGAAATTCGGCTTTACTTCTGTGGGGTTCTCTTTGAAGCTGCTGAAAGATCGTAGTGGCAATATTCTGGAAAAGCTTTCCTTTTTTAACCGGTACATTCTCATAATCTGACCCATTGAGAATTCCGTGAAAACGGCCTTCCCTATCGGCCTGCTTTAGATCCTCCTCAAGACCTTCGCCCCCAATAAATTCGGGTGCTTCGCTCGGCAGCAAAACGTCCTGTTTATATGAAGGAGAAACTGTATGTACAGAATCGGCGAACCTTATTCCCATGGCCATGAGATTAAAACAATCGTGATAACGCGGATCCTTAAGAGCTTCCCTGTTCCAGTCTATGTTAGGGAACCAGGTTGCTAAAGAAGAATAGCTATGCTCAAAAGGACGGATCCCCTGGAGAGCCAGGTTGTGGATACAATAAACAAATTTCACCTTCTTCAATTTATTATAAGAAGGATGGAAATTCTTAAGGAACAACAGCATGCTGGAATGCCAGTCATGAAGGTGAATGATATCCAGTTTTCCAAAATGTCCCTGTCTTACAGCTTCGGCCACTGCAGTACAAAAAATGGTGTACTTGATCACATCGGTGAAGAAGGGCTCATAGGGATCATGATGATACACTCCTCCAATGCTTCCCGCTTCGATCTCGGGATGATGGATCACATAGTGCGTAATGTTTTTGTGCTGTTCTTTTGGCGCAACCTCATAGAGCTGGGCCGAATAAGCTTCGCCTCTCAACTCAAAATTCAAAGTTGCCTTTAATTTTCCCATTTTGTGCAGGCGGGAATAAGAAGGAACGATCACGTGCACCCGGTCTCCCCTATCGGAGATCTGTCGTGGGACATCCCTGATAACATCACCTACCCCACCAACTTTGCAGTTAGAAATTGCATCATTTTCTGAGGCGACAAAAAGAAAATTGTTCATAGCTAAAGACTAAAAAATTACCATCTCGTTTACAGGACGAAAATACCTTTTAAAGCCATAACTGACAGCATATCAAAAGGTTAAATTAGTATTAAATAAAGCTTACTTCAAACGTTTTAGTTTCCCTTATTTCCCGAAATGGACTAAATAGGCAAAAACAACGGCCCTTTTTTCTTCCGGAAAGTTCCTTCAGCGGGAAAAATTAATTCAGCCATTCGGGTAAAGATATTTTCATTAAAAATGTTAGCATAGAAAAAGATCTTACAGCTGCCATTTTGCGAAAACGTTATTGCAAAAAAAATTGCCTAAAGCCTAATATTCTCTGTGCTTCCGCTTTTGAAACTATGAGCTATTACCTAAATTGTTGAAGACAATTACGAATCTTAAGAATCCTCCGAAAATGCAGCAAACATCTCAAAATAAAGGCTATAATAAAATAGAACGGGACATGCAGCTCCTCACAAATTGTTTTAGAGAGGTATTGAACGATCTTGGAGAGCATGATCTGGCAAATTTATTGACCAGGCATGAAGACCTCCACCGCACTCTCAGTACAGATTTAGAGCTCGAAGAAAAGCAAATTCAGGTGCTTAGCATCTACCTGCAGCTCATGAACCTGGTCGAGGAAAATGCCGCAGTGCAGTACCGGAGAAAAATTGCAAATAGTAAGGGAATGCAGTTCATAAGAGGATCATGGAGTGAAACCTTCCAACGCTGGAAAGAACGCGGACTCAATGAAGAGCAGATGCAGGAGGTAATTTCCAAAGTGAGGCTTATCCCGGTTTTGACTGCACACCCTACAGAAACAAAAAGGATCTCCATATTGGAACTGCACAGGGAAATTTATCTCAACCTCATAAAACTGGAGAACACCTCTTACTCCTTTTCGGAGAGGACAGTTATTACCGAAGATATCAAAACCCTGATTGAACGCTGGTGGCGCACAGGAGAAGTTTACCTCAAAAAACCCACCGTGGAGATGGAGAGAAATAACGTCATCCACTACTTCAGCAAGGTTTTTCCGCAGGTACTTAGAAAAAGTGATATTCAGCTAAAACAAAGCTGGCTTAACTCGGGATTCGATCCTAAAAAGCTAAGTTATCCCCGCCTGGAATTCGGCACCTGGGTGGGCGGAGACAGAGACGGGCATCCTTATGTTACTGCACAGGTAACAAAATCCACCTTGGCCGCCCATCGACAGGCTGCTCTCGAGCTTGTTCACGACCACCTCAACCAGCTCGCCGCGGGAATGAGTTTTTCAGGAATACGCAATGAAGTTCCTGCCTATTTGAAGGAATCAATAGAAAGTAAGGCTGTAGCCCTGGGAGAAGAAGGAAAAAAGGCATTACAACGAAATCCTTATGAACCCTGGAGACAGTTTGTAAGCCTTATTCTTTTACAACTTGAACATACAAAAGAAAATACTGAAGGCGACTTATTATCTTATCCACGAGCTGAGGATCTTACGAAAGATCTTCAGCTATTAAAGAAGAGCCTGCTTGCGATCGGGGCAAAGCGTATAGTTGATGATCTTCTGTTCCCCATTGAGCGGCTCGTGCAATCTTTTGGATTTCACCTGGCCCGGCTAGACATAAGGCAAAACAGTGAATTCCATGACAAAGCCCTGGAACAAATACTCAAAGTGTCATTTCCAGACCTCCCCGATTACAGGACCTGGAACGAGGAGGAGCGAGTGAAATTCATTTCGGAGGAACTTAAAAGCGAGAGACCTTTTGCCATAGCCGGTCGTTCCTTTGGTCCCGAGGCCAACCAGGTGCTCGACAGTTATAAGGTCGTGAAGAAACACGTGGAAAGGCATGGCCCCGAGGGCGTAGGATCCTTTATAGTAAGTATGACCCGGCAGCTAAGCGACCTGCTGGTTGTTTACCTTTTCTTTAGAGAAGTGGGAATTGACAGGAATACATTTCAGGTGGTGCCTTTGTTTGAGACCATCGATGACCTTCTGGCTTCGGGAGAGATCCTGGAAAATTTTCTTACCCATCCGGCTTATGCCGAAAGCCGGGACAGGAAACAGGAGGTGATGTTAGGGTATAGTGACAGCAACAAGGACGGGGGTATAATTGCGAGCCGCTGGAATATCTACCGGGCTGAAAAAAATCTTACTGAAACTGCAAACCGGCATAATGTCGAACTGCGTTTCTTCCACGGCATTGGCGGAACGATTAGCCGGGGTGGCGGAAAATATCACCGCTTCCTGGAAAGTATGCCCCGCGGAAGCATGAGCGGAGAAATGAAGCTCACGGTACAGGGGGAAACAATTGCACAGCAATTCGCTAACATGTTGACGGCCACCTATAATGTGGAAATGCTGCTCTCTGGCACCGCCCTGCAAACTTCTAACCGCCTTTACCCTGGTGAGAAAATTGAATTCCCACTTGATGCCCTTAAACATCTTGCAGAATTCTCTAAAGAAAAATACCAGCAGTTAATCAAACATCCTTCATTTTTATCATTTTACGGAGAAGCCACTCCTATTGATGTGCTGGAATTAAGCAAGATAGGGTCCCGGCCTGCGCGACGTACCGGTACAAGAACTTTAAACGACCTTCGGGCAATTCCCTGGGTATTTAGCTGGAACCAGTCGAGATTCAATATCACCGGCTGGTTTGGGATAGGCTATGCCCTGGAAAAGCTCCGGCAGGAAGCTCCGGATCAATATGATCAACTTAAAGAATTCTCACAGGACTGGCCATTTTTGAGATACGTTTTAATCCAGGTTGAGACGAATATCATGAACGCCGAACCTGAGGTGATGGAAGCCTACGCCGCCCTTGTCAAGGACGAAAATGTAAGGCAGGAAATGACTTCAGTAATTAAAGCTGAGCACGCAAAGGGACTAGAGGAAATAGCCCGGATGTTCGATCAAAACAGGGAAGAAAGAAGACAGAGCCTGCTCGACAACCTCAACCGCCGAAATGATGTGCTGATCTCCCTTCACAAATTGCAGATCAAAAACTTGAGGGACTGGAGAGCCTCAAAGGACAGATCTGCCGATGATAACCTGGTTACCCACTTATTGCAGATCACCACAGCCCTTGCCAGCGGACTCAAAAATACAGGATGATGTTAGGTTCGGAGTTAGGGGTTCGGAGTGCGGAGAATGAGGCGTTAATAGTTTGTAGTTGAACCCTTAGGTTTCTTTAACCGAAATGATCTTTACAGGGCAGGCTTTAGCCGCGGCTTCACAAACCTCGTGAATGGAATGGTCAGCCGATTTTAGCGTGTGAAACCCTTTGCGATCAATGGATTTTAAGAGCACACTTTTTCCATCTTTTTTGGACATCTGGAATTGGCCGGGAGCAAGTTCCACACAGTAGTTGCAGCCAATACACTTCTTGCGCTGTAGGGTTACCACTACCATTAAGCCTCCACCATTTTGTACAACCTGTCTGAAAGTCTAACCCGGAACGGAACCTTAATCGTACAGCTATCTCCTTTTGCGGCCTTACCTGCAAGTTGGTCATTTACAAACATCTCCTCCAACTCAAATTCCTGTGCCCCCGTACTGGGTCCTGTCACAAGGATCCTGTCGCCTTTTTTAATATCATAGGCTTCGATCCTGAATTCGGCTATGCCCGCCTTGGGAAAGTAGTGGACTCCCTTTCCAACATAAACCTTCTTTTGCGTTGCCTGGGAACCTGAAGTTTTACTCCATTCCCCAAGCTTTTGCCCCAGGTAATACCCGCTCCAGAAGCCTCGGTTGTACACCGTGCTTAACCGCTCCATCCAACCGGCTATTTTTTCTTCGGAATAAGTTTGCTCATACCAGGAGTCTATGGCCTCGCGATAAGCTTTAGTTACTGTGGCTACATATTCGGGTGCCCGGCCACGGCCTTCGATCTTTAAAACCTGTACCCCCGCTTCCATGACTTCATCTAAAAAGTTGATCGTACAAAGATCTTTTGGGGACATCATATATTCATTGTCGATCTCGATCTCAAATCCCGATTCCTGATCAATAACTGTATATTTTTTGCGGCAGTTCTGTTTACATGCTCCACGATTAGCCGAAGAATTGTGGGAATGCAGGCTTAAGTAGCATTTACCCGAAACAGCCATACATAAGGCTCCGTGACCGAAGATCTCGATTTTCACCAATTCCCCTGATGGTCCCTTGATCTGCTCTTTTTGGATCTCTTCTGTGATCTTCTTTACCTGTCTTAAACTCAACTCCCTTGAAAGCACCATAGTTTCGGCAAAGTGGCTGTAGAATTTTACCGTCTCGATATTGGTAATGTTGAGTTGGGTAGAAATATGTACAGCAATTCCCATACCCCTGGCCGAGGCAATAACTGCCTGATCACTTGCAATAACAGCTGTGACTCCTGCTTCTTTTGCTGCGGAAAGCAGGTGCTTGATCAAAGAGAGATCGTGATCATAAACAATGGTATTCAATGTAAGATAGCTTCTCACCCCTTTTTCTTCGCATTTTCTTACTATCTCCGGAAGATCATCCATTGTGAAATTAATGGAAGCACGGGCCCTCATGTTTAGCTGCTCCACCCCGAAGTAAACTGAATCGGCACCATTATCCAAAGCAGCCTGCAAGGATTCAAAGTTTCCTGCAGGAGCCATTAATTCCATTTTTCCTAAAGCATTTTTCATGAGCTGTTTTCAATAAAAAAGCTACCGAAGCAGATCTTTCCACCCGGCAGAAATGAGCGGCAAAGAAAATGTCATTTTTGGAAGGAAAATATGATGCCGGTCATGTTATATTACGCAGGTTTGTCAGTGGCAACTCTGCTTAAAATTGAAAAACAGTATTTTTACAAAAAAGCATTTTTTATGAAAGAATTTTATGAGCACTCAGCAAAGGACCTGCAGGGGAAAGAAATAAGTATGGAAGAATTCCGGAACAAGGTCGTGCTGGTTGTCAACACAGCTTCAGAATGTGGATTTACTCCGCAGTTAGAGGGTCTTGAGGAACTTTACAAAAAATATAAGGAAGAAGGTTTTGTTGTTCTGGGTTTCCCCTGTAATCAATTCGGGAAGCAGGAGCCGGGGGATGAAAAGTCTATTGCCGAAGGTTGCGTGGTGAACTACGGCGTTACTTTTCCCATGTTCTCCAAAGTTGATGTCAACGGTAAAGAAGCGCACCCTCTGTTCAAATACCTGAAAAACGAACTTGGAGGATTATTGGGTAGCAAGGTGAAATGGAATTTCACAAAATTCCTGGTCGACCGCAAAGGAAAACCGGTGAAGCGATTTGCACCTATTACAAAGCCAGAAAGCCTGGAAAAGGACATTAAGCGGCTACTTTAAACCTCCGAAATTAGAAGACACTCTGGAAAGAGGTGCCAAAAATGACATTTTTGAGCCCCCTTTTGGTGTTGTGATTAAGGCCATAATTCAGGATAGATATATCCGCTTTATTTGCTGAAAATTTTGTGCCATGACAGAAACTTCAGCATTACCAAAAGGACATCCGGTTAGTATCTATTCCGAAGAAAAAGAACTGATCCAAAGCCTGGGAAAGGAATTACTTGAAACCGATCCCGAAACTGAAGATCAGAAATTCTACAATATCTTTAATCAGCTTCAGCAGATCGAGAGGAGATTTGAGCGAAAGGAGAATCAGCTTTTTCCGGTGCTGGAGCAAAAAGGCTGGACAGGGCCGTCGAAAAACATGTGGTCCTTTCATGACACCATCAGGGAACAGTTCAGGTTATTGCGAAAGAAAATTGAAGACAAGAAATTTTCCGAAGCAACACAGGATGCGCAATACCTGGTAAGCAGCATCTTTAGACTTCTACTGGTGGAAGACAACGTGCTCTTCCCCAATTCCATGCAGCTCCTTAGCGAAGATGACTGGAAACAGGTTCGAAAAGGCGAAGAAGAGATTGGCTGGATGTTGACAGACAAGCCGGAAGGCTATCCTTTATTAAAAGAAGAGGAATATGTTCATCCTTCCATGGACCACACCAAAAGAGAGCTTTCGTTTGATACAGAAAAAGCCGCCCATTATGATGAAGGATATATGACAGTTGAGCAGGTTAACCTTCTTTTGCGAACCATGCCACTTGACCTGACTTATGTAGATGAGAACGATAAGGTGATCTTTTACAACCGTGGCAAAGAGCGGGTGTTTCCCCGTAGTGCAGGCATTATTGGAAGAGAAGTCAAGTTCTGTCATCCCCCCAAGAGTGTGGGTACTGTTTTAAAGATCCTGGAGGAGTTTAGAAGAGGCACCAAAAATGAAGCCTCTTTCTGGATCAATTTTAAGGGCAGACTTATTTACATAAGGTATTTTGCCGTACGTGACGAACAAAAAAAATACCGTGGCGTGATCGAAATGTCGCAGGACATTACAGATATAAAAAGTATAGAAGGAGAAAAAAGATTGCTTGACTGGAATTGAATTTTAGGAACTACAGTAAATTACGGAAAGCCGTAATCTTTTTCTGCTTTTTTGCACTACTTTTATTGGCCTAATGCAGAAAAGATGGAATATGTAATTTCAGGTATTGCAGGAATTGCCATTCTTTTGTTGATCATATTACTGATTCAAAACCGAAGGCAGAGTTACAGGTTGAAAAGGAACCTCAAGGATATCAAAAATATCCGGACGAGTTCCCAGGACTACCTCGACTTCTTCAACTAAGATTCCTCCCCCCTACACCTTTACTTTATTCAGCCTGCACAAGCAATATTGTGCCAATTACCCGGTGGTTGTCATCGAACGGTCCAAACCTCTTTTGTCCTTTTCCCGCTAATGCATATTTGCTATCTTTAAGCTACAGTAACCACTAATTCTTATAGTTATGAAAATTCTTGCCAGCCTTTTCACCTTTTTTGTGCCCGCAATACTTTTTGCTCAATCCAACATTCTTCCTGCCGAAATTCAGATCAAAACAGCCAGCCTCGCAGCACCCGAAGAGCTTCGGGAGGGAGTGATGGTCTATGGCTACAATGACCAAGGAGAAATGGTGGTTTTGAGAGAAGGTAATAACCAGCTCGTATGCCTGGCCGATGACCCTCAAAAAGAAGGAATTAGTGTTACGTGTTATTCCAAAAAGCTGGAGCCATTCATGTCCCGGGGACGCGAACTTTCTGCGGAAGGAAAAGGAGAAATGGAAAAGCGGGAAATTAGAAAGAAAGAAGCCGAAGCCGGAAAACTACCGCTAACTGATTCTCCCGGAATGACTACCATTCTTAGCGGAAGTGAAGAAAATTACAACAGGGAAACCGGGGAGTTAAAGGATGGTCATTTTAGGTACGTGATCTACATCCCTTACGCTACTGCAGAATCGACAGGACTACCCGAAAAGCCGTTCGCACCGGGAATGCCATGGATCATGGATCCGGGAACGCACCGCGCACACATCATGATCACACCACCGAAGAACTAGTTTATAGTTTGTAGTTGGTAGTTGAGAGAGATTTGAGGAATTATCTCTATACTACGATTTTTGGTTTAGTTCCTCTTCCTAATCATTAAGACCCGGAGATTTTAGGTAGTAGTTGATTTTTGTTTTGATATTTTTGCACTCAAATAAGATCGTGATGAAAAAATTCTTCTACTTAATAATATTGTGCTGTTCTTTGGCAGTGATCTCCTGCAAAAATGATGCGAGTGAAGATAAATTCTCTGAAACAAATGTGGTAGAAGCATCTCCAGAGACTTCAGCACCGGAAGGAAACGGAGAGCCCTGGACAGAACAGCAACTTTTGGAGCCAAGAGATCTCGTGCAGCTATTAAATGATCCAAAGGATAGT
This sequence comes from Salinimicrobium aquimaris, assembly GCF_035607535.1. Lineage (NCBI taxonomy): Bacteria > Pseudomonadati > Bacteroidota > Flavobacteriia > Flavobacteriales > Flavobacteriaceae > Salinimicrobium > Salinimicrobium aquimaris. Next base: position 122,921 of record NZ_JAYDZX010000011.1, read on the forward strand.
CTTGTCATCTTTAGTCTTGGTGCAGGCGGCATTATTCCGGGTTCTAAAGACACAGGACCTTCTGGAGAAAAAGAGGCGTTAAAGAACCTCGAAAAAGAACTTGAAACCCTTCCCCGGGATACTGATATCGTGATCTATTGTGGATGCTGTCCTTTTAACATCTGCCCCAATGTACGACCTGCTTTCAGTTTGCTCAATGAGATGGATTTTACAAACCACCGCCTTCTGAATCTGCGGGAGAATATCAAGGTAGACTGGATAGATAGAGGTTATCCTACTGCTGAATAGTTTTTAAACAGTGCCTTCCCGGCTAATGATCTCTTTTTCAAAAGTGCTTTAGGCTTGTTATTTCAAAGGATCATAGCCCCAATTCATCAGGCTGTACCGCCATGCAGAATCCTTAATGTCACCACCCGGTTTCTGGGCCGTGTGCCTGTTAATATAGCCAATGACCTTTTGCATATGTTCATATTCGGATTCTGTAAGGTCAGCTTTTTTCTTTCTCTTGATCTCGATGATCTTTTTAGCACTTTTACGCCCAATTGATTCGCCGTCTCCACTATCCTGCCCAACCTGTTTGGACTCTTCAGTATCAAGCCAGCCTTCCAATTCTCCCGGACTGAGGTTCAACAGATCATTGAATTCTTTATAAACTTCGTCTTTATTTTCTACCATATATTCTATTTGCAATCATTCATCCAGTTCGGCCAGCAGATCATCCAGGTGCAAAGCTCTGGTGTACATCCCGAGGGAGCCGTCTCTATTTTTTGGCCAACGTTCCGGCGGCCGGTCATAATATAGTTCAACCCCGTTACCATCGGGGTCATTGAGATACAGCGCCTCCGATACTCCGTGATCTGCCGCTCCCGTAAGTGGATATTCAGCATTGATGAGCCGCTGCAACACCTCTGCCAACTCTTTCCTGCTGTTGTACAAAATAGCTGTGTGATATAGACCCACCCCGGATTTCAAAGCCCGGGGAGCGTCTTTGCTATGCCAGGTATTAAGGCCAATATGGTGATGATAACCACCGGCCGATAAAAACGCAGCTGAATTACCCATCATCTGTGTCACCTCAAAACCCAGAATTCCATTATAGAACAAGAGTGCTTTCTCAAGATCTGCCACCTTGAGATGTACATGTCCTATCCTCGTAGTTCCAGGGATCCTATAGTCTTCATTATCTGGCATCCTTCTTCATTTTTGAGCGGCTTTACAGGGAATCCAGCTGCTATTCCTCGTGGTGCTCGTAATACTTCATCTGGGTCTTGGACTGGGTACTTTTTGGTATCACCCTGCGAATAAATGTGCTCACCTTGTTCATAGTACCGGGAATAAAGATCCTCTCCCCATCCATTAAAGCCTTGTAAGCACCTTCGGCCACTTCCTGGGGTGGCATCATAAGCTTATCCTTGTAATGCACTACATTAGTCTCCTCCATATCTGCCCTATCAAAGAAGGCGGTGTCTGTTGGTCCCGGACAAAGACAGGTAACGCTCACCTTGCTGTTCATTTCCTCCAGCTCTGTCGCCAATGCTTCAGAAAGAGAAACTACATAGGCTTTGGTAGCATGATAAACAGCCAGTAAGGGTCCCGGTTGAAAACCTGCAACCGACCCGAGATTCAGGATTCGCCCACTGTCCCTACTAATCATATCCTTCAGAAATAAATGCGTAAGATGAGTTAATGAAATTATATTGAGATGAATAAGGTGTGAGTAGCGCTCATAAGGGATCTCGGCAAATTTCCCGTGCTGTCCTACTCCGGCATCATTTACAAGTATATCTATAGGCCTTCCAAAATCTTTCACTTCGTCGTACACTTCCTTTGCGGCTCCGTCGTGCGCCAGATCTTTTTGTATTAGCTTCACCTCCACACCATGCTGACTGTTGAGTTCACTGGCCGTGCTCTCCATTTTTGCCTTATCACGGGCCACGCCAATTATGTCATACCCGTCACCCGCGAATTGCTGTGCCAGGGCTCTTCCTATTCCGCTGGAAAATCCGGTAATCAAAACAGTCTTCTTTTTTCCTTCTTCCATGTTTTTCTATTTATCTGATTTTCATCAAGATATGAAAGCTTATAGAAAAGCTCTTTTAAAGGAATCATAAAACAGAGGTATCAAAAAGGGTAAAATGAATGTGTTCTTAATTTAGATGAGTAGAACTTCAATTTTGCTCTTCTTCACCCTCCAGAAAAGGAAGATTCAGCCGGGATTTTTCCTTAACTTTAAAGGAATCAACTGTAAAGCTATGCAGACAATCTTAGGAGCGGGAGGACCCGTTAACACTGCCCTCGCCACAGAGTTGAAAAGCTATACTTCCTGTGTAAGGCTGGTAAGCAGGAATCCTGTCAAAGCAGGGTCCGGCGAGCAAGCGGTAAAGGCAGATCTTCTTAAATTAAAGGAAGTTTTAAGAGCAGTTGAAGGCTCTAAGGTGGTATATCTTACCGCCGGTTTGCCATACAAACATCAAATCTGGCAAAAAGACTGGCCGGTGATTATGGATAATGTGATCAATGCCTGCGAAAAATATGAGGCTAAACTGGTGTTTTTCGATAATGTATATATGTATGCAAAGCAGAATATCCCTCACATGACCGAAAGCAGCAGCGTTGAGCCTCCTTCTAAAAAAGGCAAGGTACGGGCGCAAATAGCTGAAAAACTACTACAGCGGGTCCAAAGCGGAAATTTAACAGCTCTGATAGCACGTTCAGCCGACTTTTACGGTCCCGGATGTCTAAAGAACAGCCTTCTTGTGGAAACTGTCTTCAAACCGCTCTCCAAAGGAAATAAAGCCAACTGGCTGGGGAATGCTGACAAAGTTCATTCCTTTACCTATGTACCCGATGCTGCCAAGGCAACGGCTCTTCTGGGAAATTCTGAGGCTGCATATGGAAAGGTGTGGCACTTGCCCACTTCTTCCAATCCTCCATCTGGAAAGGAATGGGTAGAAATGATAGCGAGTGAGATGCATGTAAAACCCAGATATAGAGAAGTACCGGAGTGGATGGTGCGAATCATGGGCTGGTTTATGCCTGTCATGAAAGAAACAGTGGAGATGATCTATCAGTACGACCGGGATTACTTTTTTGACAGCAGCAAATTTGAGGTGGCTTTTGGGTTGGGGCCAACTCCTTATTCAGAAGGAATTAAAAGAGTGGTAGAGCAGGATTTCCAATAATTCCTTAACACTTCTTAAGCACAGATTAACAAGAGCTTAACCTCGGGCTTATGCCTAGCTATTGGCAGAATCTACTTTTCTTTGGAAATTGTGATAAAATCAATTAATGATCTCCATTCATTTAGAACACAATATAGTCTATACAGTAGCAGAAGGAAAATTGAGCGACGAGGATTACGACCGGCTTATCCCATTGCTGGAAGAAAAAATTAAAAGCTTCGGGATCATAAGGTGGTACTTTGAAATGCAGGAGTTTGAAGGCTGGAGCCTTAGTGCCGCCTGGCAGGATCTAAAGTTTGATTTCAGGAACAACGAGAAGCTGGAAAGAATAGCTATGGTTGGGGACAAAAAATGGGAGAAGGAATTAACCCTGCTAATGAAACCCTTCACAGGTGCAAGCATAAAATATTTTGATTTAACCCAAAAAGACGAGGCTAAAAATTGGATCAGGAAAATAGCAAATTAACAACCGGCGACTCCTATAACGCCTGGGCTTCATCTTACGACAGTATGGTGAACAAGACTCGTGATCTCGAGGGGGAAGTCCTGAGAAAAACTTTCCTGAATCCTCATTATGGAAATATCCTGGAGCTGGGATGCGGTACAGGGAAGAATACGGGCTGGCTTTCAGAAAAAGCCGACTTTGTTACGGCTATTGATGTGTCCCCGAAAATGATCGGGAAGGCAAAAGATAAAATTAAAGCCGAAAATGTACATTTTAAAGAGGCCGATATCACTGTGGACTGGCCTGTAAAACCGGGTTGGGCCAATCTTGTCACTTCCAGTTTAGTACTCGAACATGTAGAAGATCTCGACTTTATTTTTGCTGAAGCTGCAAGGGCTCTTAAAAGAAATGGAAAGTTCTATATCTGTGAGCTACATCCCGGAAGGCAATATTCGGGGAGCAGGGCAAATTTCGAGACCAGCGAGGGTATACATACTCCTCCTGCTTTTACACACCATCTTTCAGATTTTCTCGATGCCGCAAAGGCAAACAAGTTCAAGCTGCTTGATCTTAACGAGCATTTTGATGAAGATGACAGAAAAAAGGTTCCGAGATTGTTATCCCTTGTCTTTGAAAGCGGGATCTAGAATTGACGATAAGTCCAGATCAAAGATCTTTTCAAAAAACCGGAAGGTTTCTTTGGCCTTTTCAATAGCCTCTGCTTCTTCAGCCTCACTAAAACCATATTGTTCCAACTCCTCTTTAAACTTTCGCCAGTCCTTTAGGTTTTCCTTGTCACCACTAAAAAAGTTCTGAGCCGGCAGGTCCTCCAAAGCAGCACAGCTCTTCAGCTTTTTTGCCAAAACCATTCCTCCCATAGCAGATCCTTCTACTACATAAGCAGCCCCATAAGCTTCAGCAGGAGAATTACATTGAAAATTCTCCTTTTTAGGAGGTATGGCAGCAGTCATTCCCAGGTTCTCAAGATCCTGCCTTAGCTGCAAATGTTTACTGCCGGTATATCCCGGAAGAAACCTTTGAATTTCGCTCTCTGTCTGCCTGTACGCAATGTAATTCTGAAGTAGTAAAAGCTTGTAAGTTTCAAGTTCTATACTGCCGTCCACAATCTTTCTGGCCAGGTTCTTCTCCTCGATCCGGTCATGAAGTACCTGTGTTTCTGCCTTAAGCTTCGCTGTCATCACCATTCTTCCACAAATTTATATCTCTTATTGTGCCTTTGATCTTATTAATGTTTTCCTTCTGCTCTTTGTTATCGGCCTTTAAATTATCAAGATAATCATAGATCTGGTTGATCGCGATCTTGTTTTGTCTAAGCCGCTCCCGCACATCCTGTTTTTCACTCATCATAAAAACCACCTTATTGAGCAAAGGTTTCAGTTTTTCCTCCAGCTGACTCATGTGTTTCTTCAAAATAAAACCCGAAGCCCCTGCAAGTATGGTATTAGCTGCCAGCTCTTCGTCATGAACCGTTCCGGTGAGAAAGATAAATGGCAGGCCGGGAGATCTCGCCTGGACCAGTTGCATCACCTCCAACCCTGTACAGGTTGGAAGATTATAGTCTGAGATAACCAAATCGGGTATAAAATTGATCAGCTTCTGCTTACAGGAAGAAAGGTCCTCGACTACTTCTATAGTCGGATTTTCTATTAGCTTTTGAAGATTACGCCTGGTAATTAAAACATCGGCCTCATTGTCTTCCACCAGCAAAATTCTCAACGGTGTCTTAATCATACATCAGTCTTCATTTGGGCCCTCAAGGTAAAAATAAAAAACAGAACCATTGCCGGGTTTGCTTTCCAGCCATACTTTACCCTTGTGTTTCTCGACGATCCGTTTTACTATAGCCAACCCTACTCCTGTGCCTTTGAACCGGCTACCGGCAGCTCTCTTAAATGTCTCAAAGATCCTTTCCTTGAATTGCGGTTCCACACCTATGCCATTGTCCTTTATAAAAAATGTCTTTCGGCCTTTTACGTTCTCCCAGCCAATCTCCACTATCGGCTTCTCTTCTTCAGAAGAATATTTTAAAGCATTATTCAAAAGGTTAGACCATAACTGGAAGATCATTCTCTGGTCCCCCTCAACTACAGGTAAATCCTGCTGAATTTTGAAGCTGGTCTTCGGGAAATTTATGGGGATATTAAAAAGTTCTACAACCTCCTTTAAAACTGAAGCAGTATCGACAGGAGTCCTCGTTATTTCATCTGAATGCCCCAGCCTGAAATATTCAAGAATATCATCGATAAGCGTATTCATTTTCTCAATGAGTCCATTGCTCATTTCAAGCATGCGGTTCCCTTTTTCCCCCAGAAGCTGCCCATAATCTTCCTGAAGGATCTTTATGAAGCCTTCCATTCCTCTCACCGGCGCCCTAAGATCATGTGAAAGACCATAACTGAATAATTCCAGTTCCTTATGTGCTGCAAGTAATTTTTCATTTAAAGCTTCGATCTCCTTCCTTTGGAGGTGTAATAAGATATAGCTCATATTTTCCCGAAGGGAGCGGGCATTATTCTTATCGATTTGATGCCAGGGTTCGGCAAATCCGGTAAGTTTTTCTGTCCACTTCTGGAAAGACCTGCGGGGACTTATTCTATCCTCTTTTTTGTTATAGTAGGCCTTCAAATTCGGATTTCCACCCCAGTTGATCACCTGGGGCACTTCCGGCCTAAACCAAAGGATATATTTATTGTCTGCTACTCTCAAACTCAGCAATCCTGAAGCTTCCGCGCAATAAGCTTCGGCTTCGGGAAAAAGTGCAGAGAGGTTACGGGTCAAAAAAAGGCTTTTTGACTGTTTTCTTATAAAATTTTCCAGTAGGCTATCAAGCTGTTCAGGAGTGGGAGTTCTTCCGTTCAATTCCCACCTGTCAATATAGTAAATGGCCCCACCGGTACATTCAATAAGATCGGTAAACTTGACCGTATCCCTATTCAGGGCTGCAAGAATATCCTGGTGATATTTCATCTGGGCCATGAGCTGGCGGCGAATATTTTCTGTAAGTTCAGACTTGCTCAACAGGTTGCTGGTCTCATGCAATGTGATCTCATTAGAGAACATCTGTGCCAGGAAGCGGCAAGTCTCCCGCTGATAAAGATCGAGATATTTCTTGCCGTTATGGTGACAGGCGATAAGGCCCCATAACTTCCCCTTCACTACTATAGCAGCAGAAAGGGAGGCGGCAACGCCCATGTTTTTCAGGTACTCAATATGAATAGGTGAAACAGCCCGCAGTCCAGACAGGGAAATGTCGAGTGCTTCTCCATTAAGGGGAGAAAATTCAGGTTCTATGGGAACAGGTTTGTAATGGACGTTGGTAATGATCCTTACTCTGTGCTTTAGAAAAAGTTTTCTTGATTGTTCCGGTATATCTGTAGCGGGATAATGTAAGCCCAGCCATGGCTCCAAATTCTTATCCTTACATTCGGCAATAACCACCCCATTCCATTCTTCATCAAACTTGTACACCATCACCCGGTCATAGCCAAACATCTGTCGGGTAACAACTGCTGCCTCCCTCGTAAGCTCTTCGAATGACCTTGCCTTTTGGAACCGGTTGAGAATAGTGTTCAATTTCTTTTGAAAAAAGAAAGGATCCTGCACCTCGTTAACAGGCTCAAAATCCAGCACCAGGCTATCGTTTGAAATATGGGAAAGCAGGATATATTTTTTTCCCTTTACCAGTATTTCCTGTGGCTCATGCTCCTCCTCACTCTTAAGGGATTCTCTTAAATGCTGCACCTGCCGGTCTCCCAGTAGAGATGACATTGGCTTTCCCAATAGTTCCTTCAAATTGATCCCAAAAAAATCGGCAGCGTTTCGGGAAACCTGGGTTATCTCGAGGTTTGCTTTATCACAGGCTACTAAAACCCCATGCTCCTGGATCTTTCCAATGATATGAATAGGCTCCCGCTCACAATTTTCCAGGTTCACCAGGTCGGGATAAGTTTCGTGTTCAGCCATCGTTCTAGGCCTTGATCTTGAAATAGAAAGAACTTCCTACACCCTCCTGGGAATCCACCCAGATCGTCCCTTCGTGCAGGTGAACTATCTTTTCAACATGAGCAAGTCCCACCCCGGTACCCTCGTAACTATCGTGTTTTTTCACTCTGTTAAAAATGGTGAAAATCTTATCCTGGTCTTCTTTTGCAATACCTACTCCATTATCTACTACAGAGAACACCCAGTAATCATCTTCTTTATAAGCTGAGATCCTCACTTCGGGATTCCTGTCTTTTGGTGTGTATTTTATTGCATTGCTGATAAGATTTTGGAAAAGCAATCTCAGTTCTACCTCATATCCTTCAATCTTAGGCAGATCTCCAATATGGATCTTTGCTTTAGTATCTTTCACCCTTTTTCCAAGGTCATATTTCACAACCTCTACCAACTCCCTGGTATTTACCATCTTTTTAACCCCATTTCTTCCAATGCGGGAATGTTCCAGAAGGGCTCTGATCTGTTCAGATAAACGGGTAGAAGCCTGTTTAATATAAGCGACATAGTTTTGGCCTTTCTCGTCCAGTTTCGGAGAATAAATCTTTCCAAGTATATCAATACCAAATTTAATGGTGGATAAAGGTTCCTGAAGATCGTGAGAACAAATAGAAACAAATTGCTCAAGATCCCGGTTTGCCCTCTCCAGGTCGGCTTTTTGCTCCTTAAGTTTATCTTCAGCTATTTTTAGAGCTGCAATTTCAACAAAGGTGTACCTGATGGTTCTAATATTATCATCCTCATCTGTTTCGGCAATGGCATTGAGGATAACCGGCAAAGTCTCCCCGTTTTTGGTCAGGATCTTCTGCTCGAGATTTACCAGCACCCCTTGTTCAGCAAACTCCTTGCTGGATTTTAGCGCCTCTACCTGAGAATCTTCATTGTAGAGATCATAAATGGATTTACCCACCAGCTCTTCCTTTGAATCATACTTAAGCTGCCTTACAGTCATCTTGTTACAGTGGAGGATCTTGTAATTCTGGGGATTTACGCTAATGTGCATAACCGGATCCTCTTCATAAAAGCTTTTGAACCTTCTCTCACTGGCCTGTAGTTTTTCCTTCGACTTCTGAAGGTTTTCTATTTCAATAAAAGTAATTACCACGCCATCGATCTCCTGGTTGGTATTGATGTACGGGGAGATCCTTCTTAAATAGTGAATACCTTCCTTAGAAACCACAGCTTTCTCCAAAGTCTTACCGGTGTTAAGGACTCTCTTACATCGCTCTAGAAGGTTGCTTTTTCCAATATTACCTGTAAAATGGCTGATTGGCCGCCCCACATCTGAATTAAGGAAACTAAAATGCTCTTTTATCGCAGGAGTGAACTTTCTTATACATAAGGAAGAATCCAGGAAGATGGTTCCTATCTGGGTGCTTTCCAGCAGGTTATTTATATCGGCATTAAGGGCTGCAAGATCATCCATCTTCTGGAGGTTCTCGGCGTTAACGGTATTAATTTCTTCATTAACACTTTGCAGCTCTTCATTGGTGCTTTGCAATTCCTCATTAGAAGCCAACAGCTCTTCATTGGCTGCCTGTAATTCCTCATTACTTGTTTCGATCTCCTCAAGAGAAGTTTGCAATTCCTCCTTCGTTTGTTTAAGCTCTTCCTCGAGGTTTGAGACATACTCCTTCGTACGGGTAGTAAGGGTGATGTTATCTACCTTCTCAACATCCTCCAGGTTGAGTTCTTTTTCAAGAAAAGTGATCATGAAGGTGGTCTCCGAGTCGAGGTGGTTACTCGGAAGAGGTTTGACGAGAATGTCTACTCCTTTCTTCTCTCCATGGTGCTCAAAAACAGCATCTTTATAATAGACTTTTTGCTGAAGCTTTTTAGCCTTTTTTAAGCTATTCTGCACAAGATACTTTAGATCTGTCCCCAACATGTCCAGCAAGTTGGTGGAAAAACCGCTTACAGGAAGGTTAGCATATTTCCTAAATTCTCCAATTGCTTCAAGGATGTTGTAATCTGAGTCAACATAGACACTGGCAGCCTTAAAATGATCCAGCACAGTTTCATTGAAGTCACTGGTAAGCTTTTGATAATTGGCGGCAGTTGGGGATTTATATATTATTGGTTCAACTGCCGTTTTGTGCCCATTAAATCTTCCGGGAACAATGTGGGACGGGGTATGAGATAGACCACCCTCCAGTCTGTTGCTGGGGCGAATATTTCTGTAAATCTTCCATTTTCGATCTACCTCGGCAAAATTGTTTTGCTGGGTGTGGATGCTTTCACTGGTGCCGAGTACTAAAATGCCGTCCTTCTTTAGGCTGTAATGCAAAACACTTAAAGCTTTTGTCTGAATAGCCGGCTGAAAATAGATCAGTAAATTGCGACAGGAAACCAGATCCATGTTGCTAAATGGCGGATTCTTGATCACATTATGTTTTGAGAAGATCACAGAACGTCTCAACTTTTCTACGACCTCATATTTGTGTGGTTTACTGGCAAAGTACTTTGAAAGGAACTCGGGGGGAACATCTGCAGCAATGCTTTCGGGATAGCGCCCTCTACCTCCTATCTCCAGGTGTTTTTCTGCAATATCTGTAGCAAATATCTTCAGCTCAATATCTTTCCCCTGCTTTTCTATTTCTTCAAAGAAACACATGGCAAATGAATATGCCTCTTCACCCGTACTGCAGGCCACGTCCCATATTTTAATGGTGTCACCGTTCTTACGCGAGTCGATCATTTGCGGTATCACCTTTTCCCGTAAGGTTTCCCACACTTTACTGTCCCTAAAGAATTTTGTTACACCAATAAGGAATTCCCTGTATAAGATATCCACCTCTCCCTGTGTGGAGGAGAGATAGGAGAAGTATTCTGACAGAGACCGGCATTTACATACACTAACCCTTCGGGCTACCCTTCGGGCTAAAGTAGACCTTTTATACTCGCGAAAATCCAGTCCGGTTTCCTGATCAATATAGTTAAGGATCTTCATTAGCTCTGTTTGATCGTATGCTATATCTCCATCCTTAAAGTGGAAAATTGAAGGAGCTGAAAGAAAATTGTCCAGCTCCACCCCCATTTCTTTAACAGGTAAAACATAATCAACCAGGCCTGTATTTATTGCACTTCTAGGCATCCCGTCAAACTGTGCTTCCTCCGGCTCCTGGACCATGATCATTCCGTCGTTTTCCTTTATAGCCCTTGCTCCACGAGTCCCATCACTTCCTGTACCACTAAGGATGATACCAATAGCTTTTTCCTTGTGTTCGCGTGCCAGAGACTCAAAGAACATGTCAATAGGAAGATTGAGCGTTGGATTCTTGGGTTTTTCCAGCAAATGCAACACGTTATTCTTGATCACCAGGTTATTAACAGGAGGTATCAAATAAATATGCCCCTGCAGGACCTCCATACCATCCTCTACTTCCTTAATAGGGAGGCGGGTACTGCGTGCGAGCAACTCTCCCATCATACTCTTGTAATCTGGAGAAAGGTGCTGAATGATGACATACGCACTCCTGGTCTCCTGAGGTACATTCTCAAAAAAAGCTTTAAGAGCTTCAAGTCCGCCGGCGCTGGCTCCAATGGCCACGATCCTTGAATCTGCAGGGGTAGCGGAAATGTTTCTATGTAAGGTCGGGGAAGTACTTATTTTTTTACTCATATCTGAATAGAGGCCGATAAAGCTCCCTTAGAAGAAACTGTTTCCGGGAACACCCTGAATTAAAGCAGGATAAAGCTCAACCTGTCTTATAAAGAATTACAAGCCGTGAAATTAATTCTATCTCCTATTTTTTGCTGTTAATGATCTGTTAAGTAACAATTGGCATTTAGCAGAAGCTGAGGAATGCACGCTAAGACCCAGACAGTTAGAGGAAAAGAAGCATGTGTTAAAGTTTAATAGCTCATCAAAACCACAAAAGAAAAGGAAAAGAAATAAAAAAATGGAAGAGAAAGTATGATGCGCCTTCTTCCCCTTTAAAAGGCACATCAATAGTCTTTTCCCTTCCTTTTCAACATTAAGAACCCGTCATAAACTATTGATATTTAGACTTTTAAAATTACTTATATTATTTAATCCTATCAAATTATGGGGAAGGGATTTTCCCCTAATTTCACTCTTAAAATTCCTGACCGTTCATCTTAACAATTAACTAAAATTCAGTATCTTGGAGAGATAATTCCTATAAAACTTGCGCCATGAGAAGTACCAGTTTAAATTTCGTCAGGCCCCTGTTAATTCTGTTATTTGTATTTAGTCTTCCCACCGGGGCCTTTGCAGCATTTCAGCAAACTATAAGTGATTTTACCGAATATAAAGGGCTTGTAGTGAACAGCCGAAATGATGAACCACTTGCCGGAGCTTATCTTTCCGTTCAAAATTCCAATATTGCTACTGTGACCAACAGTGATGGGGAGTTCTCTCTTAAGATTCCCAAGGATCTTGATGATGTCAATGTACGGGTCTCTTATCTCGGCTTTCAAAGCCGTGTGCTGCCCTTGCAGTTCTTTCAACAGGAGGAAGTGGTAATCGAACTTCAGGAATCCCTGGAGGAGCTTGAGGAGGTAGCTGTCTTCACCTATACAGATCCCGTAGCTTTAGTACGGAATATGCTGGAGACAAGAGGTACCAATTATTTCAATGATCGTACAACCATGACAGCTTTCTACAGGGAAGCTATAAAAAGAGGTCGCAAAAATGTCTCCCTTTCTGAAGCTGTTGTCAAAATCCACAAGCAACCTTATGACTCCAATGCAGATGATGACATAGCCCTGGTCAAAGCACGTAAAACAGCCGATTATGACAGGCTGGACACTGTAGCCCTGAAACTTCGAGGAGGGCCTTACAATCCCCTGAGCATTGATATTATGAAAAATCCCACAAATATTTTCAATCAGCAGGATCTTGCCAACTTTAAATTCAGTTTTGATGAACCCACCAAGATCGATGATCAATATTTGTATGTGGTAAATTTTGAAGAGCTGGACAAGAGTATGCCGTGGTACTACGGGAAGTTATTTATTGATGCGAATACGTTCTCCCTGGCAAAAGCATCATTTAACCTAAATGTAGATAACCGCTCTGCCGCGACAGATCTTTTTGTGAAGAAAAAACCCGGTGGAACCAAGGTTTATCCGGTCGAGGTGAATTATGACATAACCTACCGGGAGAAAGACGGTCGCTGGTACTTTGGTTACGGGCACACCCAACTTGAGTTTGTTGTGAACTGGCGAAGAAAATTATTCAACTCCCGCTATAAGGTCAACAGTGAACTTGCAGTAACCAACTGGGAAATAAATCCTGAAAAAGTAAAAAAGGATGATACCTTCTTAAGCCGAAGAGTGGTCATGAATGATGATGTTACAGGCTTTGCCGACCTTTCTTTCTGGGGAGAGAACAATATCATAGAACCAGATGAATCTATTGAAAGTGCCATTGACAAAATCAGGGATAAACTGGAAAATAATTGATTCAGTTTAATCACAGATAAAAAACACTCCTGAAAAATGACATTTTTCAGGAGTGTTTTTTTTGTTCATCATCTATTCCTTAAGCAGGTTGATCTGGTAAGATTCTGAGCTACCGTCGAGCCTTATAAAATAAACTCCAGGTTTCCATCTCTCGGTATTTATGCTCCAGTAGATATCTCCACCACCAACCGGGACCTCAAACATTTTGGTGCTCATCAGCCGGTTATTCACATCGTATAAACCTGCACTGAACTGAAGACCCCCCAGATGTTCGGGAAAGCTTACATAGAAGCCGTTACTCTCTATGGGATTTGGGTAAGCGTATGGAGCTTCACCAGGTGTTTCCCCTTCCGTATCGCCGGCAGTACCATTAAGAGAGGCTGATGCCATACATTCAGTACCGCTTGCATTTGCACTTGTCTTTGTTTCAGCGCCGGTACTGTCATTCCAGTACAGGACCACCTGTGTTTGTCCTTTAGAAGCAACTGCAGTATCAAATTGGGTAGTCGCACCGGCATCCAGAGTAAAGGAACCGGATTCTCCTTTCCTTACCTCCCATCGCACATCAACTGCACATGCGCCAGCATTATTTACTGTCCAGTAGACGGTAGATCCAGAAGTACACTCGCTTATATTTAAAGTGTCTGTTCCCAGACATTGGGTGGTTTCACATGCATCTCCTACTCCGTTTCCATTGGAATCAACCTGATCGGCATTGGCAACGCCGGGACAATTATCTTCTGAATCTGCAACTCCATCCCCGTCAAAATCCACTATTTCGGTTGTTGCATCAACTCCATCGCAGTCCTGGTCGATTCCATCATCCGGAATATCTTCTGCTTCGGGATTAATTGCAGGATCAATATCATCACAATCGCCTGCGCGGGTAATATAATTGCCATCAGGTTGAGTACAGGAAGAAATATTCGTGTCTGAAAAATCCACTCCATAGCTATCGTTATCAGCATCTAAATACCAGGTCTGTGGTGTACAGTCTCCTATTACCTGAACTTCCGCACTAAATTCCGAGGTGTTTCCATTCGCATCGGTAGCGGTGCCGATTATGTAGTCGCCAGAGGCTAATTCTATACCGGAAGCTAAAGGGAACTGCAGATTTTTTGGTACACCATCCTGATAATCCTGTTCGCGGAAATCATCGGACGTCAAATAATCTTTTCCCTGTCGGTTGCCATCACTTTTGAAAAATTCAACAGTAATGGGATAAACAGAATTAGCAGGATCTGAAGGCACCACATAATCCAGGTCTAAGACCTGATCAACTACAGAAGCTTCGGTTATATCTGGAAAATTTTGAAGAAAATTGGCTCCAAAGTCATCGTCGCCTGGATCATTTTCTGAAACTCCATTGCTGTCCAGATCAATCCCAATATTTAAATTTCCAAAAATGTTATTTTTCGTCAGAGTATTTTTTAGGGGTTGGGTAGTAACCTGTGAACCTCTGTTATCAAAGTAGCTTACAAGAATTCCGCCGGCGCCATTGTGAGCAATTGTATTTCCCTTGCCATCTAAGGAACTACCAATGATATTATTTTCGCTTCCATTGAAGATTTGAATTCCAAATTCCCCATTTCCAAGGGGGGATACTCCATCAGCCTTTGTACCAATTAAATTATTGTATACCTGTATATCTTTGGACGCATGAATACTTACACCAAAGGTATAATTACCGGATATTAAATTATTAGCTACCGTCACTGACTTTGCCGTCATTGTTATTCCCCTATAATTAGGGACCTCATATTGACCGGAAGGATCGGTCCCTATAAAGTTTCCAAACACTTTATTGCCAGTGAGAGGTGTTTCAGGAGGTGCTCCAATCGTAATCGCATTAAAATAAATATTACCTGAAATCACATTACCTTCTCCCGGTTCCAGTCCTCCTATTGTATTATTTGATGCCGCCTCTGTCCAGAGTCTTATTCCCTGCTGGCGGGATTCTCCAAAATAGGCAAGCATTTCGCCGTTCTGGCCTAAGCCTATGTAGTTCCCTGATATAATGTTATCAGGGCTTAAAACATAAACCCCAGTCCGGATATTTCCGGAAATGATATTTCGGGTTTGAGCAGTAGCGCCTCCAATCAAAGTATTGTTGGCTCCCTCATGAGTTACAATACCCCAGTAATTGGGAATAGCCTGAGTACCTGTAGCATCAGTTCCTATAAAGTTTCCCTGTATCCTGTTGTCATAAGAATTCTCTCCGTGTATATAAATACCTATACCCCACCCTGTCATTACATGATTTCCGGAGATCAAATTTCTATCCCCGGGTTGTGTTCCTCCAATTATATTTCCTGAACTATTTACCAGTGCCACTCCGAAGGTGTTTGAAAAGGCAGATCTACCATCAGGAGTCACCCCTAAAAAATTTCCTTTGATGTGATGAGAACCAGTTCCATTGGCGTAAATAGCCGTTCCATTCCCCAGGATATCCTCTTCATCCATAATGTTAAAGTTCCCCATTACAAAACCCTGTATCGTACTACCTGAAGATTGTCCTTCAAGCTTAAAACCAAATCTTGCCACTTCACCTCCATCTATTACCACAACCGGTGAAGACCATGAATAGTCGTTCTCGGTTGTAGCATTTAATATCACGGTTTCTGTTATCACCGGGAGATCACCTGTAAGACTAATCACGTGTGGAGATTTCCCCGGAAAACTGAATTGAATCTCATCTGTTTCCGGAGTTTGATTGGCAGTTTCAATAGCTGCTCTAAGAGTACATCTTCCTTTACTATCCCCACAAATCCCATCATTTAAGTTAATATCCGGATTGTCTTCTACACTATTGACTATTAAGGTTGACTGGGCTGAAAGATCAAAGTAGAAAACCAGCATTAAACAAAGCGTCAAAAAAGACTTTTTGGAAACAAAACTTAATGTGGTACCAATTAGGCGTACCAGTTTCCCATAGGAATTGTAAAAATTTTTCATGATAAGAGAAATTTAGGCTTCACCCAGGGTAGGGAAAACGGGTAAGCGTTAATAATAATTTTCAATTTAAAAAATATAACTACCTAACTTTCAATACATAACACATTTTTCGATCACAGGTATTTTTAAAAGGATAAAAATCCATCTGCTGCAATTCTCCCTCTGAATTCTGACGAATCGTAAGATAAATCTTACCTCAAATCATTTTAAGTACGCCACCTTTTGTCGCTACTCCCTTTTACCTTTGTATGAAATCGAGCTTTACGTTACCTTCGAAAACTCAAATATTTTTCTGAATGAAGATCCTGCATACTGCCGACTGGCACATAGGAAAAAAGCTGCACAAAACGGAACTGGCTGAAGATTTTGATCTTTTTATTGACTGGCTGTGTAAGATCATTGATGCTGAAAAAGTAGATCTCTTGCTCGTCTCGGGTGATATCTTTGATCTTGCCAATCCTTCTTCTGAAGCGCGCCGGCAATATTATCGCGCCTTGATAAAAATGAAGCAATTCAAGTGCAGGATCATCCTCACTGGAGGAAATCACGATTCCCCCGCCATGCTCGACGCTCCAAAAGAGATCCTGAAAGAGCTCGATATCGAGATCATAGGTGGTTTACCCGAAGCACTTGAAGATGTTGTCATTCCAGTTGGCGGGAAAGAGGGTAATCCTGAAATCGTCATTGCCGCCCTGCCATTTCTTCGGGATGCAGACCTGCGGCGGGAAGATGACGGGAAAAATTACGACGACCGTTTAGAAGCATTAAAAACCGGGATCCAAAAGACATTTTTTGAAGCCTCAGAAATTTGTGTCTCAAAATATCCTGATATACCGGCCATAGCAATGGGCCATCTTTTCACTGCAGGAATTGAGACTTCAGAAAGTGAAAGAGATATACAAATAGGTAATCTGGCAGCTTTTGAAGCTTCCCGTTTTGGCAGCTACTTCAGCTATATTGCTCTGGGGCATATTCACAAACCACAGCGGGTGGCAGCAGCTGTCCCGGCTTTTTACAGCGGCTCTCCCCTGCCCCTGTCCTTTAGCGAACGTAGGGACGAAAAAAGGGTGCTGTTAATAGACACATCAAAAAACTGGAAACCCAAAAGTATCCCCGTGCCAAGCTTTCGCTCTTTGCTCAAAATAAGTGGAAGTATAGAGGAGCTGACTTTTAAGTTGGATGAATTACAGGAAAGGAAAATTCTTGAAAGCCTGGTTGAGGTAGAATTAAAAGAAGAACAGTATGATGCCTTAAAGATATATGCACTGGATGAATTGATAAGCGGCTTCAAAAAAGAAGGCTTCAGGATCGTAAAGCACAGGGCGAGTTTTGAGAATCAGCTAAAAGGAGCGGCACAGGCATTCCAGTCTGAAGTGCAACTTCAGGATCTCCAACCTAAAGATGTTTTCCTGGAGCTCATAGCTAAGCATGAATACGATAAAGAAACAAAGCAGGAGATCCTTTCCGCCTTTGATGAAATCCTGGAGGAATTGCACAGGGACGAAAACGCAGAGATATGAAGATCTTAAAAATTGAATTTCAGAATATAAATTCCCTAAAAGGGCGGCACGAGATCGACTTTACAAAAGCACCTTTTACGGTGAGCTCATTATTTGCCATCACAGGGCCTACAGGGAGTGGAAAAAGCTCTATCCTGGACGTGATTTCTCTCGCACTCTTTAATATGGTGCCTCGCCTTGGAAGGATTAGCAAAAGTGATATCATAAACAAGGGGGCGCTGCTTACACGCAATCAAAAGGAAGCGTTTGCCAAAGTCACTTACCAGGCGAACTCCGGAATTTTTGCTTCGGAATGGAGCATTTCAACTAACCGCAACAACAACCTGCGGGACTACGAAATGTACCTCTATGATATGGCTACGGAAAAGCCTTTGGATTATAAAAAGTCTGATGTGCCTTCAAAAAACGAAGAATTGATAGGGCTCAATTATAACCAGTTCATAAAGTCGGTACTTCTTGCTCAGGGGGATTTTGCTCAATTCCTGAAGGCCAGAAAAGATGAGCGGGGCGAACTACTTGAAAAGATCACCGGAACCGGAATTTACAGGCAGGTTGGTATAAAAGCCTATCAGAAGTTCAAAACTGTTAATGCTGAAATTGAAGACCGGCAAAAGGAAATTTATCTGCTTCAAAAAGATCTTTTAGAGGAGGAAAGCCTGGAAGAAATTAATTCTTCTTTATCTGAAAAACTGAAGACTTGCGAGCCGCTTGAAAAGGAGATCCAAAAGCTGGACAAACTTCAGGAACTTAAGAAAACGATCGCCTCCCAGGAAAATCAGATACAGAACCGGGAAAAAATGAGATCGGGTGCAATTAAGGAGCTGGAGAATTTTGAAGAGGAACATGGAGAAAAGCTAAAGGAGCATGAACAGGTCCAGGTCTTTGCAGGGGAACTGCGAACCTGGAAGAACCTGGACGATAGTTGTCGGGAACTTAAAAAGGAACTTGAAGCTCATGATCTTGGAGAAAAAAGAAACGTTACAGACATTGACAGCTGTCTTGAAAAAATCAGAAACTTTTTAAAGACCGAACCTGCAACCGGCGAGATCGAAACCAGCCTTCAATCCTTTTCCAAAAATGTTCGAAACCTGCAGCAGCAAAGGGATGAAAAGTTAGGTCAATATCGCAACCTTCAGGAGCGTTTCAATTCTGAACTGCGAGAGGTACCTTTCAGGTTGAACGGGAATCCCGAAACCGAAGAACAAAAATTAAGGGAGTTAAAAGCTTCAGGAGAACACAATCTGCAGGATCTAAGGCTGAAGCTGGAGGATGTGGACCTCGAAAGACCCGAATCTGAGAAAGTCCGGTTAAAGCAAGTCCTTCAGCAGGCCAGAAAAGCACAACAGGAATGGCAAATCATTCAAAATCTTTCAGCAGAAATAGAAAGAGACTCAAAAGAGGAAAAGGACCTGCTTCCGCAAGTGGAGGAACTCCCTCAAAAGATAGATACAGACAAGAAACAAGCGGAAATTCTTCAGAAACGGATTGAAAATCTGCAACTTCAGCGGGAAAATGAGCTTTTAAAAGCCAGTCTTGAAGATCTAAGGCACAAACTTACTAAAGGAGAGCCGTGTCCACTTTGTGGAAGTGAGCATCATCCTTATGCGACTCACTTACCTGCCAAAAATGACAATTTACAGCTTCAAATTTCTGAACTTAAAAAGGAGCTTACCCAACTTGAAAAACAGGTAACAACTAGAACTGCCAATCTTGCTCATCATCTCAAAAGGAGAAGCGAACTTCAAAAGAATATTGCAGAAAAGACTCAGAGACTGGAGTCTCAAAAAGGGCATTTTAGAGAGGAATTTTCCAGGATCAATCCAAACGATGAAAGTTGGGAAGCCTTCTGCAACAGCAGGGAAGAGAGACTCAGCCTCTTGGAGCAATATGAAGCGGAAAAAAGAAAGTTGAGTGCAATTTTAATGGGGTTACCCATAATTTCTGAAATTAAGGAAGTGCTTGTACAGGGCAAGCAGATAAAGGAGAAACTGGATGACCTCTACACCGGGAGTGACGTAGAAACGGACTGCCTGGAGCTGCAAAATTCATGGACAGGGTTGCAGCACCAAAAAAGATCGCTTGCCACCCAAAAACAAGAGCTTAATCAAAAACTTTCCGGAAAAGACTTTGAGCGAAAGGACCTTGAAGAAAAACTGCAGCCAAAAATTACTGAGGCAGATTGTAAGGAAGTAGCCGAGGCACTGAAGAAACTACTTCCGGAGAGGGAATATATTCAGCTTCGCAAAAAGTGGGAAGAGCTAAGGTCTCAAAAAGGGCAAATCGAAGCAACGTTGAGAACTTTGAAAGATCAGCTCGAAGAGCAACGGCAAAAAGATGTGCCGGAAAGTGAGGAAGAGCTTTTGAAAAGGTTACAGGAAAATAAAACGCAACTTCTATCCCTCAACGAAGACTGTGAAGAGCTAAGAAGGAAACTTAGAAATGATAAGGAGCGAAAGACAAAGATAGCCGAAATAGAAGCCGAACTCGAACAGGGAAAGAGAAGGATCAAACGATGGAAGATACTCGATGAGCTAATTGGGGATTCAAAAGGCAAAAAATTCAACGATTTTGCACAGGATCTCAGTTTGTCTCAATTACTTATCCTCGCAAACAAAAGGCTCCAGGACCTTAGTGACCGCTATAGGATCGATAAACCTTTGGAAGAGGAAGATGACAGCCTGGTAGCTATTGATGAGCATATGGGGGGACAACGTCGTTCGGTCAAGACGCTTTCGGGGGGAGAGACTTTCCTCCTCAGTTTATCCATGGCCCTGGCTCTGAGCGATCTTGCCTCGAGAAATGTGGAGATAAACTCTCTTTTTATAGATGAAGGGTTCGGAACCCTTGATCCTGAAACCCTTGATCAAACCCTGGACACCCTGGAAAAACTTCAGGCCGAATCATCTAAAACCATTGGCGTGATAAGCCATGTTGATTCCCTAAAGGAGAGAATTGCAACGCAGGTTAGACTTACCCGGAATGGCCAGGGATATAGTTCTATGGAGGTTGTGGGGTAAAGAAAGTTTTAGCTTTTAGTATTAATTAAAAGATAAAGTTTTGGCTCGCACCGGGGCTTTTGAGGATCTTTATTATTAAATGAATTACGTCATGAAAAAGATCCTTATTATACTGACTTCGCATAATGAACTGGTAAATACCGATTCCAAAACCGGGGTATGGCTGGGAGAATTCACAGATCCTTATTACGAGTTTATCGACAAAGGTTATACTGTAACTTTGGCCAGTCCCAAAGGTGGTAAGCCTCCAATAGATCCCAGAAGCGAACTCACAGAAAATATAACCTCTTCAAACCGAAGATTCAAGAAAGACGAGAAAGCCCAAAAAGATTTTGAATTTACTATAAAGCTCTCAGAGATCAATGCTGATGATTTTGATGCAGTTTTCTTTCCCGGGGGACATGGCCCAATGGGCGATTTGGCCACAGATGCAGATACTGCACGCCTGGTAGTTGAATTCTTCAATCAGGACAAACCCATTGCGGCAATATGCCATGGACCTGCAGCCTTGTTGACAGCGGCAACCGAAGCACCTGAACTCTTACAGGGAAAAGAGGTGACGGCCTTTTCAAATACCGAAGAAAAGATGGTAGGTTTAAGGGACAACATCCCGTTTAGCCTGGAAGATCGCCTGAAGACCTTAGGTGCCAATTACAGCAGTGCCACACTACCTTTCACTTCCAGGGTAAAAGTAGCTGGAAAGCTGGTCACGGGGCAAAATCCGGCATCTGCTGAAAAAGCAGCGAAAGAACTTATAAAATTACTGGAATCATAAATCTCCTTTTACAGTTCAACACAAACCTACATCTGTAGAAAGTACTATTTTTACAGGTGTAATGAACTTTATAGAAGAACTTGATACCTGCCGGGAAGAATTTGAGAAGATGCCCGGTGTGACAGTTATCCATGAGCTCGATGGGTTTAAACCGCTATTCATGACCTCCAATGGCCTGGATCTTCTTGGGCTGACATTAGAGGAACTTATTGCCATTAAAGAAGATTACCAGCTCCTGTTCTTTAACCAGGACTTCATGGGAGATTATTTAAAGTCCCTCAGGAGTTTAATTGAAAGGGAAGGGATACACGAGACCTTTTCCTTTTTTCACCAGGTGAAAATAGAAGGTAAATTCAGGTGGTATGCAGCTTCTCTAAAGGTTTTTAAAGTTGATCACAATTTCTCTCCCACCCACACAATTACTTATGCCGTACCGCTCGAAGATTTTCACTGGATCACAAAAGCTGAGAGATTACTCGAAGAAACAAATTTTGGCAGAGACAAGCTAGAGAAGTTCACTACCCTTAGCAAGAGAGAACTCCAGGTCTTAGCCCTGGCAGCTAAGGGGAATAGAACGGCAGAAATGGCCAGTTCTTTGAAAATCTCGGCAGATACAGTGAATTCCCATCTAAAGTCTATCAGGAAGAAACTGGATTGTAAGAGCTCTTTTGAACTTACCGAATATGCCAGGGCATACGATCTTTTGTGATCGATGTCGAAAAAACGACAATTTTATCGATTAAAACAGCTGTAGTTTTATAAAAAGTTTAGATTATCCTATTTTTAGTTCAACTTAAATAGAAATCTTGGAGCAATCTTTTGAACAAAAGCTAAAGAATTTTTCCGGCTGCGCCGAATTAATGCCGGGCGTAGTAGTGGTCCATGAATTGAGACCGGAGGATTTCTCTACTGTCTATATGAGCTCCCGTGGTTTAAATCAATTAGGCGTAAGTTTACAGGAACTTACCGAGATGGGTTCAAAATATCACGACAGGTTCTTCAACAATGAAGATATGGAGGGATTTATGATAAAGCTGCGAAAGATGTTGGAAAACAGGGATCCTAACGAAACCTTCACCTTTTTTCAACAGGTAAAATTTAAGGACCGGCAAGAATGGGTGTGGCACGTAGGATCCATAAGGATCTTCCATCAGGCACCAGATGGAACACCTACACATATAGTAACTGTGGCATTTCCCGTAGACAGGATGAAACACATAGAAAACAAGGCAGAACGCCTGTTAAAGGAGAACATGTTCTTTAAAGAAAACCTCGGTAAATTTCTTGGTCTTGGAAAGAGGGCAAAGGAAGTATTGAGATTAGTAGCCCTGGGGAAAAGTTCAAATGAAATCGCTGATGAGCTTAATATTTCCATCGACACAGTAAATACTCACCGAAAGAATATCAAGAAAAAATTAGGTATCTCAACTACGTACGAATTTACAGAGTACGCCCATGCCTATGACCTCATATAGGGACAAAAAAAATCGGGGCCCCTACACCCCCGATTTTTTATTCCATTGGATCTTATTCATTGCTGAATAATTTTCTAATCCAATTTCATGTTGTAAAAATAGTTGATGCTGTCTCTCCCTGCAATACCCACTTTTGGTGATTTTTCCCATAAACACCTGGCTTATATGTTAAAAATGAAGGCTGAAACACTATTTTTGTCGACCAAATGCTACAGACTCTTCACTCTTCCTTTTTTATATGCACAGACATTTTAAACTTTATAAGCCCTACGGTTATCTAAGCCAGTTCATCACTAACCAGCGTACCCGCAGAAACAAACGACTGCTAGGGGAGCTTTATGACTTTCCTGAAAATACAATGGCCATAGGCCGACTGGACGAAGATTCTGAAGGACTTCTACTACTTACAACCGACGGTAAAGTGAGTGCAGAGATCACGGGAAGAGGAGTGGAAAAAGAATACTATGTACAGGTAGATGGTGAAGTAACTCAAGAAGCTATTAAGCAGCTTCGGAGCGGAGTGGAAATAGGTATAAATGGTAAGAAGTACATGACCAATTCCTGTGAGGTTATACACCTTGACATTCCTCCCGTTTTTCCTCCACGTTCCAAACCCATCCGGGGCTCCCGTCATGGTCCTACCAGCTGGATCTCTGTAACGCTCACCGAAGGTAAGTTTAGGCAGGTAAAGAAAATGACGGCTGCAGTTGGATTCCCCACATTACGGCTTGTACGCGTAAGGATTGGAAATGAATTTTTAAGTAATATGGAGCCTGGAGAAGTTGAGGAAGTGAATCAATTCAGTTGCTGAAGAACCTGTTAATTATGTTCATTTTGGTGCCTTTTTTTCGTAACTTAACAAGGGAATTTATGGGTCATGAAAAATATTGTCATTTCAACAGATTTTTCGTCATCGTACACCAGTACGATCCTGTATGCCCTGAAATTAATGAGGGGCCAAAAATGCAACTTTTGGATCCTTAACCAGTCACCAATAAATCCCTACAAGCACTTGTCTTCTGAAGAAATGATGAAGATGGAATGCATTCATTTTGAAGGGCTGCAAAGAATTCAAAAGCTTCAAAAAAACCTGGTCCATAAATTTCCTGAAGAAGATTTTAATTTCCGGCTGCTTTCTATAGATAAATTACAAGAACAGTCATGGGATATTTCTCTGGCAATTACTACGACAGCTATTTTAAAGAAATGGAATTGGAAAATGCTGGTTGAACTAGCCACTAAAAGATCTTTTCCGCTTCTTCTGGTACCTCGGGATCTGGAATTTCGTTCTCCTCGAAAAGTCCTTATGAGTCTAGATCCCAATCTTGAGATAAAGCTTGCCAGTCTTGATCCTTTCATAAAAATTTTTGGAAACTACACGATGGATCTGGAAATATTCAGAATATTATCAGATAAGATAAATCCTGCTCTGGAAGCAAGGGATGAATTTGAACTCACACAAAAATTTGAAGCTTATCATCCAAAGATCAGGAAAATTTTTTCCCGACATGGAGAAAGGATTCTAAAGGGGAATTCTCTTCAGAAACAAATCGATCTTCATATAGTTCCGGTGGTACAAAATGCTAGTAATGCACGGTTTGACTCCACCGATCTCTATAGTAGTATTGCAGGGAGCTCCATCCCGGTCATGCTCATCAAAGGTTCAGAAAAAAATCAACCGGCATTTGTTCCCGGAAAATCCAGAAGCAGAACACTAACAGCTTTTAAGCCATGAAGGTAATCATCGCCATCCTCCTGTTACTTCATGCCATCTTGCACCTAATGGGATTGGTTAAATCTTTTTATACCGACTTTCTTCCAACCCTTTCCCGCAGAATAAGCAGACTTGAAGGAATGCTTTGGCTGCTATCTTCCATTATTCTTGTGCTGGCTTTGATCTTCTTCCTGACCAACGCCTGGTACTGGCCTGTTCTGTCAATTTGCGGAGCTCTATTATCACAATTCCTGATCACTCTAAACTGGGAAGATGCAAAATACGGGACGATACTAAATCTTTTGATCCTGGCGGTAAGTTTTCCGGCCTTGAGTTAACTATTGTGCGAGCGCTTCAAAGGTTCTGCCTCTGGTAAGATCGCCGCTTTTATAACCTTTTAGAAACCATTCCATACGCTGCTGTGAGGTGCCATGAGTAAAAGCGTCCGGCACCACGCGGCCGGTAGTTCGCTTCTGGATCGCATCATCACCCACAGCACTCGCCGCACTTAAAGCGATCTCAATATCCCCCTGCTCCAGGTATTCCCTGTTGTAATGAGCCCAGATGCCGGCATAGAAATCTGCCTGCAACTCAAGGGCTACAGAAAGCTGGTTGGCCTCTGTCTCGCTCATTCCCTGTTGCAGTTGTCGTACTTTTCCTGAAGTTCCCAGGATCGTCTGTACATGATGTCCCACCTCGTGAGCAATAACATAGGCAATGGCAAAATTGCCTTCTTTGGCCCCAAAGCGACTGCGCAGCTCTTCAAAAAAAGTGAGATCCATGTAGATCTTCTGGTCTCCCGGACAATAAAAAGGTCCTGAAGCAGCCGATGCACCACCGCAGGCTGTATTCACAACATCACTAAAAAGTACCATTCCCGGTTCGGGATATGAGGCCCCGTTTTGCTGAAAAAGTTCGTTCCAAACGTCCTCTGTGTCTGCCAGGACAACTCCTGCATAATCCCCCAGTTCTCTTTCTTCTGCCGTTAGTTCCCTGGTCTCTCCTGCCGGTACCTGCTCCTGGAACTGGTTGAGAATATCTGTTGCATCACCGCCTGTAAATAATTGAATAGCGATAAAAATAACCGCAATCAAGCCTCCCCCTACTGCGATCTTACCTTTGGAACTACCCCTGCGATCCTCAACATTAGAACTTTTTCTTCTGCCTCTCCATTTCATTTTGCTGAATTTAGAATACAAATTAGAAAATTATACTCTGGAATTTGTTCAGGTTTTCTTAATTCTCTGCTGAAGCTGAACAATGATTTTTAGAAAATCAACCGGTTAAGACTTCTTGGGCAATTAAAAATCAAAGTCAGCTTCTTTCCTGTAAACCATGGAAGTTTCAGCACCCTATGTTACTACAACCTGAAAGAATTGTCAAAATTCTTCTCTGCTCTTCAGCAGCTGTTCATAAAGTGACTCTACGTCCTTTGCCTTAAGAAGTTCTGTACCGGGTGATTTTATGGTTGCACTCCCACAGGCCAAACCGTACAGAACGGCTTTTTCAATAGGCTGTCCCGTGGATAAGCTGTAAACTATACCTGCAACCATACTGTCCCCTGCCCCAATTGAGCTCACATGCTCTACCTGTGGTGCCGGGAATTGCTTCACCTTGCCTCCTGTAGCCAATAATGCTCCTTCCGCTCCAAGCGATAACACGATGTTCTCCACCTGATGGGTTTCAAGGATCTTCAGCAGAACATTTTTTTGCTGCTCAATAGTTTCCGCAGCTTCCCCTGAAAGATCTTTTAATTCTTTCCTATTTGGCTTAAGCAAAAAAGCGCCTTCTTCAAGCACTCCTTTGTAGGATCTTCCGGAAGTATCGAGTATAAATTTGAGTCCGCACTTACTGGCTCTAGCCGCTGCCCGTGCGTAAAAGTCGGCAGGGGCACCGGGTGGAAGACTACCACTGGCTACAAGAAAAGACCCTTCTTTACATTTATCTATTTTTTCAAGTAAAGCCTCGTACTCCCGGTCCTGTAATTCCGCACCCGGGAAGCCGAACCGGTAAAGATTTCCGGTAGAGTTTTCGGTAATAGCAAAATTTTGCCTTAGATCATTGCTAACATGAACGGGATCCTGATTTACCCCTTCCTTTGCAAGAAGATCGGAAAATAATTTACCGGTGTGACCTCCACTAGCAAAGACCGCGGTAGACTCACCTCCCAGTCTTTTTATTACCCTTGAAACATTTATTCCACCACCTCCGGCATCTATAAGTGGCTTATCGCATCTTAGCTTCTCATTAGGTTCTAATTTTTCGGTTTTGGAGTAGATATCAAGGGCAGGATTAACAGTGAGAGTAATGATCATTATCGGGTACTTGTTTGGTTAATGCATGTATGTATCTTCTAAGTTACTGAATAGGCAGGTAATTCTAAAACAGAAGCCGGTGATTGTGGTGAGGCACAGCCAGTTCTTTCTACCCGGTTTCTCCCTTAAACCTGAGAGATATCATAGTTCTCCCCACCTTTCTAAGTTAGCTTTACAGGGAAATGTTCCAGGTATGGCCCGTAGTTTTCCAATAACCGCCAACCTCTACTCCTTCTTCATAGAAGTTGGAGAGCTGTCTCATTTTGCCGGGAGATTCTTTAGGGAACTTTTCTCCCGCCCCTTTGAATTCCGGGAATTTCTTCGTCAATGTTACCAGATGGGAAATAAATCCCTGATCCTGGTCTCTATTACAGGGTTTATCCTGGGATTGGTATTTACCTTACAAAGCAGGCCCACATTGATGGAGTTTGGTGCTGTTTCATGGATGCCTTCAATGATAAGCATCTCAATTGTAAGGGAAATTGGGCCGGTAATTATTGCTCTCATTTGCGCGGGACGAATTGGTTCAAGTATAGGGGCGGAACTTGGCTCCATGCGGGTAACAGAGCAAATTGATGCCATGGAAGTTTCGGGTACGAACCCTTATAAGTTTCTGGTAGTTACAAGGATACTTGCCGCAACTCTAATGCTTCCAATTTTGATCTTAATCGGAGATTTTATAGCTCTGCTAGGCTCAGCTCTGGTCGAAAACGTAAAGGGAAATGTCTCTTTTCTGCTTTACTTCAACCAGGTTTTCGAGGCTTTAGAATTTAGAGATCTTCTTCCGGCCACGGTCAAGTCATTTTTCTTTGGCTTTGCAATAGGCTTGGTTGGCTGTTTCAAAGGATACTATAGCAGTAAAGGAACTGCAGGGGTAGGACGGGCAGCAAATTCAGCTGTTGTTTTTACCTCCCTGCTTCTTTTTGTGCTGGATTTTATAGCTGTATTTGTTTCAGATGTGATCTATGGATAAGGCACTTAAGCATATTGACTATTCAAAAGAGAAAGCCGTTATTTCCATCAACAAGCTCAATAAGAGATTTGGAGATAATGAAGTATTGAAAGATTTTGACCTTAAGCTATATGAAAACGAGAACCTGGTGATCATGGGAAAATCGGGCTCCGGAAAATCAGTAATGATCAAATGCCTCGTGGGTCTTATGGAGCCGGATAGCGGTAGTATAGAAGTGCTGGGGAAAGATATTAGCAGACTTCAACAGGAAGAAATGGATGCTTTACGGGCAGATATTGGTTTTCTTTTTCAAGGGAGCGCACTTTATGATTCTATGACCGTAAGGGAAAATCTTGAGTTTCCTCTTCGAAGACATAAGGCAAAAACAAAGGGGCAAAAGACAGAGGAACTGGTTTTGGAAGCCTTAGAGAGTGTGGGCCTCCCTCAAACTCTGGATCTTTTGCCGGCAGAACTGTCGGGAGGAATGCAGCGCCGTATAGCCCTGGCCAGGGCACTAATATTAAAACCAAGGATTATAATTTATGATGAACCCACAACGGGGTTGGATCCTATTACTGCAAAGGAGATCGTTCACCTCATCACCGAGGTGCAGAAAAAATACAACACCTCCTCCCTCATAATTACTCACGATGTGGACTGTGCCAGGGTCATCGCCGATCGCATAGTGCTGTTGTACGATCACACTAATTATACCGAGGGCACATTTGAGGAACTTTCCACTTCGAAGGATCCAAATGTCAAAGCCTTCTTTAAATAAAAAAGGGATGAAAAATTCAAATGCTCAAAACTTCAGGCTCGGGCTTTTTATAATTACAGGGGTGCTCATCTTTGTAGCAGGGGTCTATTTTATTGGGAACCGACAGAATCTCTTTGGATCCAATCCAAGGATTACCTCTGTCTTCAAAAGTGTGGATGGATTACAGGTAGGGAACAACGTACGCTATGCCGGGGTCAACGTAGGAACTGTTAGAGTTATAACTATAGTAAATGACACGAGCATTGCTGTAGATTTTATCATTCAGGAAAGGACTATGAATCTCATTAGAAAGAACTCTTTAGCTACTATTTCCTCTGACGGACTGGTGGGAAGTATGATCGTTAACCTGGTGCCGGGGGACTCCCGTGAATCGGAAATGATACAACCGGGAGATACTTTGGAATCAATAAGCAAGGTCACTACTGCCGATATGCTTACAACCCTGAATACGACCAACGAGAATGCAGCCCTCCTGACTGCCGATCTACTCAAGATCACCGCCGCGATCAATAACGGTGAAGGAACTTTAGGATTGCTCATCAAGGATCAACAGATGGCTGAGGATGTAAAGGAAAGTATGAACCAGCTTCGCCACACCACCAGGTCGGCTTCCTCCAGCGTAGCCAAACTTAGCAATATCCTTGGTTCTGTTGACATGGAGAATAGCCTGGCCGGGAAGTTACTGACTCCAGACAGCAGCTCTGTACACAGGGTTGAGGAAATAATTGCAAGTATAGAAAAATCGGCATTTGAAATTGAACAAATGACTGCTAATCTCAATCAATTCTCCAATGCAATAAAGAACAATGATGGGGTTCTCAATTTCATCATGAAGGACACGACCTTTGTCAATAATCTTGATAAAACTCTGGAGAATGCAGAAGCGGCAAGCAAAAAGCTCGATGAAAATATGAAGGCTTTACAGCACAATATTCTCTTTAGGGGATATTTTAAAAAGAAAGCCCGAAGGGAAGCAAGAGAGGCTTCCAAAGAGTAAAAAAAACTGCCGGAGACGTATCCGGCAGTCCTAACGAAATCAAGTCTAACTCTCTGTTCTATTCAACGATAAATTTTCCCCGCATTTGAACATAATGTCCGGGGAAACTACAAATGTATTCATAAGTTCCTGCTGCCGGTGCAGTAAATTCAATGCTGGTCTCTTCGCCACCACCAATCATCTCGGTTTTAGCAATTACAGCATCTGTACCTTCAGGTATATAATCATTACCCGTAGCAGTAGCAGCCTTTTGAGCAAAATCGACTACATCTGTTCCCTGCTTAAGAAGAACAAAATTGTGCCCCATCGCGTTTTCAGGCAATTGTCCAACGTGTGTAAGGGTGAGCCTAACGGTTTCTCCCGCCTTCACTCTAATTTCATTGATATTGTACTGCATAAGATCATTTCCGGTAAGATTTACCTGAACAACTCCATTCTGGCGCTGAACCGCTTGACCGGATTGCATGGTATCTGAAGTCGATTCCATTCTGTCTTCACTGGTGTCGATCTGTTCAAGAGTTCCTTCCTCTCCAATAGTAATTGTTTCCTGATCTTTCTTTTCATCACCACAGCTCACTAGAACTAACGTCAATAAAAAGGCAAGAAATTGGTTTATTCTTTTCATAATTTAGATTTTTCGTTAATCTTTCTACTGAAATTTCTCAATTATACCAAAGGTAAAGAACATAATAAAAACCCACGCAAATCCTGCGTTAAGGAAAGCCTAATAATTCAGAAGGAGCTAAAGGATATGAGTCATTCTCCAGCGCTTTAGGTCGGGCAGAGATCTAATGGTTTGATGGGCTTCTTCAATGCTTATCTCATCATGGTGCCTGGCCATATCCAGTAATTTCTTTTCCATGTCATTGATGGTAAGATGATGGTCTGTAAATTCCCCGTCCCTGAAGCACTCCAGGCAATAATCTGAAGTTTTGCTGTGATCTCTTTTCGTTCCTCTCATCTTCTTGGAAAAAGGAAGTCCACAGCACTGGCAAATAAGTGATTTCATAGCAACTAAATTTAATTAACAATAGATCGAAATGCAATTGAGCAAACTTTCCATGACCTATCTTTTAAAGATAAAAAAGTACGGAGAAAAAAAAGAGATTTTTGGGTCTTAAATATTTCACAATTAATGTTTTCTGCCGTATATTTATGTGGTACATAATTACCTGATAATCAGAGGTGATTTAAACAAATCTCCTGGCGTATCAGTTTAATTTTCAACGTCATGGAAAGTTCCGTTCTCCTTATTGAAGACGATCTTGTTCTTGCCGAAAACACCCGCGAATTACTTGAACTTTCAGGTTACCGCATGCTTCTCGCCCACGAAGGCAAATCCGGAGTTAAAAAGGCTTACAAAGAACTGCCCGATATCATCATTTCAGATATCATGATGCCCGAGCTTGACGGGTATGAAGTTTACAGGGCACTACAACAAAACCGCCATACACGGAATATCCCCTTTATCTTTTTGTCAGCCAAGGCAGAGCCCGGAGATGTTCGCAGAGGAATGAACCTGGGGGCAGACGATTACATCACCAAGCCGTTTAGTGAAGAGGATCTGGTTCTGGCCATTGAAAAGAGGTTATCAAAACGTGCTCAAATTCTGGAACA
Organism: Salinimicrobium aquimaris; assembly: GCF_035607535.1. Taxonomy (NCBI): domain Bacteria; kingdom Pseudomonadati; phylum Bacteroidota; class Flavobacteriia; order Flavobacteriales; family Flavobacteriaceae; genus Salinimicrobium; species Salinimicrobium aquimaris. The sequence continues at coordinate 154,110 of NZ_JAYDZX010000011.1, forward strand.
GGAAGAACAGACCCATTTGGAGAAAAAACCTCAACTTCACCTTGAGGAGTTCAAAGAGTATGTTCGCACCTACGGGGAACAGATTCAGGTCGAAAAGAACGAAGAGATTTATCTTGAGAACCGAATGGCCTCCAGTGTATTCTTACTGGAGCACGGGATGTTGAAGACTTTCCGGCTGGATGAGTACGGTAAAGAACTCATAACTGCCATCCCTCAAAAAGGGGATTTTCTTGGCTTCTACAGCTTTAAAACTCCTTCTCATTATCCCGAAAGTGCGCAGGCTCTGGAAAGAAGTATCCTCTACAGGATTTCACGTGAAGAGTTTATTCATTTGCTGCAGCAGAACCAGGAGTTGATGCTGGAATTTGCCGAGGTAATTTCTCATGATCTCGACATATTAAAAAGCCATTTATTAGAAATGGCGTATGGTTCAGTTCTAAAGAAAACCGCAAGTACCCTCCTGGAATTTGCCGATAAAGTAAAAAGAGATTCCCAGCCTATCCTCAAAGTCTCCCGCAGTGATATGGCCAGCGTTGCAGGCATATCTACAGAAAGTTTTATTAGAAGTCTTTCTTCTTTAAAAAAAGATGGCTTAATAGATATTATTGGAAGAAATATCAAGATCCTAAAGCTGGAAAAACTAAGAGAGATCCACTAGGTTTTTCTCAGAGATTTTTTTTCTAGTCTGACATTTATCATTCTCTTAGTGAGAGTATATTTCTAACTTAGAAAGAAAAATTACTAACCTAAATTTCTAAGGTCATGTCTTTAGTTAAATCCCACAAGCGCAGAACTCCGATGTTGAGCAATGCTCTAATGAGCGATCCCTTCTTTTCAGATCTCTTTGACCGCCGCGGGTTAAAAAATTACCTTGATTCAAACAGCGATTTCGATTTTAATCCTGCTATGAACGTGAAGGAAAAAGAAAAGGATTTTGAGGTAGAACTGGCTGCTCCCGGACTAAAAAAGGATGATTTTACGATCACTCTTGACAACGGACTCCTCACTGTTTCAGCCGAGAGAGAAGACAACAAAGAAGAGGAAAAAGATGGCTTTTTGAGCCGGGAATTCAGTTACAATTCTTTCTCAAGAACCATAAGAATTCCCGAATCAGTAGATGAAGAAAAAGAAGTTTCAGCCAGGTATGAAAATGGAGTACTAAAATTAAAACTTCAGAAAAAGGATGGGATGGAACCTAAAAAACCGAAAACTATAAAGGTCTCCTAACCTCCGGGAAAGAGACTGCCAAGTGATCATTAGCACATGTTCTACGAATAAGCCTTGACAAAGGCAAATTAACCATAACCGGATTTATTTTCATAGAAGAAAACCCTGGCAGTCTCTTCTTTTAAAAAGTGATGATCATCATCCTTTTATATCAAAACTTCATTTAACTTTAAGGAAAACGCCGGAAATGAGAAAAATTATTATCCCTACCGACTTTTCAGCCAATGCATTCAATGCTCTTAAATATGCTGCAGAGCTTTTCAAATATGAGAAGAGTGAATTCTACCTTCTGCACGCATATGCAGATGAAGTTTATAGTTTTGAGGGAGTGATCACTCATGACCTCCTGGATGAATATAAAGCAACGGTAAAGGAAAAATGCATCAGTGAACTGGAAAAGATCACTGCAGAAATAAAGCAGCTCTATTCAAATCCCAAACATAACTTTCACCCTGTATCTGCATTTGGACTCCTCATTGATGAAGTGAACGATCTTGCGGAAAAAGAAAATGCCGATCTCATTATTACCGCCACGAGGGGTAGCACAAATGACAGGAAGTTAACCTTTGGCAGTAACACCCTGCAGATCATTAAATATGTGCAGTGCCCGGTTCTCAGTATTCCTGAGAACTATAGTTTTTCAGACCCTGAGAATATCTTATTCCCCACCAACTATCTGCTGCCCTATCAAAAGAGGGAACTTAAACTGGTGGGCGGGATAGCCCGCTCGTTCTGTTCGCATGTGCATATGCTTTATGTATCCCGCTTTGCAGAAGAGACCTTAAGACAACTTGACAACAAGATGGCTATAACTGAGCAGTTTTATGACCTTAAGATCACCCATCATCACGAAGATTCACTGGAAAAAACTCAGGCTATTGAAAAGATGATCGACGATCTTAATATTGACCTCTTGATTCTGGTCAATTCCCGTCATAGTTATCTCGAGAACATTCTCTACAGCTCGACAATTGACAAGTTTGGACTACATCCCAAAGTTCCATTCCTCGTTCTCCAAAATTTCCACCGTTCTTAAATCTTTAGGTCATGAAAAGAGTCCTTTTACCTACAGATTTCTCCGAAAATGCTTACAATGCAGCCAAATATGCCGTCCAACTTTTAAGCGGAGAGGAGTGCATCTTTTACCTGCTCAATACCTACACCCCGGTACTATATGACAATGAATCCCTGGTATACAGCGCCACACAACCAACTCTCACCGAGATCTACAGAAACAAATCTCTCCAGGGCCTGGAAAGGGTCCTAAGGCGCATTAAGCGGAATTTTAAGAATGAAAGACATCACTTTGAAAAGATCTCCTCCTTTAATCTGCTAAATGATGAGATAAAGGAACTGGTTATAGAAAAAGTGATCGATCTTATAGTAATGGGAACAAAGGGAGCAACAGGTGCAGAAGAGATCCTTTTTGGAACCCATACTGTTCACGCTATTAAAAAAACGCGATGCCCCTTACTGGCCGTTCCTTCTCATTACGAATTCAAAGTTCCACGAGAGATCTTATTCCCGACAGACTATGAGGCAGAAATCCCCCAACTGTTGGGCATTTTGAAGGAGCTGGCACAAATGCATTCCTCCACTATTAATATCCTGCACGTGTATTTTGGTATTAATCTTAATCCCATCCAAACAAGTAGAAAAAAAGCATTAGCACGGGCCTTTAAAGATATTAGCCATCACTTTTATAGCGTCACCGAAAAAAGTGTGACCAGGGCCATATATGATTTTCAGGAGGAAAATGAAACAGATATGCTGGCCATGGTCAACAACAAACACTCCTTTTTTGAAAATTTACTGTTTACACCTGTCGTCAATGAAATAGGATTTAATGTGAAGGTACCATTCCTTGTGATCCCTTCCAGGAAGAAGAAATAACATGAAAACCGTCCTCTTACCAACAGATTTTTCTGCAAATGCTTAGAATGCAGGACGATATGCAGTGGATATGTTTTTCAATGAGAGAGTTAATTTTATCCTGGTGCATGCCTTCAAGGTCAATGACTACTATGAAAAAAGCACATTGATAGCCAAACCTTCCAGGGCTATTCTGGAGAAAGAGAAAAAAAGAATAGAGGGTGAATTCAAAGCAGCTCTTAAAGATCTGAAAACAAATGCCGGGGAGGCTCATTTTTTTCACACTGCATGCCATAATCTCCTTCTCAACGATGCTATCTCAAAGGAATTACGAAAGAATAGGGTCGACTTTATAATAATTGGCAATCAGGGTCACACTGCCGGGGATAAGGCGATCTACGGTAGCAATACGATAAATATTATTGAAGAGATCCAACAATGCCCAATCCTAAGCGTCCCTTCGACAGTTACTTTCCACCGACCAGCCGAGATTGTTCTGGCCAATAGCTTTAAAGCAGAATTAAAACCGGCTGACCTTGACTTTCTTATTTCCCTTGTTCAAAAATTTGACGCAACCTTGCGTATCCTTCATATTTCTGAAGAGGGAGGGCTAAACAGGGAACAACATCGTAACAGGAAATTGCTTAAAGAAAAGCTGTCAGCTGTTAAGCATTCCTTTCATTCCCTGGAATTCCTTAGCGTAGCCTTGGGTATATATTCCTTCATAGAAAGCAGGGAAAGCGGAATGATCGCCTTTATAAATAAGAAGCACTCCTTCATCGAAAACCTGCTAATGAACCCGCTTTATAAAAATTTAGCACACTATTCCAAAATTCCGGTACTGGTATTACATCAACCTTCCGAACCGGTAAAGCAACAAACCTCAACATGAAGATCTTAAAAGCTTCAGGGGAACGGGCTGAATTCCAGGAGAGCCGCGTAGCCGCTTCTTTAAGAAGAGCCGGCGCAAAAGAGCATGTGATCGTAGATATTCTCAACACTTTGCGCAAAGAACTGTACGAAGATATCTCAACAAAAGAGATATATAAACGTGCTTATTATCTTTTAAAAAAGCAGGACGGTCTCACTGCTTCAAGATACAAATTGAAGAAGGCCATTTATGAATTAGGTCCTACAGGATTTCCTTTTGAAAAATTTATCGCAGCAGTTTTTGAGCATAGCGGGTATAAAGTGGAGGTTGGTAACCTCATGCAAGGGATCTGTGTAAAACATGAAGTTGATGTCCTGGCAATGAAAGAAAACCGGAAATTGTTCATTGAGTGTAAATTTCACGGGGATCAGGCTAAGAAATGTGATGTAAAAATACCCCTCTATATTAACTCACGTTTTATAGATCTCAAAACTTTTCAGCTGAAGACAACAGTAAATACGGGAATTCAACATGAAGGCTGGGTGGTGACCAATTCCAGGTTTACAGAAGATGCTATCACCTACGGCCGTTGCGCCGGATTAAAGCTTTTGGGTTGGGATTATCCTGAAGGTTCTTCTTTAAAAGAAAGAATTGACAGCCTGGGGTTATATCCCATTACGGTATCAAATCTCCTTTCAGGCCGGGAGAAGCAGTTCCTCTTAAGCAGGGATGTGGTTTTGTGCAGGCAACTCGTACAGGATAATTTTTTCCTGGATAAGCTGGAAATAGGCAACGAACGTAAGCACCTTATCCTGAATGAGATCGAAAAATTAATTGTTCCTCTAATACATTAAGGTGAGCGATAACGTAAAGATCAGTTTTTTAGGTGCTGCCGGCACCGTAACAGGATCAAAGTTCCTTCTGGAAACCCCATGGCTGAACATTCTTGTGGACTGCGGATTTTTTCAGGGACTGAAAGAGCTTCGGGAGTTGAACTGGAAGAACATAAGCATACCTCCTGAAGAGATAGATCTTGTTCTTCTCACCCATGGACATTTGGACCATACCGGCTACTTACCGAGACTGGTAAAAGAGGGATTCAAAAATGACATTTTAGGCACCTCTCCTACCCTCGCAATTGCTGAAGTTATACTAAGAGACAGTGCAAAAATTCAGGAAGAGGATGCAAAAAGAGCAAATGAAGAAAGTTTTAGTATTCATCATCCCGCTTTTCCTCTTTATACCGAAGAAGATGTTGCAGCAACTCTCAAGTTGTTCCACTCTGTAAAAACAGATGAGTGGTTAGAGATTTCCGAAAAAGTCAAAATCCGGTTCCGTCGGAACGGACATATTATTGGAGCAACTTTTATCGAGCTGGAGCTAAACGGGAAGATCTTTGTCTTCTCGGGTGATATTGGCAGGGAAAAAGACGATCTTCTGGAATCTCCGGCAAAACCGGAGCATGCCGATTTTCTATTCCTTGAAAGCACCTACGGCGACAGGATCCACCCAATTGAAGACGTAGAGAATATCCTGGAGCAGGCAATAACAAAATGCCTGTTAGATGATAGTACCCTCATCATTCCCAGCTTTGCGGTAGAACGATTGCAGACCCTAATGTACAGGATCTATAATTTGCATAAGAAACAAAAATTCACCTTACCTCCTGTATATATTGACAGCCCCATGGGACACGAAGTGATCAAGATCTTTAGCAGGTTCATGTCCTGGCACAAACTTGACCATGAGGAGTTCAAAAGGATGAAAGACTTTTTCAGGATCATCACCAACTATAAAGATACCTGGAAGGTCATAGAAGATCCACGCCCCAAAGTGGTTATTGCAGGCAGCGGAATGGTTACCGGCGGTAGAGTATTAGCTTACCTCAAATCCTATCTTGAAAAACCTGAAACTCAAATCCTTCTTGTGGGTTTCCAGGCCGAAGGTACACGAGGCAGGCAGCTACAGGAAGGGGTGCCCGATGTAAAGATCCATGGAAAATACTATAAAGTAGAGGCTGCGGTTAAGACCATCAACAGTCTCTCTGCACATGCTGATCAAAATGAATTATTGGATTGGATAGCGGACCTGGAAACAGCACCGCAACGTATTTTCCTTGTTCATGGTGAGAAAAAAGCCTCAGATGTCTTACGGGTGAAGATCAAAGACCGCTATGGATGGAAGGCAGATATTCCACATTTGGGGGAAACAGTAAGCCTAAGGGTATAAACAAAAGATCCGTGACTCTCGCCACGGATCTCTTTTAAGACATCAATAAATGCCGGGTTTCTTAAGAATAATAAATTATTCTACAGAAGTAGTATCTGTAATGTCTTCTACTACGTTTCCGCCTGTGCTGGTAGTATCAACAACTTCTTCAGTCTCAACAGCCTCAACTTCAACAGGAGCCTCAGGAGTTTCGATCACCTCTACTGCACTCTCTTCAGTGGTTTCAGTAGTTGTTTCTTTACAAGAAGTAAAAGAGAATACTAATGCGATAGCAGCAAAAGTCAAAAAGGATTTTTTCATTTTAAATGAATTATTAATTGTTTGAGGCGCCAAATGTATATCATTTTTAGATTCGTGTTACAAGTGGCCCAACTATTTTTAGTTAAATTTTCAAATCCTGCAATTTTCCTAAAATTTTTTTCCTTCCTGCTCCGGAAATTCAATTTTTAAGTGACATTTGTCATCTTGAGAAACCGAAATTTTCATACCTTAATAACTTAAATACAGGATATTATGGACCGAAACACCTCCAGAAGTTTTTCTGCCAACGAAAAGGAGATCGAACGACTACTGAAGGAGTACAGTAGATGGAAAGAAAGACTCTCCTATTTTTCGGAAGAGATCAACTTCCTGAACCAATACTTGGGAGCAGACATTTTTCAAAAAAATGTTCTTAACCTTTATGAGCGGCTCCAGATCTTCTATGATGAATTGCAGAATTTTAAAAGGGAAAGCCTGGAACTTATCAGGGAGCTTCATAATCACCGGTACGACATTGAAGGAATTCTTGAATGTGAGGATATAAGCTGCGAAGTCTTTTATCACAATCAACACCTGAAGCTTGAACAGAGAATTCTTGATTTTGCTCAAAAATTCAGGAAATTCAAATTGGAAATTTTCTCCTTTACCGCCAAGTATCTAAGGCGGGCCAGTAAAGAGAATTGAAAGAACAAATATTTACCGTCATGGAAAATAAAGCACATAACTACAGGTACATCGAGTGGAAAACACCCGATGAAATGCATTTCTCCTCCTTGCAGTGGAAATCTGAACTCAACTTCATTAAGGACGAACATCGTTTTTTTGAAGATATGCTTAAAGAACATACCATGCCTATCATTGAGTCGCAGCTGTTTTCAAGGGTAAAGGATCTTATAGAAAGATTAACCCTCTCCGAAAAAGAGCTGCAAATTCTGGAAAGTACAGTCGTGAAACATATAAACAGGCTGCGAAAGCTTATAGATGACCTGGATGAGCCTAAGGAAGGTAAATTCTATAGAAAGGAACATAAATCCATCCTTAATGACGTGATCCACTATTCAAGACAATATAAAAGACTGAAACGGGAAATCTTTGAGGCTGTAAGTATAGCTTTAAAACAACAAAAGCAAAAAAGGCTTTTGGCCTAATCAGGTCCCGATCAATTTTAATTTATCCAGCCTGTAATATTTTATACAGGCTTTTTTAGTACTGTTCAAAAATGTAATTTTAGAGACCCTTTTCTGAAAAACCTGCAATTCAAGCAGATCAAGACAATGAACCATGTGCTTTAGAACAAAATTGAATACCAAAATCTATGAGATCGAAAAAGCCTTTGATGCTTCCTTTACCGAGCCGGAGCTTTATACACCACAAGAGGAGATCAACGGCTTTGATTTTTCCGGCAACCCTGTGATCACAGATGCGGCCCCCGGGGAGATCCTGTTCTACAACTGGGGATTGATCCCTTTTTGGGCAAAGAACAGCGACATCAAAAAATCCACGCTTAACGCCAGGATCGAAACTATAACAGAAAAACCGGCTTTTCGAAATTCGGTTGATAACCGGTGTTTAATAATTGCAAACGGATATTATGAATGGCAGTGGTTGGATGAAAAAGGTAAAAGCAAACAAAAATATCTCATCTCTTCTGCCGAAGAGGAGATTTTTGCCTTTGCAGGTATTTATTCTCACTGGCAGGATCCCTCTACAGGTAAGAAAATTGGCTCCTATAGTATCATAACTACAGAAGCTAATGAACTCATGAGCGAGATCCATAACAACAAGCAACGCATGCCTGTTATTCTTCATCACAAAGACCACAATGACTGGCTAAACGGAGCAAGACCGGAGAGTTTTGCTTTCCCCTATGAAGTTAAACTTACTGCTCAAAAGGTTTAATGCAGATTTAAATTTCTGTTGATTACCTGTGACTCTCCCAAAGAATCTTAAATTTGCTTAAGAATTGTTATTTCAGCAATTATATGGGAGCCATAGAGGATATTCGCAGCGTTACGGTTTGTCGTTATATAACTCCTTTGAGAGAAGGCGGTTCTCTCCCTGCACTTGCCGAAGCCGATGACGATTTTAAGTATGTACTGAAATTTCGGGGAGCCGGCCACGGAGTAAAAGCATTAATAGCTGAATTCTTAGGGGGAGAGATCGCGAGAGCAATAGGAATGAGAGTACCCGAGCTTGTTTTTGCAAACCTTCATGAAGCTTTTGGACGTACCGAAGGAGACGAAGAGATACAGGATCTCTTGCAGGGCAGTAAAGGGCTAAATCTTGCCATGCATTTTCTATCGGGGGCTATAAATTTTGATCCGGCAGTTACAACTGTTGATGACAACTCTGCTTCAAAAATTGTGTGGTTGGATGCTTTTATCACTAATGTAGATCGCACTTATAGAAATACCAACATGCTTATGTGGAACAGAGAACTGTGGTTAATTGACCATGGGGCTTCCTTTTTCTTTCACCATTCATGGAACAACCTTGAGAAACACGCGAAAAGTCCTTTCAGCTTTATTAAGGAGCATGTGCTATTGCCGCAGGCTACCCGGCTAGAGGATGCCGATAAAGAAATAAAGCAGTTACTTAACCGGGAAAAATTACGTGAGATCGTAACAGGTTTACCCGATGATTGGCTGCAATGGCAGGAAAGTAATCTTTCCCCTCAGGAAATCCGGGAAGCTTATATTCAGTTCCTCCTTATACGCCTGGACAATTCTAATATTTTTATAAAAGAAGCACAAAATGCCAGAAAAGCACTTATATGAATATGCCATTATACGGGTAGTCCCACGGGTGGAACGGGAAGAGTTCCTTAACGTGGGAGTCGTGCTCTTTTGTAAAAAGGAAAAATACCTGAAGGTAAAGCACAGGCTCGATCAGGAAAAATTGTTGATGCTTTGTCCTGATCTTGACATGGAACAACTTGAAAAAAATTTAACCTCTTTTGAAAAGATCTGTGAGGGCTCACAAGATGGAGGCCCCATTGCGCAGATGGACATCCCATCCCGCTTTAGGTGGCTCACTGCGGTGAGAAGCTCGGTCATCCAGACCTCCAGACCGCATCCGGGAATGTGTGATGACCTGGAGGCGACCCTTACCCGGCTTTTTTCTGAACTGGTACTTTAGGCACTTCGATTATACCTTTCAAAAAAGAGATTATTTGCTGCCCTTTTTGACCCAGCTACCCAGGGTCATTGTTCTCTTCACCTGGTGTGCCACTGCTTTTTTTACCTTCTCTCCCAGCTCTTCCTTACCGGCAGTAATACTTACTCCATATGGATTTCCTCCGGCGTTGAAGATAGCTTCATCTGTGTAACCCGGTGCGGCAACAATTGCCCCCCAATGGAACATAGTCTTGTACAGAGAAAGTAAAGTAGATTCCTGACCCCCATGCACATTACTTGCGCTGGTCATTCCGCTAACTACCTTATTTGCCAGTTTCCCCTTAAACCAGAGCCCTCCAGTCATGTCCAGGAATTGCTTGAATTGCGAAGGCAGGTTACCATAACGCGTGGGAGCACTAAAGATATAACAGTCGGCCCATTCAAGATCATCCATGGAGGCTTCCTGCACATCCTTTGTTGCGTCCACGTGCTTTTTCCAATCTTCATTGGCTTCAATAGCCTCTCTTGGGGCCAATTCCTTTACTTTTCGCAGCCTAACTTCGGCACCCAACTCACTGGCAGTTTCTTCTGCCCAGTTTGCCAGTTGATAATTTGTTCCGGTCGAACTGTAATAGATCACAGCAACTTTCAAATCTTCCATAACTATTCTTTTTTTATCCGTTTATAGATAAAATAGCGATTAAAAAGTTTTTCTACTCCTAAACAAATTATAAAAAACCTTTTTAAAGCGGACAAAAAAAATCCCCTTAAAAAGGGGATTTACATTTAGAATTTTTGAAAGTCTTACTTTTCCATTGCTTCAGCAACACCTGCCGAAAGTCTTCGGTATGTGCCATTTTCAAGGCGCTCTCTAATCGCTGAAAATGCCGACAACGTTTCCTCTACATCCTCAAGGGTATGAGTTGCTGTTGGAATAAGTCTTAGCAGGATCAATCCTTTAGGAATTACCGGATAAACTACAATGGAACAGAAAATTCCGTAGTTCTCACGAAGGTCATTCACAAGTGCCATAGCCTCGGGGATACTTCCCTGAAGATAAACCGGGGTAACACAACTCTGAGTAGTTCCTATATCAAAACCGCGGTCTTTTAAGCCATTTTGAAGGGCATTGGTATTCTCCCACAGCTTCTCCTTAAGCTCGGGCATTGTTCTAAGCATCTCAAGACGCTTTAGAGCTCCAATGACCAGCTGCATTTGAAGAGATTTTGCAAACATCTGGGAACGAAGATTGTATTTCAGGTAATCTATGATCTCCCGGTCGGCAGCAATGAACGCTCCGGTGCTCGCAAGGGATTTGGCGAAAGTGGCAAAATATACATCAATTCCATCCTGCACACCTTGCTCTTCACCGGCTCCTGCTCCTGTTTTACCAAGAGTTCCGAACCCGTGTGCATCATCTACAAGCAGCCTAAAATCATATTTTTCTTTAAGGGCAACTATTTCTTTAAGCTTACCCTGCTCTCCTCTCATTCCAAAAACCCCTTCAGAAATAACAAGGATCCCGCCACCGGTTTGCTCAACGATCTTCTCGGCACGCTGCAGGTTCTTCTCGATGCTCTCCATGTCATTGTGCTTATAGGTAAAGCGCTGGCCTAAATGCAGGCGAACTCCATCTATAATACAGGCATGAGCATCTACATCATAAACAATAACATCTTTTTTGGAAACAAGGGCATCAATGGTCGAAACCATTCCCTGATACCCAAAATTCAACAGATAAGCAGCTTCTTTATGAACAAAGGAAGCCAGTTCATCCTGTAATTTTTCATGTAAGGTAGTGTGCCCACTCATCATACGGGCACCCATGGGATAAGCAGATCCCCATTCTGCAGCAGCTTCGGCATCAACCTTGCGCACTTCGGGGTGGTTTGCAAGTCCCAGGTAATCATTCACACTCCAGGTGATCACGTCCTGTCCCCGGAATTTCATACGATTGGAAATAGGTCCTTCCAGTTTCGGGAATACGAAGTAACCTTCAGCTACTTCACTCCACTTACCCAAAGGCCCTTTGTCCTTATATATTTTATCGAATAAATCTGCCATTTTTAAATATTTTCACTTCGGCAAAAGTAGTAAATAAATAGTAACTGAAGAATGCAGTCGAGCTAAGTGCACTGAAAAACATGAAGTTCAGTGAAACTTTAACAGCTCCTCCCACTCCTAAGACCTTAACGGTTTGTTTGAAAGAAAATTGCGAAGAATATTAACAGGTAGTGGTTTCCAGCCTTACTTTACAAATTCGATCTGGTTTACCGCCTTTTCGTTCTTGCTGTCGAAGAAGCCCTGCTCATTCATCCAGTCATCACTAAAGATTTTGCTCATATATCGGGAACCATGATCGGGGAAGACCACAACAACTTTGCTGTTCTTATCAAATTCTCCTTCTTCGGCCATTTGCAACACTCCCTGCAAGGCTGCACCACTGGTGTATCCTACAAACAAACCTTCTGTGCGGGCAAGTTGACGGGCAGTATGCGCGCTGTCTTCATCGCTCACCTTCACAAACTTATCAATGATCTCAAAATCTGTGGCAGTTGGAATAAGGTTCTTTCCCAGACCTTCAATACGATAAGGATAGATTTCGGATGTATCGAATTCCTTGGTCTCATGATATTTCTTAAGAACAGAACCATAAGCGTCAATTCCAAGAATGCGGATCTCCGGATTTTGTTCTTTCAGGAACCTTGCAGTTCCTGAAATAGTTCCTCCGGTACCGCTACAAGCCACCAGATGGGTAATCTTTCCTTCGGTCTGTTTCCAAATCTCGGGCCCGGTAGTGCTGTAATGAGCTTCAATATTGAGCTCATTGAAGTATTGATTGATATACACTGAACCTTTTATCTCATCATGCATCCTCTTCGCTACCTGATAGTAAGACCGGGGATCATCGGCAGTTACGTTGGCAGGACAAACATAGACCTTGGCACCCATAGAGCGCAGCATATCGATCTTGTCCTTAGAAGATTTTGAGCTCACTGCCAGGATACATTCGTAACCCTTGATCACACTGACCATTGCAATACTAAAACCGGTATTTCCGGAAGTAGTTTCAATAATAGTATCGCCGGGTTTAAGGATCCCTTTTCTTTCGGCTTCTTCTATAATGTGTAAGGCTATTCTATCTTTGGTAGAGTGCCCCGGATTAAATGCTTCTACTTTAGCAAAATAGTCTCCTTCAAGGCCCTGGGTGATACGGTTTAAGTGGATAAGAGGGGTATTACCTATTAGCTGTAATACATTATCATAAACCTGTAAATCTTCTCTCATAAATTGAAGTTATTTACAATAATCGCCTTGAAAAGCTTATTTCAAACCGATCACGAACGAAGCAAATTTAAGTCAAATATTTTAATTATTCGGTGATTCCCTCCAAATCCAGGAGAAAAGCATATTCTTCAGCTACTTCCCTTAGCGCCTCAAAACGTCCTGATGCTCCACCATGACCTGCGTCCATGTTAGTGTGAAAAAGCAACTTATTAGAATCGGTTTTTAGCTCCCTCAACTTGGCTACCCATTTTGCCGGCTCCCAGTACTGCACCTGGGAATCGTGTAGCCCGGTAGTGACCAGCATATTTGGATAATCCTGAGCCGTTACATTGTCATAAGGGGAATAGGATTTCATGTAGAAATAATATTCGGGATCATTTGGATTGCCCCATTCATCATATTCTCCCGTAGTTAAGGGAATAGTCTCATCCAGCATGGTTGTGACCACATCAACAAAAGGCACTGAAGCTATTATTCCTTTGTACAGTTGAGGCGCAATATTGGCGACCACGCCCATTAACAATCCGCCGGCAGAACCTCCACTGGCATACATATGTTCTGGCGAAGTATAATTCTCCTGAATTAGATGTTTAGTACAATCAATGAAATCGGTAAACGTATTCTTCTTCTTAAGTAACTTACCATCTTCATACCATTTCCTTCCAAGGTATTCGCCTCCCCTCACATGTGCTATGACAAAAATGAATCCGCGGTCAAGCAAGCTTAAACGTACATTTGAAAAGTAAGGGTCTATTGTAGATCCATATGAACCATAAGCGTACTGTAAAACAGGATTTTTCCCGTCTTTTTGAAGCTCCTTGCGATGTACAAGCGTCATAGGGATCTTAGTGCCATCCTGGGCGGTAGCCCAGATACGATCTGAGACATAGTTTTCTTTCTTAAATGTACCTCCCAGAACTTCCAGCTCCTTTTTTACAACCTTTTCCTTAGTACGCATGTTGAAATCCACCACCTGCGTTGGAGTAAGTAAAGAGTTGTAGGTATACCTGAGAATTTCAGTATCAAAGTCGGGGTTAGTGCCGGTAAAAGCAGTATAAGTCTCATTGTCGAATGGCAGGAAATAAGAATCTGTTCCATCCCATCTGCGAATATGGATCTTGTTAAGACCATTACTCCTTTCACTTACCACAATATAATCTCTAAACAGGTCAATATCTTCCAGTAACACATCCTCCCGGTGTGGTATCACCTCTTCCCAATTCTCTATCCCGGGATCATGAACCGGAGCTTTCATCAACTTGAAGTTAGTGGCCCCGTCCTTATTGGTCATGATATAGAAACAATCCCTGTAATGAGCAATACTATATTCCACGCCTCTTATCCTTGGCTGTACTATATGCACTTCTCCATGTGGATCATCGGCTGAAATAAACCTGTATTCCGAAGTCAGGGTGCTATCTGATCCTATAATGATGTAGCGCCTCGATTTCGACTTGTAGACATAGGTGTGAAAAGTCTCGTCCTCTTCAAAAAAAACAAGTTCATCCTCCTTTGCTTTTGTACCTAACCTGTGCTTGTAAATCTTATTGCTGCGCAAGGTCTCCTCGTCTTTACGCGCATAGAAAAGGGTTTTGTTGTCGTTTGCCCAGGTAGCACCACCGGTGGTGTTTTTAATTTTTTCAGAGAAAATTTCCCCGGTCTCCAGGTTCTTAACGTAGATGGTGTATTTCCTTCGACTCACCGTATCTACAGCATAAGAAACAAGTTTATTGTTGGGACTCACACTAATCCCGCTTAACCGGTAATAGTCATGTCCTTCTGCCATTTTATTGACATCAAACATGATCTCTTCCGGCGCTTCCAGGGTTTCTTTCTTGCGGGAGTAAATAGGATAATCCTTTCCTTTTTCAAAGCGGGTGATATACCAGTAACCATTAAGTTTATATGGTACAGACGAATCATCTTCTTTGATCCTTTTCTTCACTTCCTGAAACAGCTTCTCCTGCAGCTGTTTAGTATGAGCTGTCATTTGATCATTATACACGTTCTCACGGGTGAGATAGTCAAGAACTTCAGGATTTTCGCGTTCGCGCAACCAGAAGTAATCATCTGTACGAACATCTCCGTGTTTTTCCAGATTTACCGGTATTTTTTTAATCCGGGGGGCAATTATTTCGTTAGCAGCAACTTTCATTTTCTCATTTTAATTTTACCGGCTGCAAAGTTACGCTTTCTAATAAAGAAAACTTAAAACTGTGTCTATAAGTTCTATATAATGACCTTTTTAGGTAGTTTTGCTGTAACCATAAAACTGATACTATGTTTGGAGATATGATGGGCATGATGAACAAGATCAAGGAGACCCAGAAAAAAGTTGAAGAGACCAAAGAAAGACTCAAGACCGTCCTGCTTGATGAGCAATCTGCCGACGGACTTTTAAAAGTAACGATCACCGCTAATCGCGAGATCAAAAATATAGAGATTGCCGACGAGCTTTTGGAAGACAAAGAACAACTCGAGGATTATTTAGTGTTGACCATCAACAAAGCTGTTGCCCGCGCGACCGAAGTAAATGAAGGCGAACTTGCCGCAGTGGCTAAAGAAGGTATGCCAGATATTCCCGGAATGAATGATATGCTTGGGAATAGTTAATGGTCAAAAGTTCGGAGTTAAGAGATAGAGAACATTGAACTCTGAACTATCGACTATCAACAAAAAAAAAGATTACCTGCCAAAAATGTCATTTTTGGCAGGTAATCTTTTTTACAGTTTCATCCCTCTTAGCACCTCCAGAAATCTTTGGTGCATTTCTTCGGAATAATCAAGGTGAGTTACCGCTCTCAACTTCCCCTGCCCCATATTGCTTATCCTGATATTTTCCTTTTTCAGAGCTTCCATAAAGGCTCCTTCATCTGAAGGATTTTTCAAATAGAAGATAACAATATTGGTTTCAACCGGTTCCACTTCCCCAATGTAGCTTTGCTCCTTAAGTACCTCTCCAATTTCTGAAGCTCTTTTATTGTCCTCGGCAAGTCGCTCTACATGGTGATCAAGTGCATATATTCCGGCGGCAGCCATAAAGCCTATCTGGCGCATTCCACCTCCAAGGACCTTTCTCACCCTCATTGCATTTTTCATAATCTCTTTGTTCCCAATAAGAACAGTTCCCAGCGGAGTTCCCAGTCCTTTTGAAAGACAAACAGAGATTGTGTCAAAAATTTTCCCGTATTCCTTAGGATCTTCCCCGGTAGCTACGAGGGCATTGAAAAGGCGGGCACCGTCCAGGTGCAAGCCAAGATTGTGCTCATCACACACCTTTCTGATCTTCCTGATCTCTTCAAAATCATAACAAGCTCCTCCTCCTTTGTTGGTCGTATTTTCAAGACAAACAAGGGTGGTTAACGGACTGTGATAAAAATCGGGCGGGTTGATATTTTCTACCACCTGGTCTGCTGTTATCATTCCGCGGTGACCATCCACCAGTTTGCAGGAAACTCCGCTGTTAAAGGAAACCCCGCCGCCTTCGTAGTTGTAAACATGCGCCCATTTGTCACAAATAAGTTGATCGGCCGGTTGTGTATGCAGCTTGATCGCTGCCTGGTTAGCCATACTTCCGGTTGGAAAGAACAAAGCTTCATCCATTCCAAACATATCGGCCAGTTTTCTCTCCAGTTTATTCACTGTAGGATCTTCCTTATACACGTCATCACCTACTTCAGCATTGATGATGGCCTGCATCATTCCTTCTGTAGGTTTAGTCACCGTATCACTTCTAAGATCTATTTCTTTCATTCTTGTTTAATGTTTTAAGTATTCATAGTAGCTGCCAATAGGAGAACCGTCTGGGATCTGAGGCACCCGGTTCTCTGGCTTAAATTCTGAAGGATCTTCCCTGAACCTCTTGATTTCCTGCAAAATTAGTTGAATAGCGGGATCTTTTCTAGAGCCAAGAAATTTTTCCAACTCCTGAAGCACTGCAAAGACTTCAGCTTTTACCGCGGGAGTAGAATTATCACTGGCAGCAAGCTCCAGCAGGGATTGTACAACATTGTGATTGATAACATTTTGAACCTGCTCCAGATATGGATTTTTTGAAACCGATTTTTTAACTGTTTGATCCAGCAAGGTGTTAAGCACTTCCCGCAATCCCAACTGATCCCCATCCAGAGCCCTCTGTTGCACCAATCTGGCGGCACGCTGTGGATGTAGCAAAAGGGAAAGTGTCATTTCGCTCGCAGTCGCAGGAGCGCCGAGAGCATCAAAAGTCACCCCTGTATTGCTTCTGAAGGATTCACGGCTTCGGTCATAACCATATGATCTGGGTGGAAATAGCTCAAGTTTCTCTTTTGGAATGGCAAGTGTTTCAGCAGATAGTGTCTCTAAAATAGCTTTTAAAGCAGCTACCTGCTCTTTTTTACTGATCACTTCCTGAATTTCTTCAGTTCCGCCCTTGACAGCGTAGTTATAATCCAAACCGCCTATCAGTTTAACGGCAGCTTCCGTTTGATATCTGTGAAGAAAATATACAGGCACAAAAACATCTTCCAAAACAGAGTAAGGCTCATTCTTCCTGATATTATCTTCAGAAAAATTCTCTATTCCTATTTTTCTCACCTTCAGGATGTGTTCCAGCTCCTCAACGGCGCTTCTTCCATTGTCCCAAAGATGAGCAGTGGCATGAGCACCACCTTGAGCTCTTGCATCTCTATCGGAAATAAACTGCAGTCCTTGCGAAGCAGCTTCAGCAATAATGCTGTTCAAAAATGCCCTTTCTGACACCCCTTCCGGCACTTCTCCATAAAGGGCTTTTACCGAAAATTTATCCCATAGGCCAATACCCACATCGTAAGCTTCAGAAAAATCTATTTTTCCATTGTCAATTTTGAATTTAGGATGAGGATAATCCATCACCGAAGCCCGGTCATTTGCACTGGCTGCGAAGTTATGGGCAAAGCCAATGGTATGACCTACCTCGTGTGCAGACAACTGCCTAATCCTCGCCACTGCAAGATCCAGCATTTCCTCATGGTTCTCATCGTCTTCGGCAAAAGGTCTGTTCATTAAACCCTGGGCGATCATAAAATCCTGCCGAATTCGTAAACTTCCCAGGCTTACATGACCTTTAATAATTTCCCCTGTCCTTGGATCCACTACACTGGCTCCATAGCTCCAGCCGCGGGTTGATCTGTGGACCCACTGTATGACATTATAGCGCACATCCAGGGGATCTGCTCCCTCGGGTAACATCTTCACCTGAAAAGCATCTTTATAGCCCAATTCTTCATAGGCTTCATTCCACCAGCGGGCTCCTTCAAGCAAAGCAGACCTTACAGGTTCGGGAGTACCGGGATCTAAATAATATACGATTGGTTCGACCGCCTCACTTATTGGAGCTCCGGGATCTTTCTTCTCCAACCTGTGTCTTACGGCCCACCTCTTTTCTATAGGTTCAAAGACCGGGGAAGCATAGTCATAATAGGAAATGAATTGAGCGCCGGTACGGGGGTCAAAAATGCGTTTTTCGTAGCCGGCTTCAGGAAGCTTTACAAAAGAATGATGCTGCACCACAGTAAGGTTCTTTGGATCGGGCAAAACACTTTTTAAAGCCTGACTCTTTGCGTCACCAGAAAACGTGAGCAAAGCTTCAAACTCAACATTTTCGGGAAAAGCCTTTGTTCGATCCGGCGCCAACGCACTTTTTGAAAGATCTATTTTAAAGTCTCCATGGTCGCCACCTTTCAGCCTGTCTGCAACTCCGTGGGCATCCTGCATTAAAAAAGGGGTAAGATCAATTACATAAACATCATCCTTTTCCACTTTTATCTCAAAACCTGCAAGTACCGATCTCGCAAAAGCTTCTTCAACGCTCTGCTTTTCCAGGACATTATCGGTAACTGCTCTATATTTGAGATTTGGTTGTACCAGTAATAGCTTATTACCTGCCTTTTGGAATTTCACAATAACTTCACCTCCCAGTTGTCCCCTATCCAGTCCAATGTCATTTGACCCTACTCCACTGGTGAGGAAATGGGTATAGAGAAATTCTTCACCCGCCTTGTCTACCTCCAGGTAGATCCTATCTTCATTTTGATCGTAGTAAAAATCAAAATATCCCTCGAATTTCTTCAGTCCTTCTTTTTTATTCAGAAATTGTGCTGACAGCGAAAAGCTTAGAAAAAAGAGGCTGAAAAAACATAGAGAGGATCTGGTCATGATTTGAAATTTTTGGCGAAGCTAAAACTATAAAATAATCGTAAAATAGTTTTCAAGAACCCGCTTTAATTCTATTTTTGTTCAAAATTCAAGTATGCTTACTATAGATACTATTAAAGATCTTAAAGATCGCCTGGTTGCGTTAAGGAGGTATCTTTGACTTTGATGCCAAGAAAATAGAAATTTCCAATCTCCAGGAAAAAACCCTGGCTCCCGACTTCTGGAATGATCCAAAAAAAGCTGAACTTCTGCTAAAAGAGCTCAATTCTCAAAAAAAATGGGTTGACGATTATGAAGAAGCGGTTACTCTTGTTGATGATCTTGAAGTCATCTATGAATTCTACAAGGAAGGGGAAGCCACTGCCGAAGATGTAGAAGAACGGCATGAAAAATCCAGAAATCTTATCGAGGACCTGGAATTCAAAAATATGCTTTCTGAAGAAGGGGACAACCTGAGTGCTGTTCTACAGGTCACAGCCGGTGCCGGCGGGACTGAGAGTTGCGATTGGGCAGAAATGCTTATGCGCATGTACTTGCGTTGGGCTGAAGACAGAGGTTACTCAGTCAAGGAATTGAACTACCAGGCCGGGGAGGTCGCCGGAGTAAAGACAGTTACTTTAGAAATAGAAGGAGAATTTGCCTTTGGATGGTTAAAGGGAGAAAACGGTGTTCACAGGCTGGTGAGAATTTCCCCTTTTGACAGTAATGCCAAAAGACATACCTCCTTTGCCAGTGTCTATGTCTATCCTTTGGCTGACGAGACTATAGAAATAGAGATCAATCCTGCAGATATTTCCTGGGAAACCATGAGGTCGTCGGGTGCGGGAGGCCAGAATGTGAATAAGGTGGAGACTGCGGTGCGTCTACGACATGCACCTTCGGGAATTGTCATAGAAAATTCCGAGACGCGTTCTCAGCTCGACAACAAGACCAAAGCCATGCAGTTGCTAAAGAGTCAGCTTTATGAAATTGAGCTTCAGAAGCAACAGGCACAGCGACGGGAGATCGAGGATTCCAAGATGAAGATCGAGTGGGGATCACAAATAAGAAATTACGTGATGCATCCCTACAAGCTTGTCAAAGATGTTCGTACAGGGGAAGAAACCGGAAACGTAGATTCGGTCATGGACGGTGAAATTGACCGGTTCCTAAAAGCCTTTCTCATGATGATGGGACAGAAGGTGGAAGAGTAAAAGGTTTAAGGTTTAAGGTTTAAGGTTTAAGGTTTAAGGTTTAAGGTTTAAAATTAAGAATTCTGATTCAGCATTTCTCAACGTTGAACTGGCAACCGGCAACTGGCAACCGGCAACGGCAACAGAAATAAAAGACACAAGTCATAACTTATAACTCCTAACTAAACAAAAATGATAAAGATCTACCACAACACCAGATGTAGAAAATCCAGGGAAGGATTACAGATTTTGGAAGCTTCGGGAAAGGAATTTGAAGTCAGGGAATATTTGAAGGAGGTCTTAAGTGAAGAAGAAATTGCGGCTCTGCTTCAAAAGTTGAATATGGCACCTATTGAATTGGTTCGACGGGAAGAAAAACTTTGGAAAGAAAATTATCGCGACCGCGATCTTAGCGATCAGGAGCTCATAAGAATAATGGCCGATAATCCGAAACTTATTCAGCGGCCCATAGTTGAGACCGAAAATAAAGCTGTAATAGGTCGTCCCGCTTCAAATATTGAAGAGATCATAAATTGATCTCAGAACCTCATTAGTCAAGAATAAGGTCTTTTCAGCAGAAGCTGAAAGCTGCTCCAGGTGCGAATTCTCCACGTATTTTACAACTGCTAATCAGCTTGTTAAGAAATTTTATCTTTTTTTTCAACAAAAAAATTTAAACCATTCCGGTTTTTCTCAGTCCAAGAAGAAAAACCAGTTATGATCACGAGCATTAAGCGGCACCACTCAAGTGCCTTAATTTTTTCTTTAATTTTTCTCTTTTCCCTTTCTGCCTTTGCACAGGCACCGCGATATGAAGTTTCGGGCAAGGTCACCGATGAACAGGGAACTCCTTTGGAATATGCCACAATCTCTTTCCAAAGCACCGCGGACCCTTCTAATGTGAATGGGGGAATTACAGATCCACAGGGAAATTTTTCTATAGAGGTACGGGAAGGGACCTATAACATTACTGTTGAGTTCATTTCTTTTGAACCTAAAACTTTTTCTAACCGGCAAATCACCAGTGATGTAAATATGGGAACTATTGAGCTTGGGATGGCCGCAGGCGAGCTGGACGAAGTGGTCGTAACTGCAGAGACCACTCAGGTGGAAGTAAGATTAGACAAAAAGATCTACAATATAGGAAAAGACCTTACTACTGCAGGAGGAACTGTAGCCGATGCACTTAACAACGTTCCCTCTGTTGCAGTAGACATCAACGGGGGAATAAGCTTGAGAGGAAACGAGAATGTTCGAATCCTTATTAATGGAAAACCTTCAGCCATGGCAGGTTTTGGGAGCACTGATGTTCTCGCGCAGCTACCTGCAGATGCCATTGAAAGAGTGGAGGTGATCACCTCTCCATCAGCCAGGTATGATGCAGAAGGAACTGCAGGTATTCTAAACATCATCCTGCGAAAGGAAAAGACTCTCGGCTTTAATGGTTCTGTCAACCTCAACGTGGGATATCCCGACAATGCCGGGATTTCAACAAATGTTAACCTGAGAACCGATAAATTTAACATTTTCAATACCACAGGCTATAGGTACTTTGACGCACCGGGGAATGGATATTTTGATACCCGCTTCAACGAAAACAGCGCCGTATTTTTTGACCGCATAATTGAGGATAGAAATATTGAACGAATTAACCGGGGCTTCAATACCAATCTTGGAATTGAATATTACATCACAGATCGCTCCTCTCTAACCGCTACAGCTTTTTACAGAACGGGGGAAGATGAAGATCTCACTACGAATGTTACTACGAATTTCCTGGATGGATCTGAAGTATATGGAACCACCAGGAGAGAAAACCAGATGGAAGAGGATAACAGTTACCAGTTCTCTCTTAATTACATGAACCGTTTTAATGATAGCGGACATCAGTTAACTGCTGATATTCAAATTGAGCGGGATGAAGAAGTTCAAACAACCTCAATTAATGAAGAGGAGGATTTCAATGACATCGCCTATGAGAATTTCCTTTATGCAGAACATATTGATCAGACAGAAACTCAAAACGAGTATTTAATTCAGGCAGATTATGTACTGCCATTTGGGGAAGACTCTCAGTTTGAGGCAGGTTACCGCGGAAATTTTGAAAATGAAGTTACAGATTACGATTTGTTTCAACAGGAAGAAGATGGTGGCGAGCTTCAATATGACGAGGAATTGAGTAATGTTTTTGATTATACAGAAAATGTGCAGGCTCTTTATTCTCAATATGGTACCAAGCTGGGAGATTTTTCTTTTCTACTGGGACTTCGTTTGGAGTACACCAACTTAAAAGGAGAAATCGAATCTGAATTAACAGAGGAGCAATTGAGAGAGGTCTTTGGCTTTCCTATCGATACAAGTTTTGACAATGATTATTTAGGTTTTTTCCCAACAGTCAACGTTATTTACGAGATCGCTGAAACAGAAAATATTACTCTGGGCTACAATAGAAGAATAAACAGGCCGAGAGGCTGGTTCATTAACCCTTTCCCTTCCCGCAGCAGTACCAATAACATTTTCCAGGGAAATCCTAACCTACAGCCTGCTTTTTCAAATGCTTTTGATCTTGGGTATCTTAAAAGGTGGGATAAGCTTACTTTGACCTCTTCCGTCTACTATCAAAGAGAAACTGATGCTTTTGAGAGAATTGAACAAAATGTGGAGGGAAGTAACGTGATAAGAACCATTCCTGTGAATCTCTCCAGCAATGAACGAACAGGAGCCGAACTCGGTCTCTTATACAATCCTGCAAAATGGTTAAGACTTAATGGAAGTTTCAACTATTTCAACTTTAAAACTGAAGGAGAATTTGATGGAGAAGATTACAATGCAGAAAATTCCAGTTACTTTGCCAGGTTTAGTTCTAAGGTAACTCTTCCGGCGAAAATAGACTGGCAAACAAATGCATTTTACAGAGGTGCTTCTGAAGGGGTGCAGGGAACCACAGACGGTCTTTTATCTATAGATGTGGCGCTAAGTAAGGAACTGTTTAAGGAGAATGCTACCTTGTCGTTTAACGTAAGAGATCTTTTAAATTCGAGGAAAAGGGAAACCTTTACCACCACAAATACTTATGAAAGGTATAGTGAGTTCCAGTGGAGACAGCGTTCCTTTAATCTTTCATTCATTTACAGGTTCAACCAACAACGCCGCGACCAGCAAAGACAACAAAGAAGAGACGCCAATGCAGGTGATATGGATGACGAAGGAGGAGAATTTTAAATCCTAAAAGCTATATAAAATAATAAGAGCCGTCGGTCGACGGCTCTTATTATTTTATACTTGTCTACAATTTGAATTTTTGCCAAAAAAAAAGGACTAATGTCCTTTTTTAAGCTTTTTCTCTTTCGAGGCGTTTCTTTTCTTTCCTTTCGTCAAGCATCTCTTTTACTGCACCACCAATCCAGTAAGGGATAATTGCAGTCAAGAATAACATTACCCAAAATCCGATAAGTAGAATTATAAGGAAAGCTAAGAAGCCCAGATATTGATCAAATTCAAACATGTTTCCTATTTTATTGAATCTTTGCCAAAGATAGAAACTCTGGGAAGTTATCGCAAAAGTTTTTATTTTATTTTTCTCCAACTCCCAGATTAATACTCCCTGAAATAATTCGGGAAAAGCCCAATTTTGTTCCTTTTAAAGGTGTATAGATTTTAGCGAAAATGTAAATTTGTAGTAAATCAATTTACATCATGGACTACAGAATTGAAAAAGATACCATGGGGGAAGTAAAAGTCCCCTCAGATAAACTATGGGGAGCCCAGACTGAACGCTCCAGAAATAACTTCAAAATTGGCGCTCCGGGATCTATGCCTCTGGAGATCATCTACGGCTTTGCATACCTAAAGAAAGCTGCCGCTTTTACAAATTGCGAACTAGGGGTACTGCCGGTGGATAAAAGAGATCTTATTGCACAAGTCTGTGATGAGATACTGGAGGGGAAGCATGATGATCAATTTCCACTGGTAATTTGGCAAACAGGAAGCGGAACCCAGAGCAATATGAACCTCAATGAGGTGATCGCCAACCGCGCCCAGCAATTGGCAGGAAGAACTATAGGGGAAGGAGAAAAAGTACTTTCCCCCAATGATGATGTGAACAAATCCCAATCTTCAAATGATACTTTCCCTACAGGGATGCACATCGCAGTTTATAAGAAAATTGTGGAAGTCACCATTCCTGGAGTAAGACAACTTCGCAATACTCTGAAGAAAAAATCAGATCAATTCAAGGATGTAGTAAAAATAGGGCGTACCCATTTCATGGATGCCACTCCCCTCACCCTTGGGCAGGAGTTTAGCGGTTATGTTTCTCAGCTGGACCATGGTCTTAATGCCCTGGAAAACACTTTACCACACCTTTCTGAACTGGCCCTGGGAGGAACAGCAGTAGGTACAGGATTAAATACCCCAAAGGGTTATTCTAAACGCGTAGCCGAGTTCATAGCAAAATTCACCGAACTGCCTTTCGTTTCGGCACCTAATAAATTCGAAGCTCTTGCCGCTCATGATGCTTTCGTGGAAACCCACGGAGCTTTAAAAACTCTGGCAGTATCTCTTAACAAGATCGCCAATGACGTACGTATGTTGGCTTCGGGTCCCAGAAGTGGAATTGGGGAAATCTTTATTCCTGCAAATGAACCCGGTTCTTCTATTATGCCAGGAAAGGTGAACCCTACCCAGGTAGAAGCCCTTACAATGGTTTGTGCCCAGGTGATTGGTAATGATGTTACTATCAACGTGGGAGGAATGCAGGGACAGTTTGAGCTCAATGTGTTTAAACCTGTAATGGCTGCAAACATTCTTCAAAGCGCACAATTATTGGGAGATGCCTGCGCTTCTTTCGATGAGCATTGCGCCGTTGGAATTGAACCAAACAAGCCAAGAATACAGGAGTTATTGAACAATTCCCTTATGCTGGTAACAGCTCTCAACACCAGGATTGGTTACTATAAAGCGGCAGAGATCGCCAATACAGCTCATCAAAATGGAACTACTCTAAAGGAAGAGGCAGTGAATCTGGGCTATGTTACAGCCGAACAATTTGATGAATGGGTAAAACCAAAAGATATGGTTGGAGGATTGAAGTAAGCACCTAAATTACCTTACCAAAAGGTCTCCAAAAAGGATGTTTTTGGAGACCTTTTATTTTTTGCATTTAGCGCCCTATGCTTTCTTAATATTTTAAATAAAAAACATAATTTCGCAGCCATATCCCCTACCAATAATGATAAAGAAAGTTCAACTGGACTGCGGAGTCATCTGGGTTCACGACAGAATTCTCGTAAATGAGATGAATGAAGGCGCTCTACTTGACGTGCAGACCAATAGAGAGATCTTACAAATAGGTTGCAACAACTTCGGTAAAGAATTTTTCGGGTACATTTCCCACAGGATCAATTCGTATGCAGTAAACCCAATGGTTTACCGGGAATCTGCAGAACATCCACAGCTCAAAGCCATTGCAGTTGTTTCAGAAAATAAACAGGTGCGCGAAACTGCCCGCCTGGAACAGCAGTTCTATACTAACAAGAACTCCTTCGGGATCTTTAGCTCCCTCGAAGAGGCGAAAGATTGGATGAATGAGCAGATCAACAGCTATTCAAAAGCAAATTCCTTAAGCGAATAGGTTTCCAGGAATTTTTTCGCTTTTTGTATGAAGGGTGCCATAACCACATCCTCTTTCACCAGAGGCACCTCTTTGCGGAATTCGGTTATTAGTTTCTGAAGTACAGGGGATGTCTTGTATGGCCCCCTGTAAGAAAGGGCCTGTGAAGCATTGTAGAGTTCTATAGCCAATATCGTAGAGACATTTTCTACCACCTTTATTGCTTTTGTAGCAGCATTAGCTCCCATACTCACGTGATCTTCCTGTCCATTTGATGATACGATAGAATCTACACTAGCCGGAGTACATAGCTGTTTGTTCTGACTAACTATACTCGCGGCCGTGTACTGCGGAATCATAAAACCACTGTTCAAACCTGGTGCATCAACTAAAAACGCGGGACCTCTCAATCCCGAGACCAGTTGGTATATCCTTCTTTCTGAAATATTTCCAAGTTCGGCCATAGCAATAGCTAAATAATCCAGCGACAATGCGAGTGGCTGCCCGTGAAAGTTCCCTCCGGAAATCACCTTGTCGGCATCCACAAAAATATTGGGATTATCTGTGACCGAATTGATCTCGGTCTTGAAACATTTGTAGACAAAATCCAGAGTATCCTTGCTGGCACCATGAACCTGCGGTATACACCTGAAGGAATAAGGATCCTGAACATTTTGCTTTACCTGCTTTGCGATCTCACTTCCGGCAAGGATCTTTCTGATCCTTTCGGCCGTTTTGATCTGCCCCCTGTGCGGCCTTACGAGGTGCACCAGCTCATCAAAAGGGGAAGTATTGCAATCGTAGGCATCAACAGATAAGGCGCCAATGATATCGGCCCACATGGATAATCTGCCAGACCTTATAAGAGCATGCACCCCATGAGCGCTCATAAACTGAGTTCCGTTGAGAAGTGCCAGCCCCTCTTTGGATTGAAGAGTTATTGGTCTCCACCCGAATTTCTCAAGCATTTCTTCGGAAGAGATCACCTCGCCCTCATGATATACTTCACCCTTACCTATTAAAGGAAGTGACAAATGAGCCAAAGGTGCCAGATCCCCTGAAGCCCCTAATGAACCCTGGGAATAAACCACCGGAAGAATATCTTCATTATAGAATTCGATCAACCTGTTCACTGTCTTTAGAGAAACTCCTGAGTGCCCGTAGCTCAAAGATTGTATCTTAAGCAGGAGCATTAATCTTACAATTGGTTTTGAAACCTTTTCACCTGTGCCGCAGGCATGGGACATTACCAGGTTTTCCTGGAGCTTTGTTAGGTTTTCAGAAGATATCTTCACATTACACAGCGACCCAAATCCTGTATTGATCCCGTAGACAGGAGTTTTATTCTCCTTCATCTTATCATCAAGATATTTCCTCGCCTTTTCAATATTGTATATTGCTTCCTCGCTAAGGGCCAGGCTTTTTTTGTTTTCTATGATCTCCCTTATCTCTTCAATATCAAGAACAGAAGAACTTATATAGTGACAATCTCTCATTAGGAATTGTTGGTTTGTTTGGTTTCAAAAAGGTCAAAAATGGCCGCTCCTGTATTTTTTGCAATATCCCCAGCTACCACTCCTTCATAACTGAATTTTTCTGCGGCAAGGTCTCCTGCCTTTCCGTGCAGATAAGCCCCCAGCACTGCAGCCCGCAAGGAATCGTAGCCCTGACCGATAAGTGCTGTGATCACTCCCGTAAGGACATCACCGCTTCCTGCAGTTGCCATTCCGGGGTTTCCGGAGGTATTAATGAACAGATCATTGGGTGTAACAACAAAGGTATAGGTGCCTTTTATAAGCACGATCACCTTATATTCTCTGGTAAAGGATTTTACTTTTTCCAGTTTTTCGAAATCGTCTTTCCAGGAGCCTATCAACCGTTCGAGCTCTTTTGGGTGAGGCGTTAGAACACTTCCCTCCGGAATAAGCCTGAGCAATTCATTCTTTTTGGAAAGAATATTGAGCCCATCGGCATCTATGACCATTGGTTTTTTATTCATTTTAAGCAGCCGTTCAAAAGCTTCAATGGTTTCTTCCTTTGTCCCCACTCCTACTCCAAAGCCTATTACATCTGGATCAAGATCGAATTGAATATTTGTGAGAATTTCCTTGTGAGGATCTGTGATCACCATGGCTTCGGGTAATGCTGTTTGAAGTATATCGTAGCCGCACTTTGGGGAGTAGATGGTAACCAGTCCTGCACCGGCACGTAAGGCCGCAGTTGCTGCGAGACATACACTTCCAATTTTTCCATAGCTACCGCCAATGATAAGGGCATGACCATAATTTCCTTTATGGGAAAATCTTTGCCGCGGCCTGTAGAGTGCACGGGCTTCAGGTTTGGAAATCAGTTCGGCTACAGCCCCCGTCTGTTTTAAAAATCCAGCATCAAGGCCAATATCCAGGATTTGTAGATCTCCAACAAAGGGTGCAGTATCGGGCATGTAAAATGCCATTTTTGGCACCTGAAAAGTTATAGTGTAGCTGGCCCTGATGATCGATTCCAGATCCTCAACAGCGGCATCGGCCATTAGACCCGAAGGCATATCTATTGCCAGAACAAAAGCACCCGATGCATTTATATGCCGCACCAGTCCTGCTACCCAATCTGGTAACGGCCGGTTCAATCCCACTCCGAATATGGCATCCACAACGAAATCACCATAATTGATCTCAGGGAACTCATCTTCAGATTTTAGCAGGACAGGCCATTTCTTGGTCCGGTTCTTTACCCGGTCATAGTTTATCAGAAAATCCTGCGATCGCTGGTCACTGTAGTTCACAATGTAAATAGTGACGTCATAACCGGCTTCGATCAATTGTCTTCCCACTACCAGGCCGTCACCCCCATTGTTTCCTATTCCGCAGAAGATCTTAACAGGAATGGGCGCTCCCTGCAGGCGCTTATGGATCTCCTCAAAGACCTTAGTAGCTGCCCTTTCCATAAGTTCGTCGGAAGATATCCCCTGCTTTTCAATAGTCAGCTTATCGGCCTCCTTGACTTGTTTGGCACTAAGGATCTTCATAGGGTGGTGCTTTTGAAAACTAATACAAATATAGAATTTCCTGCGGCCCTATCGTTTGCCCGACTTATTTCTGTTGAAAAATTATGCTTTAAACCCGCATTCCTTTCTGAAATTAATAAATTTGCGCAAAATTTTATTCAAATGAAGAATACTGCCCTTAGCTCTACTCATAAAGAACTTGGTGCCAAAATGGTACCTTTTGCAGGTTATAATATGCCTGTATCCTATGAAGGTGTAAATATTGAACACGAGACCGTGAGAAAAGCGGTTGGTGTTTTTGATGTATCCCATATGGGCGAATTCCTTATTACCGGAAAAAATGCCCTGGATTTGATTCAGAAGATAAGTTCTAATGATGTCTCCAAACTAACAGATGGAAAGGCACAGTACAGTTGTATGCCAAACAACGAAGGTGGAATTGTAGACGATCTTATCATTTACCGCTTTAATGAAGAGAAATACCTACTGGTGGTCAATGCCTCTAATATCGAGAAGGATTGGAACTGGATCTCTCAGCACAACAGCATGGATGCAACTATGCGAGATCTTTCCGATGAATATTCGCTCCTGGCTATACAGGGGCCTAAGGCTGCCGAAGCTATGCAGTCTCTTACCGACGTGAACCTTTCAGAAATAAAGTTCTACACCTTTAAAGTAGCTCCATTTGCCGGCGTGGAAAATGTCATCATATCGGCTACCGGATATACCGGAAGTGGCGGATTTGAGATCTACGTGAAGAACGAAGATGCCCAGCGGGTATGGGACCAGGTTTTTGAGGCTGGTGCAGACTACGGTATCAAACCCATTGGTCTTGCTGCGAGAGACACTCTGCGTCTTGAAATGGGATTCTGCCTTTACGGAAATGATATCGATGACACTACTTCCCCAATTGAAGCAGGTCTCGGCTGGATCACCAAATTCACTAAGGACTTCGTAAATTCTGAAGCTTTAAAAGAGCAAAAAGAAAAGGGACCACAACGCAAACTCATTGGTTTTGAACTTGATGAGCGCGGAATTCCCCGCCAGGGATATGAAATTGTAGATGATAATGGCAAGGTTATTGGCAACGTTACCTCAGGAACCATGTCTCCTTCTCTAGAAAAAGGGATTGGAATGGGCTATGTTCCTGTAGAGTATGCCACCCCGGGAAGTAAAATTAATATTCAGATACGCAAAAAAGCTCTTCCTGCTACAGTGGTAAAAATGCCATTTTATAAAGGATAGTTTTTGAAAAAAATATTGATCTTAGGGGGAAGCGGCTTTATTGGGAATGCCCTGTATAAAGAGCTTTACCCCTACTTTGATACGCATGCCACCTACCACACGGAAAATGCTTCTTTTGGGAAAAACCAAAAGTTTCACCAGTTTGATGTTGAAAGGGAAAGCATAAGTATCCTTCTGGAAAATCTACGGCCGAACGCAATCATTTCTGCCCTCCGGGGAGACTTTCTGGCCCAGATTCATGCCCACTTTGAAATCATTGATTACCTGCAGAAGAACAAGAATACGAAGCTAATTTTTATTTCTTCAGCCAATGTCTTTGATGCTTTTACCAATTATCCTTCATATGAATATGATAAGACGCTTTCGAAAAGTGTCTACGGAAGGTTCAAGATCAAGATCGAAAATGCACTCCTGCGACTGCCCAACAACAAGTATGTCATCGCCAGGTTGCCTATGGTGTTTGGAGCAAATTCCCCACGGGTGCATGAGATCAAGAGGCAATTAAAGGAGCACGAGGCCATTGAGGTCTTCTCTAACGTAGTGGTCAATGCTACTTATGAGGCCAAGGTCACCCAACAGCTCCATTATATCATTAACCGAAACCGGCAAGGAGTATTTCACCTTGGGAGCAATGATCTTATTCACCACAATGACCTTATAGCCGAGATCTGTGAAATGTTGGGAGAAAAGAAACCCCTGCTAAAGAATGTCTACGATTCCAACTTCGATCGTTTTTTGGCAGTGATCCCCAAAGATAATTTACTCCCCAAGAATTTACAGATCTCGATCCAGGAAGTTGTATCGAGTTCACTGGTTTCCTGATTGTTAATCTTCTACTAATTACCCTCTATCCCTCTTTTTTCATGTTTAACTTTAAACAAAACCTGAAAAAATGGAAATAATGGATCAATATGAGATCAACCGAAGGTTAGAGGATCTCGAGGGCTGGGAATACAAAGATGACGCAATTCACACTTCCTTCCAGTTTGAGAATTTCAAGGAATGCTTTTCGGTGATGGTGAGGATAGCTTTTGAAGCTGAAGCCCAGCAGCACCACCCAAACTGGACAAATGTCTACAGTGAATTACAGATTTCGCTTTCAACACATGACGCCGGCGGCGTCACAGAAAAAGATTTCAAACTTGCCCGAAGCATTGAAAATATAGTAGATGCCGGCGAATAATCTTTTTTAGGAGATAGATGATTTTTCCTATTTTTACGCCACAATTAATTCAAGGAAATGGGAAGAGCATTTGAATTCAGGAAAGCGCGAAAAATGAAGCGATGGTCTGCTATGGCCAAAGCTTTCACTCGTATTGGGAAAGACATAGTCATGGCTGTCAAGGAAGGCGGACCAGACCCCGATACCAACTCCAGGTTACGGGCGGTAATCCAGAATGCCAAAAGTGTCAACATGCCCAAAGACAATATCGAACGCGCAATTAAACGTGCTTCAGATAAAAGTCAGGGCGACTACAAAATTGTACTTTTTGAAGGCTATGCACCACACGGGATCGCCGTACTGGTGGAAACCGCTACAGATAATAATAACCGCACCGTTGCCAACGTGAGATCGTATTTCAACAAGTGTGATGGAAACTTGGGAACTTCAGGTTCGGTAGAATTTATGTTCGATCATTCCTGTAACTTCAGGATTGCTAAAGAAGGACTTGATCCCGAAGAACTTGAGCTGGAACTTATCGATTTTGGTGCCGAAGAAGTATTTGAGGATGAAGATGGCATCATCATTTACGCACCATTTGAAGCTTTTGGAGGAATTCAGAAGGAATTGGAAAGCCGTGATATTGAGATTATTTCTTCCGGTTTTGAGTATATTCCGCAGGTAACAAAGAAATTATCTCCCGAAGAAGCTGCCGATGTTGAAAAGCTTCTGGAAAAGCTGGAAGAAGACGATGATGTACAGCATGTATATCACACCATGGAGGAATCCACAGAGGAAGAAGAATAGAAATACAACAGGGCCGGTGAAGAACCGGCCTTTTAGCTTCTAAACATTAATGGAAACCGAAACCCACCGCCAGGCCATCAAAGCCTCTTATTATAGCATTGCCGGCAATGCTATTTTGGCCATTATAAAGGGGGTGACCGGGTTCTTCGGAAATTCCTATGCACTTATCGCAGATGCTATTGAATCCACAACAGATGTGTTCGCGAGTCTGCTGGTGCTCTTCGGGCTGAAATATTCTGCCCGGCCGGCCGATGATAACCATCCTTATGGTCATGGCCGTGTGGAGCCGCTCATCACGTTTGCTGTTGTTGGATTTTTAGTGGTCTCGGCGACTATCATCGTGATGGAAAGCATAGAAAATATTCAGACTCCGCATAAAGTACCAAAACCTTATACGCTCATTGTTCTCGCTGCTATTATAGCCACAAAAGAGATCTTTTACAGATTCATCAACAAGAAAAGTGATGAGACCAAAAGCAGCTCCCTAAAAGCTGATGCCTGGCACCACCGCAGTGATGCCATCACTTCCCTCATGGCGTTCATAGGTATTTCAATAGCCTTATTTATGGGCAAAGGCTATGAAACCGCCGATGACTGGGCAGCCCTTTTCGCTTCAGGTTTTATTCTTTATAATGCCTATTTGATACTGCGTCCCGCTTTGGGGGAGATCATGGATGAGCACCTTTATGATGACATGGTAGCAGAAATAAGGGAGATCTCGCAAAAAGAAAAAGGAGTCATTGAAACTGAAAAATGCTTTATCAGGAAAACAGGGATGACCTTTCATGTGGACCTACATGTTATTGTTGATGGCACGTTATCGGTGAATGAAGGCCATGAGATTGCTCACAACCTAAAGGACCGGCTACTTAAGGAAATGCCCGAAATAGCCGATATCCTCATCCACATCGAACCTCACGATACAGATCACTCCTGAAAAATACCCTTTTTGCCCCCCTTGTCTTTTCAAGCTTAGCCTTTCCTAAAAATTTATTAATCCCATGGCTCATCTGCAAGGGACGTTCTCAATTGCCTATCTTTATAGAATAAACAAGAAAACAGAGTTTAAATGGATGTAAGATTAGCTGTCCTCATAGACGGCGACAATATTCCTTCAGCCTATGTAAAGGAAATGATGGAAGAAATAGCCAAATACGGCAACCCAACAATAAAAAGAATTTACGGCGACTGGACGAAGCCTCACCTGGCCAAATGGAAAGCGGTACTGCTTGAAAATGCGGTAACTCCCATTCAGCAGTATGGCTATACCCAGGGTAAAAATGCGACCGATTCGGCCATGATCATCGATGCCATGGACATTCTGTACTCAGAGAAAGTTGACGGCTTTTGCCTGGTTTCCAGCGACAGTGATTTTACCCGTCTTGCGACCAGGCTTAGAGAAGCCGGCATGAACGTCATTGGAATTGGAGAAAAGAAAACTCCAGATCCTTTCATCGTTGCCTGCGACAGGTTCATTTACATCGAGATCCTTAAAAATCAAACTAAAGAGTCCAAAGAAAAAGAGACCAAGAAGGATAATTACGACAAGATCACCAATAAGGTGATAAGGTTGATCGCCACAACCATTTCTGATGTTGCCGATGATGACGGATGGGCGTTTCTGGGAGACGTTGGTAGCCTTTTGCAAAAGAAGCAGCCTAACTTTGACTCCCGGAACTACGGTTTTCAGAAATTAACTCCTATGATAAGTTCCATTGATAAATTTGAGATTGAATCCAGGGAAAATCAGGGTCGCGGGAAGTACAAGCTAATTTATGTGAGGAATAAAGAATGATTTAAGGGAATAATGATTAAGGATAAACACTGGTACAGGATTGGTTTGCTGTAAAAGCCGACAACCAGGAGTTAAGGACCAGTTCATTCTGTTGGTAACAATGAAATTCCCGATTGCCGGGTGTGTTATAATCATTAACAGAAAATAATACTACCTCCTGATCTTTCATATGAACAATGGCAACAGGAATTTTGAATTTTAAATCTTGAATCTTGAACTAGAAAGCATGAGAACCGTCAAACGCACTTATAAAGCAGAATACCGGCCAATCGCCG
Organism: Salinimicrobium aquimaris; assembly: GCF_035607535.1. Classification (NCBI taxonomy): domain Bacteria; kingdom Pseudomonadati; phylum Bacteroidota; class Flavobacteriia; order Flavobacteriales; family Flavobacteriaceae; genus Salinimicrobium; species Salinimicrobium aquimaris. The sequence continues at coordinate 188,219 of NZ_JAYDZX010000011.1, forward strand.
ATCTAATTACTTATTCTCCTATGCCCACCCGGCAGTTAAGGATGATCGACCCTTTCCTGTTCCTCAACCATCACGGGCCACAAAAATATGCTCCGGGAAATAATGGTCTACCTTTTGGTCCACACCCACACCGGGGCATGGAAACGGTGACCTTTATCCTGGATGGGGATATCGCTCATAAAGATTCCGGCGGAAATAACAGCGTGATCGAAAGTGGCGGCGTCCAGTGGATGACTGCCGGGAGAGGCCTGACTCATGCCGAAGTTTCTTCTGAAAAATTTAAAAAAGAAGGGGGACCGCTGGAGATCCTTCAATTATGGGTGAACCTGCCGAGCAGATTGAAAATGACAGATCCTGCTTATAAAGGGCTTCAAAAAGATGAAATTCCTGTAGCTTCTTTTGACGATAAAAAAGTTTTGGCTCAGGTAGTTTCGGGAGATCTCAATGGCACTAGAGGTGCTTTTGAAACACTGACTGATATTCACCTCAGCACACTTTTCCTAAAACCCGATGGTGTTTTCAGCACCAAAGTACCTACAGGCCACAACATTCTGTGCTATGTTATTGGTGGCGAGATCAAGATCAATGGAGAGATCATCCAGTCCCTGCACCTGGTGGAATTTAACAACGACAGTGAAGAGCTGCGTCTCGAAGCGCTAACGGAAAGTACTGTCCTGTTTGGTCATGCCAAACCATTCGATGAACCCGTAGTTGCCCAGGGGCCCTTTGTCATGAACACCATGGAAGAGATCGAACAGGCATATGAGGATTACCAGCAGGGGAAATTTGAGTAAGTAAAATTCAAAAGTTAAGGATCAGCATTTTTCAGAATCAAGATCGCTTCGCTGCAGGAATCAAGAGCCAAGACTCTTTTTCCACCAACTGCCCTCCACCTGTTTCGTCAAGGATCCTGGATCTCTCCAATCAGCTAGAATCTTTCTACTATAAAATCGTGGTTCAGAATAAAAGATTCATCAAAATTTGAACCTGACTGCCTCTAAACTATTCTGACCACTGACCACTGATCACTGACCACTGATCACTGATCACTAGTTCCCTTTCTTCTTCTTTACATATTCCGCTGTCAATCTGCTTCGATTCCCTTTCTTGTAGTATTTAGTGAATCTCCAGTAGGAAACAGCCCCTAAGATGGCCACTACAACGACTGAGTAATACACGAAATCCGGAGTAATAACTTTATCTCCGCTGGCATAGGAATGTAGCCCCGACAAGTAGAAGTTCACTCCGAAGTAGGTCATCATGATGCTGGCAAAAGCAACAATTGCCATGAAATTGAATAACCATCGGCTTCTCATTCCCGGTACCAGGCGCATGTGGATCACAAAGGCGTAGACCATTATACTCACCAGCGCCCAGGTTTCTTTTGGATCCCAGCCCCAGTAGCGTCCCCAACTTTCGTTAGCCCACTGGCCGCCAAGGAAGTTCCCTATGGTTAGCATTACTAAACCAATGGTGAGGGCCATCTCAGTAATAATAGTGATCTCCTTTATCGTGAGATCCATCTTCTTTTTGTTCTTTTTGGTGGTGAAGATCATAAGAATCAAAGCCACAGCTCCCAGGATCATTCCCAGGGTAAAAGGTCCATAACTACCTACGATCACCGAAACGTGGATCATCAACCAGTAAGAATCCAGTACCGGTTGCAGGTTGGCTATAGATGGATCCATCCAGTTCCAGTGCGCGATCATTAGGATCATGGAAGTTACAAAAGCCGTTGCAGCAATGGTCATATCACTTTTCCTTCCAAACAGGAGCCCGAAGAGCATAGTAGCCCAGGCCACATAGATCATAGATTCATAGGCGTCACTCCAGGGCGCATGTCCCGAAATATACCAGCGGGCAATAAGGCCTGCAGTATGTAAAATGAAGAAAACAATGATCGCCACTTTACTCACAGTGATCAAAGCTCGAATGGGTTTAGAATCTTTAAAGATCTGAAAGATCACAAAGATCAACATGAGCACCCCTGCGATCATGTACATTGAAAACAGGTTCCTGAAAATATCGTATTTATTGTAAAGGATCTCTGTCTCAATTTTCTTTTCTGAAGGCATTACCTCAGCACCAAATTTATTCTGAAAGCCTCTAATACTGCTCAGGAGTTCGTTCGCCTGAGTATAATCCCCGGTCTCTTTTGCAGTACGCAATGCACCAAAATACATTGGCAGGATCTGCCTGGTATAAACCGAATCCATTCCTTTGAAGCCGGCTTCTGCAGCTTCCGGAAAAGAAACCCATTTGTTATTCTCATGCCCGGGAATTGGAAAAATGCGAAGGATCTTTCCCTGTAGCGCATTGTACAGCAGATTCACTCTCCGATCTGTTTCTATGAAATCTTTTTCAAACTGGTCTGGTACCGCTGCCATGTAAGCCCGCTCCAGATAAGGCGCAAGCTTGTAATTTCCTTCCCTGTCAAAAAAGCTTGTTAGCGCCAGATATTTTTGATCTTCGGGAACTCCAAGTATATGCCGGATACTATCATTGTCTTTCTTCACATTGATCACCGGCACATTGTACCACATGGTTGGATTTTCGGTAAGGGAGATGATCACCTGATCTGACGTCAAACCTTCGTATTCTGCGCTCTTGCTAAGCTTCCGGAGTAATTCGGAAGAATAGGTGTTCACCGGTTTCATTCTTCCCCCCGCATCCTGTACTACCAACCGGCCGAATTGCGCCGCGTGTTCTTCAGAAACTACGTTGGCCTTGATGATCGAATCTATCCTCTCCTTAGGAATTACCAGCGGATTCTCGTGCTCATGACTTTCCTCCTGTGCGAAACCTGCAGTTGTAGAAAATAGTACCAGCAGAATTGCAGTAAGTTTAGCCTTCTTTTTCTTTACTTTTTCAAGCATAAGTTTCAATTCTCCAAAGCGCGAACCCTTGGCAAAAAGGATCCACATCAAGCCAATGTAAAGCAGTGTATAGCCGATATACGTGATCCAGGTGCCCCAAAAATCATGGTTAACTGAAAGAACCGTTCCTTTCTCATCGGGATCAAAAGATGCCTGGAAGAATCGGTAACCCTCGTAATCCAATACATGATTCATAAAAATTTCGTAGTCAAAGGTTTCCTCCTCATCGATCACAGTCACTTCACTTTTAAAGGAAGAGTAACTTTTCTCTGTACCGGGATATTTTTCAGCAATAAAATCGTTGAGTTTTATGGAGAACGGCAATTCGTATTCCTTTGAACCATACCGAATGTAGAATTCGAGTCCGCCCAGGTTGAGCTTTACAGGATCTGTAAGCCTTCCTTTTCCGCCGAGAAGTTTAACTGTTTCAGACTCTCCTGCAGTAGTTACTCTCACCACCGCAGCATCCATTTGGCCTTCCGTCTTTTCTTCGGTAGGAATAATATCATATTTACCCCTTATCACAGGATCGGGCAGGACGAACTGCATGCCGGCCATGTTGTATAGGGAGCGCAGTAATAACGTTTGCACAGAATCGGCCTTAACCTGTCCCTGCAGTTGATCGGCCATGCGCATATAAGTTCCTTCAAAAGGTGAAGAAATAGTGTACTCCCCATTTTCAAGAGTAATATTTATGGCACCATCTGTATATTTATTGAAGGCAAACAGCACGTTGTGGATGTTTGCGACCTCTCCTTCCTTGAGGTAGTGATCATGCCTGTCGCCTCCTCCGGCTTCCACGATCTTTAGGTAATTCTCACCTTCGGGATCTTCCACAAGGCCTTCCTCGGCGCCATGGATATAATCAAGGATCTCCAGTTTTACGGGTTGCCCGTTATAATCTGTATTAAAGGCAAACTCATTGGAGGCCCCGGGTGCAAGAAGTACTTCGTTTTCCACTACCCTTCTTCGCGGTTCCCCATTGATCTCCCCATCAATAAAGGTGGTCAAAAATGTCTTTTCTGAGAGGAATGTGTTTTCGGTCGCTCCTTCTCTTATCGGCATCATTCCTTCGTAGCTAATGTAGCGGGTCACAAAGGCTCCAACCAGGATAAAAATAAAAGAGAGATGGAGCAGTAGAGAAGACCATTTTTCCCTTTTGTGAAGCCGGAATCGCACGATATTCCCTGCAAAATTGATCACAAAAAAGGCCATGATCACTTCAAACCATAAAGCATTGTAGATCCAGACTTTGGCGGTTTCGGTACTGTACCAGTTCTCAATAAAGGTTCCCAATCCCAGTGCCACGGCAAACACGATAAAAAGAAAAGCCATGAGGCGGGTGGAGAATATGATAGAAGCTATTTTTTTCTGCATTGAGGGCTTGCTTTTAAAATGCTGCAAAAGTAATGAATTTATAAGGAATTAAGATTTTATTAATACCATAATCCGGGCCAAAATGAGCAGCAAAAGGAGTAAAAGAATTTTGGTAATTTAGCCGCATGATCGAGATCGTACTTTTGGGTTCGGGAAATGTCGCCACACATCTTTTCAAAGCTTTTTCGGCTGCGGAAGGGCTTCGGGTAAAACAGGTCTACAATCATTCCGAAAATTCCCTGGATTTCTTCAGAAGTAAAACTGAAGTTACAACAGATATCAATGAACTTGCTCCGGCCGATGTTTACCTGCTTGCACTGAAAGATGATGTCATTCCTGAGATTTCAAAAAAGCTAACACAGCAAAAAGCTTTGGTAGTACACACCTCTGGCTCTGTTTCTATTGATGCTCTGGACAATTGCTTGCGGAGGGGAGTTTTTTATCCACTCCAAACATTTTCAAAGGACAGGGAGGTGAATTACTGCAGCATTCCCTTCTGCCTGGAAGCAAATAATTCAGAAGATCTCGGGCTACTCAAAAAGCTGGCAGAAAAGATTTCCGGAAAGAGCTATGAGATCTCTTCAGAACAAAGAAAGAAATTACACCTTTCCGCAGTATTCGTGTGCAACTTTGTCAACCACCTCTATGCAGTGGGGGAACAGATCTGTCAAAAAAGCGAAATTCCATTTGATATCTTAAAACCTTTGATCCTGGAAACTGCCAGTAAAGTACAACACGCCTCCCCTGCCGGGGTACAAACAGGGCCGGCCATAAGAAATGACCGCTCCACTATCAATGCTCATTTACAGCTCCTGGAAGCTTCACAGGAAAACCGGGAGATCTATAACATACTAACTTCAGCAATTCAAACCTTTCATGGAAAAAAGCTATAAAGAATTCCTTACCCAAATAACAACTTTTATTTTTGACGTAGACGGCGTACTTACCGACGGCTCCATACAAATTAGTACCAACGGCGAACTTCTCCGCACCATGAACATAAAGGACGGATATGCTATGAAATATGCCCGTGAAAAAGACTACACGATCTGTGTGATCTCTGGCGGGAAAAATGAAGGTGTTCGCGCCCGACTTAAAGGTCTGGGAATAACCGATATTTACCTGGGCTGTCCAGATAAGGTGGAGCAAATGGAGGAATTCTTTGACATCTATGACATTAAACCGGCAGAAGTGCTATATATGGGGGACGACCTTCCCGATCTTTACGCAATGAAAAAAGTAGGGCTACCATGTTGCCCGCAGGATGCCGTGCCCGAGATCAAAGAGATTTCCCGCTACGTCTCTCACAAAAAAGGCGGAAAAGGTTGTGTTCGCGATGTGATCGAGCAGGTTTTGAAAGTTCAGGGTAAATGGGATGACCATAAATGAATTGGCTCCTTCTCATTATCGCCGGACTCTTTGAAGTAGGTTTTGCCACCTGCCTGGGAAAGGCAAGGGAAACTACGGGCAGCGCAACCATCTGGTGGATGACCGGTTTTTTCGTGTGCCTTGGCATTAGTATGTCTCTTCTCTACAAAGCAACTCAAAGCCTGCCTATAGGTACTGCATACGCTGTTTGGACGGGAATTGGCGCTTTTGGAACGGTGCTCATCGGGATCTTTGTTTTCAAGGAGCCGGTTCATTTTTGGCGTCTGTTCTTTCTCTTTACTCTCATTGCTTCTATTATCGGACTCAAATTCGTTTCAGCTTAAGCCATGCCCAAAATGTATTTTTTGAGTCTAATAAGGTTTCCCAATCTCCTGATGATCATTTTCACCCAGGTACTGGTAAAATATTTCCTGTTCGAACCTTTTGGAATTGACACCGTTCTTGATGACCTCAGCTTTTCACTGCTTGTGCTTTCCATGATCTGCCTCGCCGCAGCCGGTAATATTATTAATGACCTGCACGATACTGCAGCCGACAAGATCAATAAGCCTCAGAAACTGCTTATAGGCACGAAAATTTCTGAAAAAGCTGCCTGGAACTGGTTTATCGCGTTAAATATTATTGGGGTGGGAATAGGATTTTACTTAATCAACCTCGTAGGCAAACCTTCCTTTGTAGCTTTGTTCATTATACCTTCTGCCTTTTTGTATTTCTATGCTACCCAGATCAAGGGAACCATACTTGTTGGTAACCTGGTGGTAAGTATCATGGTGGCGATGATCATTGTGATGGTGGGAATATTCGATCTTGTTCCGGCAATTACACCCGAAAATCTCACCACTCAAAAAGTCATTTTTTCAATACTCATCGATTACGCAATTTTTGCCTTTTTGGTGAATTTCCTCCGGGAGATTGTGAAAGATCAGGAGGACATTACCGGAGATTATAATGCAGGTTATAAAACCCTGCCTGTGCTACTTGGCAGAAGCAGGACCAATTTCATCATTTTCGTCCTGGGACTTTTACCGCTTATGGGCGTACTCTATTATTTATATACTTACCTTTATGAGAACCGGGCTGCCATGCTGTATGTTCTTTTAACGGTGATAGGGCCATTACTGTACTTCCAGGTAAAAATAACAGTAGCCGGGCACAAAAAGGATTTTCACCACCTTAGCCTGGTACTTAAGTTAATTCTGGCCGCAGGAATTTTTTCCATTGGCCTCTATAGATTTGTTTTAATATAGATTATGCTACAGGAAAAATTAAAAGATTACAATATTATTTTGGCATCGGGATCTCCCCGGCGTCAACAGTTCTTCAGGGACCTGGGACTGGAGTTTGAGATAAGACTTCAACCGGTAGAAGAAAAATATCCTTCAGAATTAAAGGATGTCGAGATCACCAATTATTTGGCTGAATTAAAAGCTGCAGCTTTTGACGGGCAGCTTAAGACAAATGACATTCTGGTAACAAGCGACACGATTGTTTGGCATGAAGGGAAGGCTCTTGAAAAGCCGGCAAATCCTGCACATGCCCTGGAGATGATCAAAGCGCTTGGTGGAAAAACTCATGAGGTGATCACTTCAGTTTGTTTTAAAACTTCAGATAAGATCCGGACAGTCCATGCAATTACAAGGGTTACCTTCAGCAAACTTGAAGAGGACGAGATAAGGTTTTATATTGACAACTTCAGGCCTTTTGATAAAGCAGGAGCTTATGGGATTCAGGAATGGATTGGGCTAATTGGCGTTGAGCATTTAGAGGGAAGTTACTTCAATGTGGTGGGATTACCTACTCACCTGGTATATCAAACCCTTAGAGAGATTGCAGAATAAACCGGCATTTTTTCAGCTTTCCATATCCCAATAGTTATCTTTACAAAAATATAAATTCAGGAATGTTAGATTTCTTCTTGCTCAACCGGAATGAACTAATTTCTACCGCTGCTATTCTTTTAGGTCTTTGGATCCTTCAGCAGATCATGAAAAAAGCGGCCCATAGAGTGGGCAATCGCAGCGAGATCCATATCACCCGCACCAGGCTCATGTTCAAATACATCAATATCCTGGTCACGATCATTGCAATTTTTCTACTCTCGCTAACCTGGGGCTACAATGCACAGGAGATCGCGCTTATATTTTCTTCGCTTTTTGCCATTATTGGGGTCGCCATGTTCGCAATATGGTCAATGTTGAGCAACATTACTGCGGGAATAATTTTGTTTTTTTCTTTTCCTTACAAGATTGGAAGCCGAATAAAAATTCATGATAAGGACATGCCGCTGGAAGCAGTTATTGAAGATATACGCGCTTTTCACCTGCATTTAAGGACCCTGGATGGCGAATTGATCACTTATCCAAACAACCTTATCCTCCAAAAAGCAGTCTCGCTTGTAGAGAAAGATTATTGCGCCGATGAAGGGAAAGATGCTCTTTAAAAAAGATTACTGCGGAATCTTATTATATTTGAGAGCTTATCAAAAGAAAATCCTATGCGGAAGCTTTTTGCCCTCGTTCTTTTAATCCTTACCGGCACTGTACAGGCCCAAAAACCTGAAAAATGGAACTCTTCTGAAATTTATTCTGAAATAGAGAAGCTAAATTTTCTGGGGTCGGTGCTTTATGTGGCAGCACATCCCGATGACGAGAACACGAGGCTTATCTCCTACTTTAGCAATGAACTCAATGCCCGCACGGCCTATCTCTCACTTACCCGGGGAGATGGCGGCCAAAACCTTATTGGACCTCAACTGAGGGAGTTGCTGGGAGTGATAAGGACTCAGGAGTTGCTTGCCGCCAGGAAGATTGACGGCGGAGAGCAATTTTTCACCCGCGCAAACGATTTTGGATACAGCAAAAACCCTGAAGAAACTTTAAGCATCTGGAATGAAGAGGAAGTGCTTAAGGATGTGGTACGGGCTATTAGGTCGTTTAAACCCGATGTGATCATCAACCGGTTTGATGCTAATTCAGCCGGAGAAACCCATGGCCATCACACTTCTTCAGCAATTTTGAGCAGTCGCGCTTTTGATCTTGCAGGAAAAAAATCAGCTTATCCTGAACAGGCAAACGAACTGGGAACATGGCAGCCAAAAAAGCTGTTTTTTAACACCTCTCCCTGGTTCTATGGATCGCAGGAGGAATTTGATGCTGCAGATAAGTCTCATTTCCTCACTTTTGACACCGGAGTTTACTTTCCACTGAAAGGATTATCAAACACCGAGATCGCCTCTTTAAGCCGAAGTCAACACCAGTCGCAAGGTTTTGGCAGCACCGGAACCCGCGGCAGTGCTTCAGAATATATTGAGCTTCTTAAAGGAGATCATCCAAAGAACAACAATGACGTATTCCACGGAATCAACACCAGCTGGAGCCGTGTAAAGGGTGGAAAAGAAATAGGAGAGATATTGGAGAAAGTTGAGCAGAACTTCGATTTTCAAAACCCGGCTGCCAGTGTACCCCAACTCATAAGAGCATATCAACTCATCCAAAATCTGGAAGACCAACACTGGAAAAAAGTAAAATCTAACCAGATAAAAGATATTATTGCAGCTTCTCTAGGGCTTTATCTCGAGGCTGTTGCGAATTCTTCCCTCGCCACTCCCGGAGAAGAAGTTAAGTTAAACCTGGAGGCTATTAACCGGAGTAACATCCCGACACAACTTGTCTCAATAAAATTACATCCCGGAGAAAGAGAAATTCCAATCCACCTTCCTCTTGCCAATAACAAATCTTCTCTCGAGATAGTAGACTTTATAATTCCCGAAAATGTCAATTTCACGAGTCCTTACTGGCTTAACAAAGAAGGGAGCCTGGGCATGTACAAAGTAGAGAACGATGAACTTATAGGCTTACCTGAAACTCCGCGAGAGCTCAAAGCAGAGTTTGTGCTTAAGATCAACAACGTAGAAATCCCTTTCCAAAGGAATATAACCTATAAATTTAATGATCCTGTAACGGGCGAGTCCTATAGGCCTTTTGAGGTGGTGCCCGCGGTTTCGGTCACTGCCGGCACAGAGGTAATGGTGTTTGCCAATGGTGCGCCTGGAACAATTCCTGTTACGGTAAAGGCAATGAAAAATGGCATTTCAGGCACCCTTAAACCGGGTAACTTGCCGGGTTGGAAGATCACTCCCGAAAATCACATTTTTGGACCCCTACAAAAAGGACAGGAGGTGACTTTTAATTTTAATGTACAGCCTCCTTCAGTTCAGAATAGATCAGCTTTTAATCCGGTGGCAGTTGTGGATGGAAAGGAATATTCCAAATCGGTAGTGCAAATGCATTATCCCCACATTCCGCTGCAGACATTGGTGCTTCCAAACAAGACTCAGCTGGTAAAACTGGACATCCAAAAAAGAGGAAGATTAATCGGCTATATTCCGGGAGCAGGAGATGTCGTGCCACAGGCACTGAAACAAATAGGTTACACTGTAGAGATTCTTGATCCTAAAACAATTTCAGCAGGTAGTTTGAAGAAATTCGATGCCGTGGTGGTGGGAATTCGGGCGTATAATACTGTGGAGGAATTGCGCTACCGGCAACCTGCACTATTTGAATACGTAGAGCAAGGCGGAAATCTCATCCTCCAGTACAACACCAGCCGCGGATTGGTCACAGAGGAACTGGCTCCTTATGAACTGGAACTTTCCAGGGACAGGGTGACAGATGAGAATGCGAAAGTCACATTTTTGGCACCCAATCACCCAATCCTCAATTCTCCAAACAAGATCACTGCCGAAGATTTTGAAGGTTGGGTACAGGAACGGGGTCTTTATTTTCCGGATAATTGGGCTGAGGAATTCACTCCAATTCTGGCGATGAACGACAAAGGAGAAACACCAAAAAAGGGAAGCCTTTTAGTGGCTCCCTACGGTAAAGGCAACTTCATTTATACCGGCCTCAGCTTCTTCAGGGAATTTCCTGCAGGTGTGCCGGGGGCGTTCAGGTTGTTTGCCAATATGATCTCGCTGGAAGAAAATACAGCCCCAAAATCTGCCGGTAATAATTCTGCGAATTAATGGAAGCACCTAAGAAATATCAGTGGAAGAAAGCTTATACGGCTGTGCTTATTGCGAATGCGGTTTACATCTTTCTTTTTTATATCCTCATGACAACTTTCTCCTGATATGCAGCATATTGACTGGATCATTTTAGCCGGAACTCTTGTTTTCATCGTAACCTATGGCGTTTATAAGACCCGCGGCAGCAAAAATGTTCAGGATTATATTCGCGGAGGTAACGAGGCCAGGTGGTGGACGGTAGGATTATCGGTTATGGCGACCCAGGCCAGTGCGATCACCTTTCTCTCCACCCCGGGACAGGCTTTCCACGACGGGATGGGATTTGTTCAATTCTATTTTGGACTGCCAATAGCCATGATCATCATTTGCATGGTGTTCATCCCAATCTACTACCGGCTGGAGGTCTACACCGCTTATGAATACCTCGAATCCAGGTTTGATCTAAAGACGCGGACTTTAACGGCATTTCTATTCCTCGTCCAACGCGGACTCGCTGCCGGAATCACCATTTTTGCGCCTGCTATTATTCTCTCTGCAGTTCTGGGCTGGAACCTCACTACCTTAAATATTATTATCGGAATTCTGGTGACCATTTACACTGTTTCCGGCGGAACAAAGGCTGTGAATGTTACTCAAAAACAGCAAATGGCAGTAATTTTCTTCGGAATGGTGGTGGCATTGATCCTCATCATTCAATACCTTCCGGAAGAGATCACCTTCACCAAAGCACTTGAAATCGCAGGTGCCAGCGGAAAACTGGACATCCTGGACTTTTCATTTGATCTTGAGAACCGCTATACTTTTTGGAGCGGAATGATAGGCGGCACCTTCCTCGCCCTCTCCTATTTTGGAACAGACCAGAGCCAGGTGCAGCGGTATCTATCAGGGAAATCTGTAAGACAGAGTCAGCTGGGCTTGATCTTCAACGGACTTCTAAAAGTCCCGATGCAGTTCTTTATTCTGCTGGTTGGGGTGATGGTTTTTGTCTTCTATCAGTTCAATTATTCCCCTCTTAATTTTAATCCGGCGGCAACAAATGCGGTAGCGAATTCTGAACTTTCTTCTGAATATGAACAGCTACAATCGGAACTTGAGCTTATTCAGGATCAAAAACAGCAGAAAACCCTTCAATATGCCAATGCCGGAAATTTTCGCGAAGGAGATAGAGATACATTTAAAAATGAGTTGATTCAATTGAATGAATCTGAAATTCAGGTGCGGCAGGAGGCAACAGAACTTATCAGCAAGGCAAATCCTCTTGTTGAGACCAATGACAAGGATTATGTGTTTATCCATTTTATTCTAAACAATCTTCCGCGGGGACTTATAGGACTTTTATTAGCGGTTATCCTTTCGGCTGCTATGTCTTCCACAGCATCAGAATTAAATGCGCTGGCATCTACTACTATGATCGATCTTTATAAACGGAACGTCGGGGAAAAGAGTCAGGAGCACTACGTGCGTATGTCCAAATTGTTTACAATGATCTGGGGGCTTATTGCCATAGCCGTAGCCAGCATAGCAGATCTTTTTGACAATCTTATTCAGTTGGTGAACATTATTGGTTCACTTTTCTACGGAAATGTGCTGGGGATTTTTCTCCTCGCGTTCTTCATTAGCTACGTAAAAAGCAACGCAACCTTCATTGCTGCCTTGATAACGCAAGCAATCATTTTTGTTCTTTACTTTCAGGATGTAATGCCTTACCTGTGGCTCAACCTCGCAGGTTGTCTCCTGGTTATTGCCATTGCGATATTACTACAAAGTTTTCTTCCGAAGCATTCCCCTAAAGTCATTAAAGAATGAAAGCTGAAAAAATAAAATGGGCAATCCTTGGCCCCGGAAAAATTGCCGCAAAGTTCGCCACCAGTCTGCGGCACGTTGAAGATGCCGAAATTTATGCTGTAGCCAGCAGGTCTCTTGAGCGGGCAGAGGATTTTATAAATAAGAACGGAGGTAAAAAGGCTTTTGGCTCATATGAAGAAATGCTGCAGGATGAAGCAGTAGATGTTGTGTACATTGCTACTCCTCATGTTTTTCATTACGAGCATACCCTACTCTGCCTGCAAAATGGTAAAGCAATACTATGTGAAAAGCCTTTTGCCATTAACCGGCAACAGGTAGAAGAAATGATCTCCACAGCCAGAGAAAAGCAGGTTTTCCTGATGGAGGCGATGTGGACACCTTTCCTACCACACATCCAATTTGTTATAGATCAAATAAACTCCGGAGCATACGGGAAGATCAAAAAACTTACCGCCGACTTCGGATTTAACGCTCCTTATAATGAATCCGGAAGGCTATTTCTGAAAAGTCTTGGGGGCGGCAGCCTTTTGGATATAGGAATTTATCCTGTTTTTCTGGCTCTTCACAGCCTTGGCCTCCCGGAAAAGATCCAGGCCAAAGCTCAGCTAGGTAAAACAGAAGTTGATGAGATCTGTGATGTCGTTTTTTCCTATTCAAACGGCGTGACAGCTGAATTGCACAGCACCATCATTAAAAAAACCCCGACGGTTGCCGAATTTGAATTGGAGAAAGCCAACATCAGGATTAGTTCCAGGTGGCATGAACCTGCAACTGTAACTATTGCCACTCCCGGGGAAACCACAACTAAAACCTTTGATGTTGCTTCCTTTGGCTATGAATACGAAGCCCGGCATGTTCAGGAAATGCTGAGGAAGGGCAGAACAGAAAGTGATGTAATGAGCTTTGAAAAGAGCCTGCAGCTAATTTCCGTGCTGGATGAGATAAGGAAGGAAATTAGGCTGGAGTATTAAACGCCATAATTTGGGCTAAAGCCTTGGGGACGAAATAATGAACCCCTGGCTGAAGCCAGAGCTTTAATGATGATTTCCAGTATCTTACATATCCTAGTTAAAGCTGCAATCTCGCTGTTTCATAGTTGCACATCGAGTTCTCGAAACTCAAATTACGATGCATTTTGATTGATAAAATATAAATAATATGCAATGCCCCCGGCTTCAGCCGAAGGTTGCAGAGCAACAGGAGTCCGGGCTTTAGCCCAATCCTTTTAAGCACAAAAAAGCGGCCAAAAAGCCGCTTTTTGAGAGGTATTAAAAAAATTGTTTTATTTCGCTCCCCATTCCTTTAGAGAGTCCTTGTTCATTTTCACATAATCCTTGTTACCGGCTTTTTCGGCAGCGGCCAAAGAAAGTTTTGCAGTTTCAATAGCCTGCTTCTTCATACCAAGATCTGCCTGAATAAGAGACTTCCTTCTTAGCATCCAAAAAGGAGCATCTGCCCCCTGCATTTCAATTGCTTTATTTACCCACTCTAAAGCCTGCTTGTTGTCTTTCTTCTCATCGTGGTAGTAGGTCGCAGCAGCAAAGTAATCATTAGCCGAAGGCCCGTTCATTACACGCTGAATGCTGGCCATGGCACGTTCATCTGTAGGTACATTGATTGGCAAGGTAGCCACTGTATTTTCCCAGATGAAATTAAGGGCGGCGGAATCATTTTGAAGTTCATCAAAAAGAATTGTGAAAGTCTCCATTGACAGTGGCATCTCCTGCACATTTGCAGTTGCCTTTAGCGCCACCTTGCTTTCATCCCATTGCTGAGGAAGACCCCAGTTATTACTGTCTTTATAGAAGATCACTTCCCATTTATCTTTCCCGGGAACAGTGTAAATAGCATAAGTTCCTTCTTTTAGTTCCTTTCCATTAATCTCGACATCTGTATCGAAGGAAATAGTAGTGTTGTTGTTGGCACCGGTGCGCCACTTTTCCCCATACGGTACAAGATCACCAAAGATCGTCCTGCCCTTCATTCCCGGGCGGGAATAGTTTACAGTGACTTTTGAAAGACCTACCTGCTGTTCAATTTTAGCCGAGGGACTTGGCTGTGGGACCTGGATCTGAGCTGTAGCAAAACCGCTCAACAGTCCCGTAAATAGAATGAATAGAATTTTTTTCATGATCGTTTTTAGTTAGTTTTTCCAAATATAGAGATTTTAAGGGATGATGCCTTCAAGGAAATTTTCAAAAGCGCTCAAGAAAACATCTTTCTATTTTCCTTTTTCCTTCTCCAGCAGTTTTCTGGCCTCCTCAAGGTCTTCAGGAGTATCAATTCCTACACCACGCACTTCTGTTTCAACCATCTTGATGTTTTTTCCATACTCAAGATACCTTATAGCTTCGATCTTTTCCGTAGCCTCCAGCTTGAGCATGGGATACCTGTAGAAATCCATCAACGCCTGTTTTCTAAAAGCGTAAATCCCCACATGTTTGAACCAGGTTGCTCCACTGTTCTCATCTCTCGGATAAGGAATTGGAGAACGGGAAAAATAGAGAGCAAATTCTTCATTATTTGTGATCACTTTGACGTTATTTGGATTGTTGATGTCTTTTTTATCCTGCAACGGAGTTTTCAGGGAAGCCAGGTCAATGAGGTGGGCATCTTTACCACTAAAGACCTCAAGCAGCAGCCCAAGACTTTTGGTATCGATCATTGGCTCATCCCCCTGAACATTCACCACAACATCTACATCCATGTCTTCTACGGCTTCGGCAATACGGTCACTCCCGCATTCGTGCTCTTTTTTGCTCATTATAGCCTTTCCGCCATTTGCAGTGATCTCTTCAAATATAATATCACTGTCGGTCACCACATATACCTCTTCAAAAAGTCCGGTATCTCTGGCGGCTTCATAGGTTCGCAAAATAATAGTCTTGCCATGGAGATCCTGCATCAATTTGCCCGGAAAACGTGTTGCGGCATAGCGCGCCGGGATCATAGCAATTGTTTTTAGAGGCTTTTGAGTAGACATTTTTTAAGAATTATACTTCCTCTTTAAGAAGGAAATTTTTATTAAAGATTTTTATAAGGTTCCCGTAATGACATTTTTGACTACTCTGCGTGGGCAAAAAAATCATCTTTAAATCCAATTAGATATAGTTTATCCTGTGCACGGGTTACTGCTGTGTACAACCACCGCAGATAGTCCCGGTCAATCCCGTTGGGCAGATAAGGCTGCTCTACGAAAACAGTTTTCCATTGTCCCCCCTGGGATTTATGACAGGTCATGGCATAGGAGAACTTTATTTGCAAAGCGTTGAAGTACTTGTTGTTCTTCACCTTTAGAAATTTTTTGTATTTCGTTCGCTCCTCTTCATAATCCTTCATCACTTCCTGGTAAAGCTTATTTGATTCTTCATAAGTGAGGGAAGGATTATTACTCTCCAGGGTATCCAAAAGCACAACAGTCTCTATTGGCTCCATATTTGGATAATCCACCATCTGTGCCCTTATCTCGGCAAACCTGAACCCGTAAAGTTCCCTGATCGCAAAGATCTCCAGCACCTTAATAATATCACCATTGGCAATAAACCCTGCTTCGCTAGATGGTTTGATCCAAAAATAATTATTCTTCACCACCATGAGGTAATCCCCGGCAGAGATCTCTTCTTCCTGAAATAATATCCTGTTCCTTATTTGTTGATTGTAGAGGTTCGCACGTTTATTAGAGCGTACAATAATAGTGGTGTCTTCATGACCTAAATTGCGGTAGGAGTCCTCAATGGCCTCCATGATCTCATAGCCATCCACCAGCCTTATCACATCTTTTTTACTGCTCAATTCAAAGCTGAAGCTCTCGTAAAACTCCTCCCTTAGCGCCTCTCTAATTAACGTTGCGTTATGCAATATGTCACTTTCCTCACTTTGCCGCACCACCTCGTCCAGCTCGATATGAGTTACATCCCTGAAATAGGACGTTTGCAGTCTTTGCTCCTCCAGCGCCGGACTCACCTCCAGCTTTACAGGTGGCAGCTGTGCAGTATCTCCAATAAGGATCAAACGACAGTTATTTCCCGAATAAACATATTCAATGAGATCATCAAGCAGGGAATTGTTTTCAAACATCTGCGCATCTGTATTGACATCGGGGATCATTGAAGCCTCATCAACAATGAAAATACTATTGCGGTGTTTATTCGGCTGAAGGACAAAACTGACTCCGGCGCCCGACTTTTTCTTCGGAAAATAGATCTTCTTATGAATGGTAAAAGCCTCCCGGCCGGAGTAGTTGGAGATCACTTTAGCAGCACGGCCTGTTGGTGCCAGGAGAATTCCGCTTTTCCTCACCTGCCACAGGTTCTTTACCAGGGAGCTGATAATTGTGGTCTTTCCAGTACCGGCGAACCCCTTTAAAAGAAACAGGGAATCTTCCTTCCCATCTACCACAAAAGTTGCCAGCTGCTGCAGAGCAATATCCTGTTTAACTTTAGCTTCAAATTTTAGATCTTTGAGTAGTAATTTATAGAAGTTTGCGGCGTTCAGTTTCTCCATGGTAATATCCTCAAAGCCCAAAGATAACAAGGTTTTTTTCGGAAGAATCTTTTACGAATAAAAAAAAATTGTAGATTTGCCTGAATACTTAATTAAATCTTAAACTGCACCCGCATGAAACTTGTCATTCAGTTAGTTCTTTGGATTGTGATTATTTTCCTTGGATACCTGGTTTTTAATTCCGTTTATCAGCCTATAAAATTCAATGAAGTCAAAGAGGCAAGATACGCCAAAGTAATTGAAAACCTCAAGGATATAAGAGATGCAGAACTGGCTCACCGTACAGTGACCGGAAAATTTGAAGGAAACTGGGATAATCTTGTTCGTTTTATAGATACTGCACAATTTACCCTTACCCAAAGGAGAGATACTACGGTAATGGATGAGGAATATAGAAAGACTTACGGTGTGGACCGCCGAATAGAAATTGTGGTGATCGACACTTTAGGATATAAATCTGTAAAAGATTCTCTCTTTAAGGGATCCGACCGTTATAAGACAATGATGAATGTGCCTATTGAAGGAGTGAACGAGAAATTCCAGCTATCTGCAGGTACAGTTGATAAAAGCGGAACCAAGATTCCTGTTTTTGAAGCTAAAGTTGCTAAGGAAGTTATTCTTTACGATCAGGATCCGGATCTTGTAAACCAGGAAGAGCAGGTAGTATCTGTAGATAACGTTAATGGTCCATTCATTAGGGTTGGTTCTATGGAAGAAGTTAATACCAGCGGTAACTGGCCAAAGATCTATGGTGACGCCGAATAAAGAAGTGAATAACCCAAATATAAAGTTGTCCATTCAGGTTAGCCTGAATGGACTTTCTTTTTGTGCCCTTTCGAAGGACGAGAAAAGAATCTTATTCTTCAAGGATCTTCTGTTTTCACGGAAGCTGAATCCTGCTCAGGTACTTCAGCAAATAGAAAAACAATACGAGCAGGAGGCATTTTTGAGAGATGAGCAGCCCGAAGTAATTGTGTTGTTTTCAAATGAGCTCTACAGCCTTGTGCCCCAAAACTTTTTTGAAGAAGAAAATGCTTCGGAATATCTTAAATACAACACCAAGATCCTGGAAACCGACTATGTGGCCCATGACGAGATACCTTCCGCAGAAATGGTGAATGTATACATTCCTTACACGAACATCAATAACTTCTTTTTTGAAAGGTATGGGGAATTCGAATACAGGCATTGTGTAAGCGTACTGGCACAGGAATTCCAGATTCAAAATCGCTTTCAAACTGATGGCACAAGAGTTTACCTAAACAGCTTCCCAGGTGGATATGATCTACTGGTGTATCAACGAGGTCAACTCCTGCTGGCAAATACCTTTAAGTGCTCGACCCGGGAAGACTTCATATACTACCTGCTTTTTTGCGCCGAACAACTTGATCTGGATCCCTCCAGCTTTGAGCTAATGCTGCTTGGCAGGATCAAAGAGAATTCAGATTATTACGATATTGCCTATACATATGTAAAGGAGATAAAATTCATGAATACCGCATTCGGTTTCCTCTACAATGCAAAAGAAGAGCCGCCCAAAGGTTATATGCATTACACGCTTTTTAAAGTACTTGAATGAGAATAGTATCAGGAATACATAAAGGAAAGAGGATCATTGCCCCCAAGAAATTACCTGTAAGGCCTACCACAGATTTTGCGAAGGAGGCACTTTTCAATATTCTCAATAACCAGTACCATTTTTCAGCCTTGAAGGTCATAGATCTTTTTAGCGGCACGGGTAACATCACCTACGAATTTGGATCCAGAGGCGCTGTGGAGATCATTGCTGTTGACACGCATTTTGAATGTGTAAAATTCATCAACACAAAAGCCGCAGAACTTGACCTTCCTGTAAGGACAGTGAAAAGTGATGTTTTTAAGTTTCTTCAGGCTACGGGAGAAACAGCGGATATCATCTTTGCCGACCCTCCATACAATTTTGAAGCCGACAAACTTCAGCAGATTGTCGAACTCACCTTTTCCCGAAATCTCCTTGAAGAAGGAGGTTCTTTGATCATTGAGCATAGAAAACAAGTTGATCTTTCTCAGCTGGATCGCTTCACCGAAGTGCGGAAGTACGGAAATTCTGTATTTAGTTTTTTTGTTTAAATTAGAGGATGGTGTTACCCTTGAAATTGCTTGAGCTGGAATTTACCGTACTTGAATTCCACAGTAACTACGTGTTGTCCATACCAAGGGAAGGGCAGGTGCTGGAAGGAAAACAAGTTGCCGACCTCATAGAAGTTTGCAGTGATTTTTACAAGAGAAAACCATTTGTTTATCTTTCTTATCGTGTTAACGACTACAATGTCAATCCTACCATTTATCTCGACCTGGACAAGGTTAAAAACCTGGTGGGAATTGGTGTTGTGAGTAAGAAAGTCTCCTCACTCAACATGGCAAATTTTGAAAAGAGATTCTGTAAATTGCCGTACGAGATCTTTCTGGACCTGGAGCCGGCCCGGGAGTGGGTAAAAGAAATTGTCCGGGAAAAAAAATAAAAAAGCAGACCTGTAAGCCGGATTCTGTTTCCCTTCCCGTCCCGAGTTCTCGGGACCGGGAGAGACCCTTATCATTTATCTGAAACTTTTGTTACCAAAAGTCTTTAGCTGCCTACCCTCCGGCAACGGACGGGCAATCCTTAACAGCCGGTATACATGGCATTGCACCGCATAGAGTTTACCTGATTTCACTACAGCATTACCTGTACATCCTTTCTGTTGCACTAGTCCTGATCCCGCCCCGATCCCGATAATTTTCGAAACGGAACGAAACCGATGGGTGTTACCCACTATGCTGCCCTATGGTGTCCGGACTTTCCTCCTTCCGCCAAAAACGGAAAGCGATAAGGCGGTCTGCTTTGGGACAAAGATACATTTATAATGCCATTTTTGAGAGGTATGGATTTTGAGTCATTCCGGGTAGTGTCAACAGATTTTTGTGGATAAAAACAGAGGGATTCCCCCCTGCTTCGAATTTGTATTTTTATATTTGTCATCTAAAGCATTTCAATGGAACATTTTGTAGTATCGGCGAGGAAATACCGGCCTCAAACTTTCAAAGACGTTGTGGGCCAGCAGGCTATCACCAACACCCTACTCAATTCCATTGAACACAATCACCTGGCACAGGCGCTACTTTTTACCGGTCCCCGGGGAGTTGGAAAGACAACCTGCGCCCGAATCCTGGCGAAGAAGATCAACCAGGACGGCAATCAGGATCCCAATGAAGATTTTGCTTTCAATATTTTTGAACTCGATGCTGCTTCCAATAACTCTGTTGATGACATAAGGAACCTTATTGACCAGGTCCGCATTCCGCCGCAGGTAGGAAAATATAAGGTCTATATCATTGATGAGGTGCACATGTTGTCGCAGGCCGCTTTCAATGCTTTTCTGAAGACCCTTGAGGAACCGCCAAAGCATGCGATTTTTATCCTGGCGACTACAGAAAAGCACAAGATCATCCCCACCATCCTTTCCCGCTGCCAGATCTTTGATTTTAAAAGGATCACAGTTAGGGATGCCAAGGAATATCTCTCTTATATAGCACAACAGGAAGGCGTGGAAGCCGAAGATGACGCCCTGCACATCATAGCGCAAAAAGCTGATGGTGCGATGAGGGATGCTCTGTCAATTTATGACAGGGTGGTAAGCTTCAGCGGAAAAAACCTTACCAGACAAGCAGTCACGGAGAACCTGAATGTACTCGACTACGACACCTATATTTCGGCGACAGACCTGATCCTCAAAAATGACATTCCCCAGCTGCTTTTACTTTTCAATGAGATCTTAAGTCACGGCTTTGACGGGCACCACTTTATTGCAGGCCTTGCTTCCCATTTTAGGGACCTTTTGGTTTGCAAGGACTCGAAGACAATAAATTTGCTGGAAGTAGGTGACAATACAAAAGCCTTGTATTACAAACAGTCGCAGCAGGCTTCATCAGGATTTCTTCTGAAGGGAATTGAACTGGCCAATGAATGTGACCTGCAATACAAGAGCAGTAGAAATCAGCGACTACTTGTAGAGCTATGCCTGATGCAATTAGCTTCGGTCACTTTTAGCGACGAAAAAAAAAAGGATGACAGCTACATAATTCCGCCAAATCATTTCACCGGAGCTCCCATTCCGGCACCGGCACTTAAACTTTCTTCCAAAGAGAAGGAAGTCATTGTCAATAATGAATACGCGGAAGGAGATTCGGCCGCCCCGGCTGAAAGTCAGCTGCCAAAACCTTCAGCAAACCCGGCATCCGATTGTTCTCCAGGTGACACGGTCGCTGAACCCGAAGACCAAAAACCTTCCGGAGCAATAGAAACTTCAGAAGAAAAGGGAAATCCGGCTGTGGAAACCAGGATAGAGACACAAGTTACCACAACTACTTTGCCTGAAGAAGAAGCACCTGCTAAGCAAAATCAGACAATGACAGAGCTTGCCGGTAAAAAAGTTTCCGGTCTTTCCCTGAAGAGCATTCAGAAGAAAAAAGAGCTGGAAGCTCAAAAACGGGAAGCCCAGGCTGAAGTAGAGGTGGTCAAAAATGGCAAATTCAGCGAGGAAGAAATGCAGGCGGCATGGCAGGAGTTTAGCGAAGAGCAGAATGAAAAGGGTGAGAAGATCCTTGCCTCGATTATGCAAACCGATACTCCCGCTTTAATGGGTAAGAATATTTGTGTTGAGCTGCCGAATGAAACTATGAAGCTGGAGCTTGAAAAGGTTCAATATCACCTCATGGGCTTTCTTAAAGAAAAATTACAGAATACCCATATTCAGCTCAAGGTTTCTGTAAATGAGAAGGCAGAAAAAAAGTTTGCTTTTACCGCGATTGAAAAGTTTGAAAAATTAAGGGAGAAAAATCCCTTTATTGAGAAGTTACGTTCCACCTTTGATCTGGATGTATAATGTTAGGTTTAAAATTACCCACAGACCCGCGATGGGTCAACATCGTTGAAAAGAACATTGAGGAAATCCTTACAGACCACGCATATTGCGAACAAAAGGCGGCCTCTACCGCAATATCGCTTATCGTTACCCACCCCGAATACTCTGAACTCGTCACTGCGATGACTGCACTTGCAAGGGAAGAAATGGGACATTTTAAGATGGTACATGACCGCATTCTGGCGAGAGGTCTTAGCCTTGGCCGTGACCGGAAAGATGAATACGTGATCAAACTGATGACCTTCTTTCCAAAAGGTGGAAGCCGACTCACAAGTTTGATCCACAGGTTGCTTTATGCTGCCCTTATCGAAGCTCGCAGTTGCGAACGTTTCAGGCTGCTTTCAGAAAATTTGGAGGATAAGGAACTGGCAGAATTTTACAGGAGCTTAATGGTAAGCGAAGCCAATCATTACACTATGTTTCTCAACTTTGCGAGAAAATACGGCGATCGTAAAGAGGTGGACCAAAAATGGCAGGATCTACTCGAATTTGAAGCGCAGATCATGAAAGATCTGGGCAAGAAAGAAACTATGCACGGCTAGTTTCGAGCGTTTCCTGGTAGAGAGACTTAATAATTCCATCTGAAAGTCCGATTTTTGGCACGTATATTCTTCGGGCTCTCGTCCATTTCATGGCAGAAAGATAGATCTTCGCAGCAGGCACGATCACATCTGCCCGGTCTTGATTTAAGTTTAGTTGTGTGATACGCTCTTCATAAGTAAAAGATTGCAGCAACTGGTAATAAGAACTGAGATATAGAAAACTCAGTGGTTTCCCATTGGCTTTTCCACTACTTTTGAAAATATTATTGATATTTCCACCGGAACCTATAAGGTCTATTTTGGTATATTCCTTTGTAACTTTCTTTATCCACTCCTCCACCTCTTTCCAAACATCAGCAGATACCATATTTTCGAGAAGCCTTACAGTTCCCAGTTTAAAAGAGCGGGAAGTGACAGTTTTTCCTTTGGAATAGAGAGTGAATTCTGTGCTTCCACCACCCACGTCTACATAGAGATATGTCTTATCGGTTTGTATCAAGGCGTGAAGATCTGTAGCTGCGATGATAGCTGCCTCATCATTGCCGTCAATAATGCTTATTTCCAGGCCGGTCTTCTCTTTGATCAATTGAGTAACCTCTTCTCCATTTTTAGATTCTCTCATTGCGGAAGTTGCACAGGCTTTGAATTTTTCGGTCCTATGGGATCTCATAAGCAACTTAAAGGCCTCCATGGTGTCGACCATCCTTTTGATGTTCTCTTCTGAAATCCTGCCGGTTAAAAAAACATCTGCACCCAACCTTATGGGAACCCTCACCAGGGAGGTCTTTTTAAAATGAGCTTCTCTTCCCTCCTGCTCTGTAATTGTCATGATCAACAACCTTACAGCATTGGATCCAATATCTATGGCGGCATATTTTTTTTGATTGATCAAACCTTTTCTTTTTCTGGTTCCAGTTTTTTTAAATAATAGTCATATAAAGCAAATTGAGAGCGGAGTGGCGGCTTATTGTTGCGGCGATAGGCATTGTCCTGTTTCAGGGAAATTACCCTCGCCTTCACATTATCACTCCAGCAAATCTCAAAAGTCTCTATAAGCTCTTTCTGAATATCCTTATCATAAATAGGACAGCTAATTTCCACCCTGTAATCCAGGTTCCTGGTCATCCAGTCTGCCGAGGAGATATAAACTTTTGGAGTACCACCATTCTCAAAAATGAAGATCCTTGGATGTTCCAGATATTTATCGACAATGCTTATTACCTGAATATTATCACTCATACCTTCCACTCCGGGAACCAGACAACAAATACCGCGAACGATCAACTTCATCTTCACTCCGGCCCTGCTTGCTTCATAAAGTTTATCAATTATGGGATAATCTGAAAGGCTATTGAGCTTAAGCCTTATGCCTGCCGGTTTTCCTTCCCTGGCGTTATCTATTTCGGTTTGGATAAGCTTAACAAGGCTGCTTCTAGTGTAGTGTGGAGAAACGAGTAAATGTTTGTAGCGGCTTACTTTATAATTTACTTCAAAAAAATCAAAAACCTTGTTTACTTCTTTCAAAATACTTTGATCACTTGTAAAAAGCGTGAGATCTGAGTAAACCCGGGCAGTAGATTCATTGAGATTTCCGGTACTAATGAAACCGTAGCGCCTGGTTTTACCGTTTTCCAGTCTTTCAACCACACAAGCCTTGGAATGCACCTTCAAACCTTTAACCCCAAAAATGAGATTTACACCTTCCTGCTGCATTTGCTCGGCGTAATTTATGTTGGCAACTTCATCAAAGCGCGCCCTAAGTTCAATTTGAACCGTTACTTTTTTCCCATTTTTTACCGCATTGATCAGGGAGCTCGCGATATGGGAGATCTTGGCCAAACGATAGATTGTGATCTTTATTGATTTTACAGCCGGATCCAAAGCTGCCTCTCTCAGAAACTTGACAGTATAAGAAAAGCTTTGATAAGGGGTGTGCAACAGGTAATCCTTTTTTGCAATCTCCTTAAACAAGCTTCCCTGCAGAATGAGTCCGGGTACAGGCAAAGGTTCGTAAGGTTTGTACTGGAGCTCTTCTCCTCCAAGACTCGGAAAATTCCTGTAATCCCTTCTGTTGTGATAGCGACCGCCGGGAATAATACTGTCGGTAGCATCTATTCCCATTTTACTCATGAGATATTGCAGAGTATCCTGGTCAATATTCATATCATAAACGAATCGTACCGGCTCCCCTTCGATTCTGTCTTTTACGCTTGCTGATATTTTTTCGATGAAGGATTTACTGAGATCACTATCAATATCCAGCTCGGCATCCCGGGTGATCTTGATCATATGAGCCGTAACACTTTCATACTCAAAAATGTTGAAAATGGAGTGCAAATGATAGCGAATAAGGTCATCGAGGAGGATGATATATTGTTTATCACCTTCCTTCGGAAGTACTACAAATCGCTCAATGCTCCTGGGGATTTCAATAAGCACATACTTCTTTTCCTTAAGCTGTCGGGAAACAACATTGGAATTTGCCCTTTTTGGAGCAGGTTCTTTCATCACCATCTTCACTGCCAGATATGCTGCACTATCCTTAAGTCTGGGAAGTTCTGCAAGATCATTAAGTACTATAGTCACCAGCGCCGGACTCACCTTCTGAAGAAAAAAGTTTTTCAGAAAAGGTTGTTGAGCTTTTGTTACCTGCTTTTCATTGATGATATAAATTTTATGCTCCTTAAGTTTATTCTGAATAGAATCCAGGATCTTCAGGCTTTCGCTTTGTTGATCTATCACGATCTGCGTGATCTCTTCCAAAAGCTTATTTGCCTTAATACCTCCAAGAACGCTTTTCCCACCTTTACCCGCAAGATCAATGCGTTTAATAGTAGCATAGCGCACCTTAAAAAACTCATCCAGATTATTCGAAAAGATCCCCAGAAACCGGAGCCTTTCAATAAGAGGCACGGTTTTATCTGCAGCTTCCTGTAATACACGTGCGTTGAACTGAAGCCAACTCAGCTCCCTGTTTATATATTGATTCCCCTCCATTTACCTTAAATTCTTTGGGAACAAATGGAGCAAAGTCTTACCATTTTGAATATCCTTCCATTTTTCAGCGTCAAATTCGATCATCGTTAAACCGGTAGTAGGGACATTTGAAAAGTGCTGATCCCCTAACTGATTTACCACTCCGGTAATTGCCGGATTATGACCAAAAACCATTAAAGTATCAACCTGATCATCACAAGACTTTATGATTTTCAGGAGGGTTTTACTGTCGAAGGTATAGAGCTCATCTTTAATTGAAAAATCGGCATCGTCTACCTCAAGCCTTTCTTTAAAGATCTTTGCAGTTGTTAATGCCCGGGTAGCATAACTACTCCACAGCTTTAGTGGTTTGCGATGGAATCCTGAAAATGCATTTAATACCAGGGCAGCATCTTTATAGGCTCTCTTTTTCAAAGGCCGTTCATCGTCGGGCAGATCCTCCTCCCAGGAGGATTTGCCGTGTCTAACCAGGATCAGTTTCTTCATAATTATGGTGCTAGTCTGTCAATCTTCCACTCTTTTCCTTCCTTGCTGAAATATATTCTATCATGCAGGCGGTTAGGTCTACCCTGCCAGAATTCAAATTGGGAAGGAATGACCTTATATCCTCCCCAATATACGGGTTTTGGAATTTCTTTTCCGGCGTATTCCTCCTCGAAAAGATTCAGTTTCTCCTGAAGATACTCCCGCGAAGGAATTACAGAGCTCTGTTGTGAAGCCCAGGCTCCAAGCTGACTTCCCTTGGGACGGGAATGGAAATAAGCTTCTGAATCTTCAACAGATGTTTTTTGTGCCAGACCCTTTATTATCACCTGCCGTTCTGAAGCAGGCCAGAAAAAAGAGAGACAAACCTTTGGATCTTTAGCTATAGCCTTCCCTTTGTCAGATTCATAATTGGTATAGAACACGAAACCTTCATTGTCATATTCCTTGAGCAGCACTACCCGGGTTGCAGGGAAACCATCCAGGCCAATCGTGGAAAGGTTCATGGTATTCACTTCTTCCACTTCCCTGCTGGCTTCTACTTCCTGAAGCCAATAGTGAAAAAGTTCAAATGGATCTTGCGGTATTTCCTCTTCCAGAAGCTGGTGCTTCTGGTATAATTTGCGGTAGTCGTGGAGTTTGCTTTTCATACAGCCAATTTACAAAATCTTCAATTTAAAGGGAGAAAATATCCTGTCGAAAAAGGGGAAATTTTGTAAGAATCGAACAAAAGGAAAAGCAGACAATTATATCCTATAACTACCTGAAAAGGTTTTACTTAAGAAGCCAAAAAATAAGAAAAAATTAATGCTCTTTTTCTCACCCTTTTCACTGTTGTAGGATAAGCAGCACAAGGATAATTTCTTAAAAAGACTCCCAAAATTCCTTGTATAATAAACTGTTTGTGTGTCGTTTGTCTGTAAAATCTCACACTACATCTAAAAGATTTAAAATTTCTTTTTTTAACAAATAATCGCTCTAATTTTACCTTAGAATAAGATTGAAAAATGCCCAAAATTGACCTGGTTTCCCCCCAATCGAATCAGGTGAATTTGTAAGAAGAATGAAAATTTATTCAGGTTATCCTTCCCTAAGGGATAATATGAACTTAACCAAAACCAACGAATAAAACATAAAAAATGTAACCGAAAGGAATTAGTTCTATGAACTGATATCCGGAAGGTGACAATAATTCAAACATGACGACTATGATTTGGAAAACTACTCTAACTAATATTTTCCTTCCTGCCGAAACCGTGAAACAAAAAGTTCACGCTTTTTCCATTTTGGAAAATTCAGAAAAGGTCCTGGCAAAGCTCACTCTTTTGCTGGTATTTCTTTTTTTCGCACCTCTTGCCGCTAGTGCGCAGAACCAGAGCAACAACGGAAATAATATCAACAGCATTATTTCTGGAGATGACTGCATAACATTTGGAGGCGAATTACCTCAAGATCAAGTGCTTTGCGCCACCGATGTTGTAGACGGAGTGGCAGGTGCTTATGTTGATTGGGCTACTCCCACCGTTTCCCAGTCCTGTACTGGAAGAGATAGTGAGGGTAGTTTCCAAATGGAATTTGAGTTAAATGAAAGTTTACTGGCTAAAGATTGTTGGGATTTCACATTTGTCCAGCGCGTAGGTATAAACGGAGGTTACGTTAAGCTATTCTCCAGTAATAGTGGTGAAATTGGGAACAAATCTGTAATTACGACACCTTATCTTGCAGTTGAAGAAGATACCAAGACCACAATCCAATTAGAATACGGTAACGGAGATTACGATGTACGTTTATTTCTGGTTCCTGAGGAGGGTGATCCCATTTTAAGCGGTGCTCCTCAGCAAGTAGATGAATCAAAAATTTATGAATTCCCTATTATTAGTTCCGGGGTATACAGACTCCAGTATGTTTTTACCTATTATGGCAACAGACCCCCTAAAGCTAACACTGGAGATACAATAATTGCAATCCAGGGAATTTTATATGATTCAGGCTGTAGTGGGGGTGTGGACTTTGTAGTTACCGGCCCGGAAAAAGGATTTTATCCTGTAGGTTCTCATGATCTTGAATATGTTGCCACTTATACTGCACCCGATGGTGTTACTCAACAGACAAAAACCCTTAGTTTCAATGTGACTATACAGAAGGCTCCTGAAGCAGGAACTAGTGGAACTCTTACTGTATGTGAAGGAACTACCATCACAGATACTATGCTATTCGCTGAACTTAC